>JAVVDX010000027.1:20807-29290 GCA_032251475.1 Wenzhouxiangellaceae bacterium | reverse complement strand
GTATCCACCCGAAATGTCGGATTACGCTTCGCTAATCCGACCTACGTCCTGCCACCACCAAGCTGTAGGAGTGGCCTCCAGGCCGCGATTCCCCGCGCAACCAATCGCGACGTGGACGTCGCTCCTGCGGCAATCCGGTTTCAACGCCGTAGATCGCGGCAGGCTCGCGGTGGCGTCCCCGACGGGTGAATTCCCGGCCTGACAAAAGGCGAAAAAAAACCGCAGGCCCGGGGGCCTGCGGTTTTTCGTTACAGCGTTACCGTCTTTTCTTACAGGCGATAGGTCGCACCGAAGAAGAAGAACCGTCCGGTATCGAACGTACTCGGGAAGGTGTTGCCGTTCCCGAGGGCCGGACCGGCCGAGGTGAGGATCGGGAAATCCGTACCGGTGACGTTGTTCACACCGGCGCGGAACTCGATCGTATCGGTGGCGGCCCAATTGACCGAGAGGTCCAGGTACTGCTTACGCTCGGCCTCGCGATCGGTGAACGGCAGAACGTCCTGACCCTGAGCATTGTCGGTGCTCGAGAAGTAGCGCCAGGTCGCGGTGACCGTGAAATTCCACGGCGTCTGCCATGTGTTGAGCATGCGATGACGATATTCGGGGTTCGGCGAACCGCAGGCACCCAGCACCTTGCCCGCGCATTTAATCGGGCTGGCACCCGGGAACGGGGTCGTGCTCAACTCGTCGAGGTAGGTCGCTGCATAGTCGATCCGCAACGAGCCCAGGCCTTCGAGACCGATATCCCAGAGGTCAATATCGTAGATCACCTGGAAGTCGACGCCGCTGGTTTCCAGGCCGGCGATATTGAGGAGGAAGGCATCGAAGCCGACACCCGGGGTGCCCGCGATCAGCGATCCCACTCTGTCGCGCGTGATCAGGTTGCAGAACGTCGGGTCGCCGCTTGCGATGCACTCGTCCAGAATGGTCTGGGCCGGAATGGTGCCGATTGCGTCATCCACCTCGATGTCGAAATAGTCGACCGAGACGCTCAGACCCGGGATCGCCCTCGGCGTGACAATTGCACCGAAGGTGATGGTATCGGATTCTTCGGGCGACAGGTTCGGGTTACCGCCGGTGATCGACTGGGTCTGGCCCGAGATCACGTCCGGAATGTTACCGAACTGCGCCGCCGTCACGCCGGTGCGCATGCATTGCTCGAGCGTCGCGGAGGGATTCGGACCCGCGCACGGATCGAAGAACCCGTTGTCCCCCGGCGTCAGGTTCGGCAGGTTCGTTCCCTGCGGCGTGAACAGCTCGATCACGTTCGGCGCGCGGACTGCGCGCTGGAACTGACCGCGCAGCCGAAGATCCTCGACCGGCTGCCAGTTGGCGAACACGTGCCAGGTATCGGTGGTGAAGCCGTTTTCGGTGTCCTCGTCCTCGGTGGTGTAGTCGGAGTAGCGATACGCGCCACCGATGGACAGACTTTCAAAAAACGGCGCATCGGTGATCAGCGGGATCTGGGATTCGAGATAGAACTCGTAGACCTCCACCGAACCCGAGACCGGGAGTGTCGGTCCGCCGACGCCGGTAAAGCCACCATCGCTCTGCTGCGAAATCTCGTCCGGTGAGGCTACCAGCTGGTCCTCGCGGAACTCGCCGCCAACCAGCAGCCCCGGAGCGGCATCGGCAAACGGAGACTGGATGCCGAAACGACCGAGGTCGGTCTGGATGTTGCCGCCGAAGACCCACTGGTTGGTTTCCCCGGTGGTGATGCCGACACCCGAGACGAAGTCGACCATCTCCTGGGTCACCCGGGTGGTCCCGTCGTCGTTGCGTTGAAAAATGTTGAACGGCACGCAGGCGGGGTTGCCCGAGCGGCAGACCGGGTTGCCGTTTTCGTCCTCGACGACGAAGAACGCGTCCTGGACGTTTTCGATGACCAGGTCGTTCCTGGAGATGTCGGTTTCCAGCACCCGGGCGAACTGTCCGAACAGTTCGAATTCGTATTCCTCGAACAGCGTGCCGCGAAGCCCGCCGATCGTCCGCCAGGTGGTGATGTCGAGCTCGCTGAAGCGCGGTCCGCCCTCGACCATGCGGTGCGATGCGAAGATCGGTACTTCGTTCGGAATCTCGCCGGTTTCGGGATTCGGCGTGCAGCCGAAGACCTCGGCCAGCGTGATCGGCTGCTGGGTCTGGATCAGCGGGTTGTTGCAGTTGATGTCCCAGAATCCGAACGATGCCGACGGGGCGACCTGGGCATCGGACTTGGTGTTGTTGAAGCTCAGATCGGCAAACGCTTCGATATCGTCGGTAATTTCGTAACGGGCCCGGCTGAAGATCTGGAACCGCTCGACCGGCCGCTGGAAGAAGTTGAACGGTCCGAAGTTGAACGTCTCCGACGGCCCGCCTTCAAACGGCTTGAGCGTGCCGTCTTCCAACTGGAATCGGTCGATACCGGTGGCAAGCCCGAAGAACCTGCGGAAGTTCGACGAACCGACGCAGCCGACGCCCTTGAAGCTGTTCGGACCGCTGGAGGAGCCCAGCGCGCAAGCGCTGCCGTCGCGGCCGTCCTGGGTGATCGCGTTCAGGTTCTCGTATTGCAGGTATGACGTGACATTGCCGCGTCCGTCGGGGGTGTTCGCGCCGATGGTCAGCGTGACTCTGAGCTCGCGACCGTCGATGGTCGAGTCCGGGTCCGGCACATCGGCAGCCGCCAGGACGCCGTCCATCAGACCGTCGTCGTTGCCGGCCTGGTTGAACGCGCCCTGCATGTCGAACTCGATACCCTCGAAGTCGCGCTTGAGGATGAAGTTGACTACGCCGGCGACGGCGTCCGAACCGTACACGGCCGAGGCACCGCCCGTGACGATCTCGATGCGTTCGATAAGGCCGGTCGGCACGACGTTGACGTTGGCCGGCGAACTGAACGGCGAGCCGAACGGAAGACGGCGCCCGTCGATCAGCGGAAGCGTGCGGATGGCACCGAGGCCGCGCAGGTTCAGCGTCGCGGTTCCGGTCGCGCCGTTCGAGACCTCGGTCGACTGACCGGCGAAGACCTGCGGAAGCTCGTTGGTCAGGTCCTCGATGCGGGTGACGCCGCGGGCGTCGATTTCTTCCTGGCCGACGGTCAGCACCGGGTTGGGCGCAACGACATTGGGGTTGGTCCTCAGGCGCGAGCCCGTGACCACCATGCGTTCGATATCCGGCGCGGTCTCCTCCTGATTCTGCGCGTCATCCGCATCTTCTTCCTGTGACTGTTCATCCTGGGCCGCGGCATACAACGGCGTCAAGCCGAATGCCAGACCCGCCATGATCGGGGCCAGCGCTCCCCAGAGGGGTGAGCGGCGCTTTTTATGCAGTTGGTCCATTGGTTTTATCGTCCTCTTTATGTGTCGCTTCGGATGAATACCCGAGTGGATTTTGACCGCAGGTCGGGCGGGCGCAAATCAGACAGCCGAAAGCACCTGACTCCCGGCCCGCGGGCACCTGTCGGGCCGATGGTAGCGGGATTTTAACGAAAATTCAACCCAATCGGAACACAAATGCGAGCCCGCTGCGGTTCGGTTGCCGGGCCCGTACCGCCGCGCCCCCGGGTCGAATGCGAATGATTCCCGAAGACTCCCGAAACGGGTTCATGAAAACAATCCCGTTCAGGACGGCGGTCGCGCCCGCGCAGGGCTTCTCAGGGGTTCCCTAGCCGGCGTCCCCGCCGCCCTGCTCGCCCTCGGAAAGCAGTTCCCGGCACTGCTCGGTCAGCTTCTGGCCGGCCAGTTCACGGGCGCGGCAGGCGGTCTGCAGCCGTTCGCGGGCCGATTTCTCGAGCACCTCGCTCTGTTCGCGCTCGAGCGCGGCCTGCCTGGCCTCGGTCTGGTTGATCGCGCGGATGTACTGGCGCCAGTCGGCGGCCTGGCGGCGCGTCGACCCGAACTGTTCGGCCCGCGCGAAGGCCTCGGCGGCGGACTGGCGCTGCTCGCGGTCCCCGGGCCCGGCCTGGCTGAAGCGCGCGTTACCCAGCAGCAGCCACGCCTGCGCGGTGCGCTCGTCGCTGAGGCCGCCCTTGTCGAGCGCCGCCACGAACGCCTGCTCGGCCTTATCGTACTCCTCGTTGGCCAGCAGCGCCTGACCCAGCCGGAACGAAAGCTCGCCCTCGTCGGACAGGCGGGCGGCCTCGCGCAGGACCGGAATGGCCTTGGCATGTTCGCGGGCCTGGCTCCACAACTGCGACAGCAGCTCCAGGTTCTCCACCGTGCGCTCGACCCGGCCGGCCTCCATTTCCCTGGCGATCAGCTGGGCGCCGCGGTGGGGATTGTCGAACGTGGAGTAGTACTGGGCCAGCAGGATGATGTCGCTTTCTTCCTTGATCAGGCCGTTGACGTAGGCCGCCTCGAGCGCGGCGAACGCCTTCATCTGGTCGCCCTGCTCCGAGTAAAGCGACGAAAGCTGGCGCCAGTAAGCGAGCTCGCCCGGCCACAGCTCCACCATCTCTTCGAGAAGACGGGTGCGCGCCTCGATGTCGCCGAGTTGCGAATAGGTGCTGTTGAGCAGGTCGTAGTAACGCTTCTCCGGCTTGGAAGCGGTCTCTATGGCCTTGCGGATCGGCTCGATCACCTGTTCGTATTCTTCCAGGTTGTAGTACGAGGCGGCGAGCATGAAGTAGGTCGTATCGGTAACCTCGACGTCGGCCTGCATCCATTCCTCGAACAGGCGGATCGCTTCCCGGTAGCGCTCGTTGATGAAGTAGATCTGCGCCATGTTGAAGCGCAATCGGTTCTGCTGATCCGCCGGCAGCGCATCCAGCTCGAGTGCCGCGGCATAGTCCTCGAGCGCACGGTCCATGTTATCGAGGTTGACGTGCACGGTGCCGCGAATCTGCAGCACGGAGGCCTTGTCGAACGGCTTCATCGATTCGCCGCGCCGGTTCAGAAGCTGGTTGAGCCGTTCCAGCGATTTGTCGTACTCTTGGTTCTCGAGCGCCTTGTAGGCCTCGAGCAGATCCTCCGCCACGCGCGGGTCGAGGGTTTTCTGGCGCGCCTCGTCATCGGACCTCTCCTGCTCCCGGTCCTGCAGGCTTCGCGAGCCCTGGGCGGCAAGCGGATCGGCCGCCGCGATTGTCATCACGACCGCCAGCGCCAGAAGTCCGGTCCGGCCGCACACCAATGCAATCTTGAACATCGCTACTCTTCCAATGCGAATTCAATCACGTGACGGACGCCAAACCTCGGCTCCGCAACGTTATCGACGATTTTCGGGTTATAGCGCCAGCGCTCGACCGCGCGCATCGCGGCGCGGTCGAAGCAGGAATTGGTCGATTCGAGCACCCGAGCATTGACGACCGTACCTTCCGGCGTGACGTCGAATTCGACCAGCACCGACTCGCGCGGCTCGGCGCGGGCCATGCAGCGCTGCGGGTACTGGGGCGGGATGCGCACCAGCGGCTGCGCGTCGCGGTCCGGGTTGAAGCCGGTCCCGATGTCGATATCCACGTTCGACAGGTCGGGCAGGGCGCCGATCTGCGCGCTCACCTGCGGGCGGAAGCTCGGGTCCGTCACGGTCGGCGGCGGCGGCGGCGGCTGGTCCAGCACCGGTCGCTGGAAATCCTCTGCGGCCCGGGTCCGGGTGTCGCGCAACTGGCGGGTGACGTTGATTTCCACCGAACGGTCTTCCGACAGCTGCACGTTCTCGCGCGTGGAAATCACCGTGGCCAGAATCAGGAAGATCGCCGACGTCACGACGACGGCGCCGGGCAGGCCGGTAATGAGGCGAATGACGTTGTTCATGGCTTTATCGCCGACACGGCAACGGTTTCGTCAATGCCGGCGGCGCGAATCTGCTGGAGAACCTTGACCAGAAATTCGCTGTGCGCCCTGCCGTCGGCCTGGATCACCGCACTGCCGCGCGGATTCTCCCGCCGCAGGCGCTCCAGCGCCGCGCGCACACCTTCCAGCGGCACCTGCTTGCGGTTGATCCAGATCGAGTTGTCGGCATCGATCGCGACCAGGATCGACACCAGCCGCTGATCCTCGGCCGTCTGCGCCTCGGGGCGGCTCACCTGGACACCGGGCTCCTTGATGAACGTCGCCGTCACGATGAAGAAGATCAGCATGATGAAGACGATGTCCAGCAGCGGCGTCACGTTGACGTCGCTGTCGTCGGCTTTTGCGACTCGGGCAGTTCTAGGCATGGATACTCCGCTTGGGCATGGATACTCCGCTAGCTCTAGCCTTGCTGCTGGATCGCCAGCGCCGGATTCACCCCGGCCTGGCGCGCCTGGTCCAGCACCAGTACAGTGGATTCGACCTCGGCATCCGGCGCGGCGTTCAGCAATACGACGCCGCGCGGGTTCTCGGCCTTGAACGCCTCGACCACCGGCTTGACCGATCGGGGATCGATCATGCGCACGTTGTCGACCATGACGAAACCGTCGTTGCGCACGCTCAGCACCAGCGTGGGCGGCGGACGGGTCAGCTCTTCCTGCTCGTTCTCCTGCGGGGTGACGACTTCCAGCCCTTCCTCGTCGAGGAAGGTGGACGTGACGATGAAGAAGATCAGCAGGATGAAGACGATGTCCAGCAGCGGCGTGATGTTGACTTCGGCTTCGTCGGCTTCACCGGTGAGCAGGCGCTTGCCGGTGCTGAAGGCCATGCCCGCTTCCGGCTCGAGCTGGTCGGAGACCTCGGCGATGGAAAGCTCGTTGCGACGGTCGAGGAAGCTCATCGCGAACACGCCGGTCAGCGACACCGCCAGACCGGTCATGGTCGGGATCGTGGCCTTGGAAATGCCCGAAGCCATCAGCCTCGCGTTCGATGCGCCGGTATCGGTGATGACCTGGAAGACCTCGATCATGCCCGTGACCGTACCCAGCAGGCCGAGCAGCGGGGTCACCAGGATCAGCGCCCGGATCACGCCCATGTAGCGTTCGTTCTCGACCCGGACCTCCGAGATCAGCCGCTCGCGGAACTGGTGCGACTGCCAGCTGACGTGGTCGCCGAGCGCGTTCCAGCGTTCGACCTGCCCGGCGCGCAGGCGCCGGCTGGAAAAGCCGAAATACAGGAAGCGCTCGCTGATCAGGATCCACATCAGCGCGGTGCTGAACAACAGCACGACCACCACGGGGCCGCCGGCTTCGAGGAAGCCCCGGATGGTCGCTACTGCATTGACCGGATTCAGCAGTTCAAACACGGAACTCTATCCTCGGCTGCATGCGTTATCGGTTTGCCTTCTCGGCATCGGCCACCAGGCTGACGGACTGCTCTTCGAGAATCTGGCCGAGACGGCGCGAAGTGGCCGCTGCAAAGGCGTGCAGAATCAGCAGCGGCACCGCCGCGATCAGGCCGAGCACGGTGGTGATCAGCGCCTGCGAGATCCCGCCGGCCATCAGCTTCGGATCGCCGGTGCCGAACAGCGTGATGGCCTGGAACGTGACGATCATGCCGATGACGGTACCCAGCAGGCCCATCAGCGGCGCGACCGCGGCCAGCACCTTGACCAGGTTCAGGCCGCGTTCCAGCGCCGGCAGTTCCTTGAGAACGGCGTCGTCGAGGTGCAGTTGCAGCGTCTCCAGGTCCTCGCCCTTGTGCTCTTCGTAGGCGGCCTGGATCCGGCCCAGCGGGTTGGAATCGCTGGGCTCGTGGCTGCCGATCTGCCGGCGAACCTTCATCGAGGTCAGCGTCAGGGCCAGCCAGCGGTAGATCGCCAGCAGGATGCCGAACGCCGCGATGACGATGATCGCGTATCCGATCCAGCCGCCCTGGTCGACGCGTTCGCGCAGCGTCGGCGTCTCGACCACCAGGCCCAGCAGGCTGCCGAGCGACGGGTCGATCAGGCCACGTACCACGCCTTCGCCGGTGTGGTCCATCACGCGCTCGGCCGCGGCCACGGCGCCGCCGCCGGGCTGGCGCGCGAGGTAGCGCAGCGTGTCATTGGTGTAGACCAGATAGCCCTGTTCGCCGAACGCGGTGAACGGCCCGATGCGCACGACCTCTTCGGCCATCGCCGTGTTGTCGTTCCTGACGACCTCGGCCTGGAAGCGCACGACCTTGCCCTGCTCGGACATCTCCTGCATCAGGGTGAACCACAGCCCTTCGAGTTCGTCGATCGTCGGCAGCGAATCCGACTGGGCCATGCTCGTCAGCTCTTCGCCGCGGCTGGGGAACTGGGTCGAAATCAGGGAGTCGTTGAGCTGCTCGTTGAGGTCGGCCGCCGCGGCCCGGGCCACGCCGAACAGTTCGCCGAACTCGCCCTGCCGCTCGGCCAGCTGTTCGCGCAGGTCGGCCAGTTCGCGATCGAGTTCGTTACGAAGGTTTTCCAGCCGGCTGGCCTCGGCCTCGGCCTCGTTGACCTGGCTGCGCACCTGGCGCAGTTCCTGTTCCCGGTTCGCCTCGGCGCGGCGGAAGCGCTCGACACGTTCACGGTTGGCCTGTTCGACCGCCTGGCGCTCCTGCCGCATGGCGCGCAGGACCTCGTCGAGCGACTTCGGTTCCTGCTGGCCCTGCTGCTGGCCCTGCTGCTGGCCCTGCTGCTGGCCCTGCTGCTGGGCC
>JAVVDX010000027.1:0-20707 GCA_032251475.1 Wenzhouxiangellaceae bacterium | reverse complement strand
CCTGCTGCTGGCCCTGCTGCTGGGCCATCGCGCTTGCGCCAAATGCCAGCGCCGCGATGACCAGGGTCGATTGAAGGCCGAGTGAGCGATTGCGCATGGTGTCGTTCCCGCTTCTGATTCGTTGGATGAGATGCTTCTTCTGCGTTGACATCATCGTTTCAGCCCTCTTCCGCGGTCGCAGGTTCAGCAGTCACCGGGGCCGTGACCGGGATGTACAGCAGTTCCGGCGGAATCTGCTCGCGGGCCACGCGCATCGCCGTCTTGACATCGCGCAGGTAGGCCTTGTCCAGATCCACCCAGCGGCCCGACTCGGACTCGAAGCGCTTGAGCACGCTGTCGTCATCGGTCTTGAAAATGAGCAGCAGACGGCCGATTCGCAGAACGTCGACGTCTTCGTACAACCGGTCCGCCGTCTGGATATCGCTGCGATAGGCTTCGATCGTGCGACCGTATTCGGCTTCGATCTGGTACGCCTCGATGATCAACCGGTACCGCTGGGCCGGCGAACTGGACGGATCCTCCATGAGCCTGTTGAGCCGCTCGACCCGGTTGCGACGCTCGTTGAGCAGGAACGGCAGATCCGCCTCCACCATCCTGCTCAGCGCGTTGACCATGTCCTGCATCAGCGGCTGGACGGCGCGCTGCAGGCTGGCGATATTGTTGATGTCCTCGGTCAGCGACTCGATTTCCCGGCGCTGGGCCTCGACCTGACGACGCTGTGAAGCGTTGTAGCGCTGGAGCTGCTCGAGCTGACGCAGATTGGCCCGATAGTCGCCGAGCAGCTGCTGGATGCGCGCGTCGATCTGGTCGATCTGTTCCTGCGACTGGCGCGTGTCCTGCGCAGCCTGACGGCTCGCATCCAGAGCAGGCTCGATGTCCTGCGCGTGCACGTTCGCGGCGAACCCGGTTGCAGCCAGGACTGAAACCAGCAGGGCGGCGAGCGTCAAGTCTGCTTTTTTGGTCACTATGTTCATACCCGTTGGATCTTCTGTTGAAATTTGCGTATACGGTCGACTAGCCCGACTGCGCGTTGCGCAGCCCGACGCCGGAACTTCCGATTACCCGATTCCGGAGGCCTTCGGTCGCGGCGGCCGCCGAGTCTAGCATCAATGAATTTCCGCGATGGCCCGCGATGGCCCGCGATGATCCGTGACGATCGGGTCTGCTCGAAAAGCAAGCCTGTACTTTACACGCTCCCACTTCCCATTTGCAACCACTCGACATGTTCGCCGGCACGGTTCAGTCCGCCCCGGACCGCCCGGACACAGCGGCCACAGCGATTCCGGCGACGATCCCGTATACTGCCCGGCTGACTCAAAAAAAACGGAATTTCATGCCGATTCTGATCTGCGGCTCGCTGGCCTACGACAACATCATGGTCTTTCCGGAGCGCTTCAAGGACCACATCCTTCCGGAAAAGACGCACATGCTCAACGTCGCGTTCATGGTCCCGGAAATGCGGCGCAACTTCGGCGGCACCGCGGGCAACATCGCCTACGGGCTGAAGAAGCTCGGCGGCGAACCGCTGCCGATGGCCGCCGTCGGCGCCGATTTCGACCGCTACGCGGACCGTCTCGAGGAACTCGGCATCAGCCAGCAATACGTACTGCGCGACAACGAGCACTTTACCGCGCAGGCCTACATCACGACCGACCTCGACGACAACCAGATCACCGCGTTCCATCCCGGTGCGATGAACGAGAACCACCGCAACTCGGTCCCGGCCGACGGCTCGGTGAAATACGGCATCGTCTCGCCGGACGGCAAGCAGGCCATGCTCGACCATTCCGAGCAGTTCAAGGCCGCCGGCATCCCGCACGTGTTCGACCCGGGCCAGGGGCTGCCGATGTTCTCCGGCGAGGAGCTCAAGGCCATGATCGCCGACGCCGACTGGCTGACGGTCAATTCCTACGAGTGGGAGATGGTCGCGAAGAAGACCGGATGGAACCGCGGCGAGGCGCTCAGCGGGCTGAAGCAGGGCCTGATCATCACCCACGGCGGCGACGGCTCCGAGCTGGTCACCAGAGAAGGTGAAGAACACATCCCGTCGGTCAGGCCCGAGGCGATTTCCGACCCGACCGGCTGCGGCGACGCCTACCGCGCCGGCCTGCTCTACGGCCTGGAGCGCGGCTGGGATCCGCGCGACGCGGCCCGGCTGGGTTCGCTGATGGGCTCGATCAAGATCGCGCACGCCGCACCCCAGGGCTTCGACCTGGATCCGGCGCTGGTGCGCGAGCGCTTCAAGCGCGAATTCGGCCACGCCATGCCCGACTGATCCGCCGGGTCGCCGTCTCCAGTCCCGCCCCGGCAGTTCGAAAAATGTGCAGTCGATCAACGACTTTTTCCGCGCCCGGCGTTCTAAACTCGGGCGCGCACTCGGGACCGTATTCGGGAATCGTCATTGTGACCGCAGCAATTCGCATCGCAATACTGATCATCGCCACGGCGGCGGGGGCGGCCCAGGCCGAGCAGGGGGATCGTCCCCTGGTCGCGGAATTCCGCCAGATTCGACCGGCGGTTCCCGCGCCGGCCGCCGAGCAGCGGTTGTCGTTTCGTGCCTTCGGGACCGACTGGCGGCTCGATCTGGCCGACAACGAGGCGCTTCTCGAAGCGCTGCCCGACCCGATGCGGCGCGCGCTGGCCGCGCGCGGCCACCGCTTCCTGCGCGGCACCGTGTCCGGGAAGCCCGGATCCTGGGCACGCCTGAACTGGATCGGCGGCCGGCTCAGCGGCGGTTTCTTCGACGGCCGTGAGCTCTACCTCATCGACCGCGCCGGCGACCTGGGCGCGGCCGGCCGGCGCGGGACCCGGCCGGACGACACGATCGTGTTCCGGTTCTCCGACCTCGACCTCGAACGCTTCATCGACCCGGGCGCGATCGCGGCCCCGGACGCGCGATCCCCCGGCACCCGAACCTCCGGCGCCCGAACGTCTGACGCCGCGGCCGGCGACTTCAACCGCTTCATCGGCCACCTGCAGGAGATCGCCGCGCTGCAGGGCAGCGCAATGATGGCGATGCCGGTCACGATCGTCACCGACACCGGTTTCAATTCAAGGTACGGCAGCAACACCGCCGCGGTCGTCGCCGGCCGGCTGAACTTCGTCGACGGCATCTTCACCGGCCAGCTCGGCACCGGGATTGTGCTCTGGCACCACAAACTCCTGGCCGATGACGCCAACCTCGTCGCGACCGACGCCGGCACGCTGCTCGAGCAGTTCCGGCAATTCATGAACGGCGGCGCCGGCCGCGATATCCCGTTCCGCGGAATCGCCCATTTGTTCAGCGGGCGCATTTTCGACGGCTCGACGGTCGGAACCGCGTTTTTCAGCCCCGACGGAAGCGTCCTGTGCCGACGGTCCGCGGGGCTTGGCGTCGACCAGGACCTGACTTCCGGCGAAACCATCAGCGCGCTGGTGTTCGCGCACGAGGCCGGACACAACTTCAATGCCCGGCACGACGACAACACCGAATTCTGCCCCTCGGGCACGCTGCAGGGCATCATGGCCTCGACCATCAACGGCTCGCAGCAATTCAGCCAGTGCAGCCTCGATGTAATGGGCCCGACCGCGGCCGAGGCGAGCTGCCTGGTCGAATCGACGGTTGCCGACGACGTGTTCAGCGACAGCTTCGAGAACCGCTGATCCCGCATCGGCGCATCGCCGCCGGGGGCGGCGGTCCCGGCGTTATCATTCCGGCATGAAAGTCATCGTCCTCGGCGCCGGGGTGGTCGGCGCCACCACGGCGCTGGTGCTGGCCGAGCGCGGCGTCGACGTCGTGCTCGTCGAGCGCGAGAACGAGGCCGCCGCCGGCACCAGCCACGCAAACGGCAGCGGCCTGACACCCTGCCACGCCGAGCCGTGGAACCCGCCGGGCACGTTCGCGAAGCTGCCCGACGCGCTGCTGCATGGCGACCGGCCGTGGCGCATGCGCCTGTCGGCGCTGCCGGGCATGTTCGGCTGGGGATTGAAGTTCCTCGCCAACTCACGCGCTTCGCGCTACTACCGCAACGCCGCGCACTGCGTCCGTCTCGGGCTGTACTCGACCGCGTGCATGGGTCCGCTGCGCCAGCGGCACGCGCTCGAATACCGCCAGATCACGCGCGGCTCGCTGGAACTCTACTTCAGCGCCGATGACCTCGAGGCGGCGATCGAACTCCGGCGCCGGCTGAAGCTGCCGGGGGACCTGCCGGGCATCGACTACCGGCAACTCGACCGGGCCGAACTGGTCGCGGCCGAACCGGCGCTGGAACCGGTCGCCGGGCGCGTCCACGGCACGCTGCTGTTTCCGGTCCACGAGTCCGGCGATGCCTGCGAATTCAGCCGCGAGGCCGTCGCGCGTGCCATCGGGCTCGGCGCCGAGGTGCGTTTCGGCACGCCGGTCGAGCGCATCGTCGCCGATTCCGGCCGGTTTCGCGCGGTTGCCACCGGCAGCGGCGAAATCGAGGCCGACGCCTGCATCGTCGCGACCGGCTGCGACAGCCCGGTGCTGCTGAGGCCGCTGGGGCTGCGCGTCCCGATCTGCCCGGTCAAGGGCTACTCGGCGACGATCGAAATCGATCCCGGCGACCCGGCCCCGACGCTGCCGCTGCTCGACCTCGAGCGCCGTTTCGTCACCGCCCGGCTCGGCCCGAACCGGCTTCGAATCGCCGGGCTGGCCGAATTCGCCGGCCGGGACCTTTCGATCGACCCGCGCCGGTTGAGACTGCTGCTCGAAAACGCCGCCGCGCTGCTGCCCCGGCTGCGCACGAAAATCCTCGGATCCGATCCACACGCGTGGGCCGGCCTGAGGCCGATGACCCCGGACGGACCGCCGCTGATCGGCCCGACCCCGATCGGCGGCCTGCACCTGAACACCGGCCACGGCGCCATGGGCTGGACCCAGGCGGCGGGCTCGGCCGAGCTCGTCGCCGATCTCGTCACCGGCCGCACGCCCGCGATCGACCCGGCCGGCCTGCTCCCGGAACGCTTTCTCGGCCCGTCTGTCGGTTGACTTTCGCTGCCGCGCCGGCCAAAATATCCGGCTTGCCGTGGCTACGTAGCTCAGCTGGTTAGAGCACAGCACTCATAATGCTGGGGTCGGTGGTTCAAGTCCACCCGTAGCCACCAATTCCCGCACAACCCCGGATTTCCGCGGCTCGCTCCGGTCGCGCGAACCGCCGCCATTCACTCATCGTCCGGCCAGGGCGGGCCGACGGATTTCCCGGGCCCTGCCCAATTGCGTCGCCATATGCGCAGATTCGTCGGCCGTGCCGGTCCCGTCGACGGCGGCAACGACCGGGCCCCGGGCCTCGCGCCCGGTGCAGCTCCGTCATGGTATGGATCTTGCTTTAATCTGCCCAGTTGCCGTAGTGCGATGGGTGGCATTCGAGGATGGTCCGAAAAAACGTTTCTGTGCAGCCGGTCCTCATCGTCATCGCCCTGTTGCTGTGCGCGCCGTGGCAGGCACGGGCCGACGAGATGCTCGAACAGGCGTCCGAACTGCGCCGGCACGACCCGGCTGCGGCGCTCGAACTGCTCGACCGCGAGATCGGGGCGCCGGACGACAAGCTTGCGGGCGGAATGCCGGAATCGGCCCGTACCCGGCTCGCGGGGATGCTGGAGCTGCGCGCCGGAATCCTCCGCGACCGCGGCCGGCTGGACGCGGCGATGGCCGACGCCGAACGCCTTCAGCGCCTCGCTGAGGGCTCGACGGATCCGGTGCTGACCGCCGGCGCGCTGTTCCTGCAGGGCTCTATCACCGCCGAGCGCGGCGCGATTGCCGACGCGCTCGAAAAATTCCATGCCGCGCGCCGGCTGCTCGAGCCGACCGACGCGCTGGCCGAAAAGGCGCGCATTAACAACGCGCTTGCGGTGGCCCACACCTTCGCCGAAAACTACCCGCGAGCGCGCCAATACTACGAGCGCGCGCTCGAACTGGCGCGCCGGGCCGGCGATGCCGCGATGGAAGCGTCGGTGCTGGGCAACCTGCCGCTCGTGATCGCCGAACTCGAAGGTCCCGATGCCGCGCTGCAAGCGCACCGCCGCGCGCTGGCCGTGGCCGAACGGCACGGCGCCGAGCCGCTCGTCGCCCAGCAACTGGCCAACATCTGCAGCGTGCTCGTGCAGATCGGGCGCCTCGACGAGGCCGCCTCGACCTGCCCCCGGGCACTTCAGCGGACGACCGAACTGGGCCTGCGCCGGCTGGCGGCCGGGGCGCGCATGTCGCTGGGCGACCTGCATGCCGCGCGCGGCCGCCACGCGCGGGCGCATTCGCTTTATCAGGAAGTTCTGGAGAGCGTGCGCGGCGAAATCGCATCGGTCGAGGAGCCGGTGCTCGAGAAACTGGTGACGGTGCACGAGGCCATGGGCAATCCCGCCGCCGCGCTCGAATCGCTGCGCGAGCTGGTCGATTTTCGCCAGCGGCGGCGGGAGAATCAGCGCCAGTCGCTGATCGACGAGCTGGAAGTCCGCTACCAGGTCGAACAGCAGGAGGATCAGATCGAACTGCTACGGCTCGATGCGCAACTGCAGTCGGCCCGGCTGGCGCGGCGCAACCTGATGCTGGTCAGTGCCGCCGTCGCGCTCGCACTGGTCACGTTGCTGGCGCTGGTGAGCTGGCGCGCCTACCGCACCAAGTCGCGCATGGAGCGCGAACTCTCGGAACGCAACCGCGAGCTCGAAGAAGCGGTGCGCACGATCGGCCGGCTGGCGCGCGAGGACGAGCTGACCGGACTGCTCAACCGGCGGGCGTTCCTGGAACGGGCCGGCGAAGAGCTGCGACGCCGGCAGCGCACCGGCCGTCCGCTGACCATCGCGATGGGGGACATCGACCGATTCAAGCAGCTCAACGACCGCTTCGGCCACGCCGTCGGCGACGAAGTGCTCCGGAGCGTCGCGGAAAAAATGCGGCGCCTGCTGCGCGACCTGGACATCGTCTGTCGCTGGGGCGGCGAGGAATTTCTGGTGCTGTTCCCGGATACCTCGCCCGACCAGGCGATTGCAGTGCTCGATCGCCTCCGCCGGGGATTTTCCGGGAAGAGTCTGAATACGCCGGCCGGCACGTTCCACATCACGCTGACCTTCGGTATCACACAGGTCGCCGACGACGTCCCGGGCGCGATCGAGCGCGCCGACCAGGCGATGTATCGCGGCAAGCAGCAGGGTCGCGACCGGATCGTCTCGGCCGCCGCCTGATCAGGCGCGCGCGGCGCGGGCGCGAAACGAGCCGCGGAAGAGCGCGAGCACGTCGCAGATCATCTCTTCGGTGAAGAGACGGGGATTGAACGAATCCACGCCGCGGTGGCGCTTGAGATCGAACAGCTCGGTCCGGATGCCCGCATAGCTCATCGTCCCGGGCGAAAACGTGCGCCGGCCGATCTTCTCGACCCGCAGGATCGAAACGTTCTTGTGCCGTGCGTCGTTCGCCGCCCGCTGATGAAGAGACTCCAGCGCGTGGCGGGGACCTTCGAGATACCGGAGAAAGTACCGTTCGAAGTGATGGAAAGCCCCGCCGACGAGCTGGTCGGCCTCGGCTCGCGGCGACGGATACATGATGCGCGAGACTTCCAGCTCCACGCCGCGCGGATCGGCCCAGCCGGAGAAGTTGGCTTCGCTGGACATCAGCATGCCCAGCAGCGCGTCGGGCGCGTGCCTTCGCAGCACGGATAGCGGGATCGGCATCTCGCCTCTCCTGGGAAATCCCTCGCCGTCATCGTATCAATCGACCGCCCGAAAACGTTTTGACCCGAATCAATCGGCCGCCCGCATTACGCCACCGGCCACCGCAAAATCGCCACGAACGGCAACACGCGCCAAGTACCTCCGGGCATAAATATACCTGATTACGTAGCTACCTCAGCCACAGCGCGGCGCATGAAGCCGGATCGGCTCATGTCCCGCGCTGTGGCTGAGGTAGGTACGTAATCAGGTAAACGATTGAAAAGGCCGGTTGCCTGACGGCCCGAACGAGCCAACGAGCCAACGTAGAATCCCCCCATGACCCCCGAACGCCGCCAGCGCATCATCGACACGGCCCGGCTGCGCCAGCCGGACCTGACGGTGTTCATGGAACGCGTGCATAAGCCGCACAATTTCGCCGCAATCCTGCGCACCTGCGACGCGGTCGGAGTCATGCACGCGCACGCGGTGCCGGGCGAGCACGGCCTTCCGGCGCTATCGGGAACGGCGCAGGGGGCGCAGCGCTGGGTCGGGCTGACCCGCCACGCCGATACCGAATCGGGGCTTGCGGCGCTGAAGGCCGAAGGGTTCGCCTGCGTGGCGGCGCACTTCTCCGGGCGCGCCGTGGACTTTCGCGAGTTCGACTACACGCGCCCGACCGCGCTCGTGCTCGGCACCGAGAAATTCGGCATCAGCGACGCGGCCGCAGAACTCTGCGAGGCGCACGTCGTGATCCCGATGCACGGCATGACGCGATCGCTCAACGTTTCGGTCGCCTGCGCGCTGATCCTGTACGAGGCCGAACGCCAGCGCCGCGCGGCCGGCCGGTACGAAGGTCACGACCCGGAAGCATCGCCGTGGCGCGAGCTGATCGAACGCTGGAGCGAACGCGAGCGTGCGCGCCGCAAGACCCCCGCTCCCGAACCGACGGAAGATTGACCCGTCGCCCGCCAACAAGCCAACGGTCTGACAACCGAGCGACCCGACGGCCTCAAGAATCGCAGGTCGGATCGGCGAAGCGTGAACCGACGGTCGAGCTGGACGATCGGGCCAGCCAATGACCTCAAGGATAAAGCAGCCGGCGCGTCCAGCCCGCGTCGCCGGCGGTGTATTCGATGCGTTCGTGCAACCGGAATTCGCGCCCGTACCAGAATTCGACGCGCCGGGGCTCGACCCGAAATCCGGACCAGTGCGGCGGGCGCGGGATGTCGCAGCCGGCGTATTCGCGCTCGAGTTCGGCGACGCGATCGATCAGCGTCTGGCGGCCGGCCAGTTCGGCCGACTGCTTCGACGCCCATGCCCCGACCTGGCTGCCGCGCGGCCGGGACGCGAAGTACGCGTCGGCCTCGGCATCGCCGACCTGCCGGGCGCGCCCCTCGATCAGCACCTGCTCTTCGTTCTCGCGCCACCAGAATGCCAGCCCGACGAACGGGTTGACCCGAATCTCGGCGGCCTTGCGGCTTTCGAGATTAGTGTAGAACACGAACCCGGCGGCGTCGTGACCCTTGAGCAGCACGGTGCGCGCCGACGGCCGACCGCTGGCATCGGCCGTGGCCAGCGTCATCGCCGTCGGCTCGGGAATGTCCGCGGCGACCGCGCGTTCGAAGCCGTCGCTGAATCGCCGGAGAATCTCGTCGTTCATCCGCATCGAAGCAGCTCCTCGTATCCGGCCCGGTAGTCCGGGTACTGTAGCGCAAACCCGGTCGCGAACAGCCGGGCGGCCGAAACGCGCTTGCCCTGGCTGATCTTCCGGCCGGCCTCACCGTCGGCGACCTCGACCGGCGGATCTGCACCCAGCTGCTCGGCCAGCCACGACAGCACTTGCCAGCGCGGCGCGGGCCGCTGGTCGCTGCCGATCAGCACCGGCGGCAGTTGGTCCAGGGCCAGCAGGTGGGCGAGCGCGGCGGCGCAATCTTCGGCGTGGATGCGGTTGGTCCACACCGCCGGCTCGCGCCGGCACTCGACGCCGCCGGCCCGGACCTTCCGGATCAGGAAATCGCGCCCGGGGCCGTAGATGCCCGAGAACCGCAGCGCGGTGCCGCCCGCCCCGCGCGCAAGCTGCTCATATTCGAGCAGGATCTCGCCGTTGAACGCCGACGGCTCGGTCGGCGAGTCCTCGTCGACCCATTCGCCGCCGTCCTGGCCGTAGACAGCGGTGCTCGATACCGCGATCAGGCGCGGCGTCTCGACCCGGTCGAGCAGCCGCGCCAGGCCGTCGACGTAGGCGCTGCGGTAGCCTTCGACGCCGCGGCCGGACGGCGTGGCGGTGTAGATCACCGCGTCCCAGTACCGGTCCAGCCGTGCGAGCGTCTCCGGCCGATTCAGGTCGCCGGCCTCGGGCATGATCGTGCCGGGCAGGCGCGCGACATTGCGCCTGAGCCCGTGCACCTGCCAGCCCGGTACGCGCTCGGCCAGCCGGATGCCGAGATCGCCGCAGCCGGCGATCAGCAGGCTCGGACGGTCGTCGCTCACGCCCGTTGCGGCTCGGCGCCGGGCGGCGCGTCGTCATCCGGCGCTCGGTCCGATCCGGCTCCCCGACCGTTCCCCGGTCCGCCGCCGGCCGGACCGTGCGGCAATGTCCGCAACCAGATCAGCCACACGACCAGCGCATCGAGAATGATCAGCGCCTGCCACAGGTACAGATGGAACCAGTTGAACCAGGTCATGTTCCACTGGCCGAGGTAGAACAGGCTGACAATGCGCACCAGATTCAGCACCTGGATCGCGACGAAGCCGATCGCAAAGCCGACCAGCTTGTTCTTCAGCGGCGCCGGGAACGCGAACATCGCCGCGAACAGGATGATCAGCGCCTCGACGCCGTTGCAGCCCGGCTCGATCGAGACGGCGAACCCGCTTTCGAGATCGCGGATGATCTTGCCGGCTGACACGACGCCGGAATCGAACAGCTCGATGATGCCGACGCTGAGCCATGCGATCCCCGACGTGAACGGCAGCACGACGTGTTCCTGCACCGGCTGCAGCACCTCGATGGTGAACAGCGAGACGAGCAGGACCACGAAGACGATGAAGAAACGGACCATTGCGAACCCGGCGGCGCAGAGCGATGCCTATGGTACCCAATCGTGCCGGAAAGCGGGGTGACGGCCCGGCGCCGCGGCGTCCGGTTCAGCCGAGCAGTGCGCGGCGCCAGGCCTCGGTCTTCTGCGCCAGCGTCATCGCCGCGTGCGCCGGGCTGGTCGACGGCAGCCGGACGAATTCGAGTTCGGCCCGGGGTTCGAGCGAAGGTGCGACATGGCGCCGCCAGGCCTGCTCGGCCAGACCGCCGTTGAACCCGATCCGCCGAATTCGCGGGCAATCTGCGAGAAGCCGCCCGAAATCGTTGGCGACGATCGATTCGGGCTCGACCTTCTGGTCCAGGCTGCCGCGGCGCCGGCATCGCCCGATCACGTCCCACAGCGCCACGCCGGCCGCGCGCAGCATTTCGAGCCGGGTCACGTAGGGACTGGCCGCGTCGACGCCGAACAGCGCCTCCATGATCGGCCAGAACGCGTTCCTCGGGTGGGCATAGTACTCGCCGGCTTCCAGCGAACGCGCGCCGGGCATGCTGCCGAGCACGAGCAGTCTTGCATCGGGCGCGTGGACCGGTCCGAAACCGGCCAGCATGTCGTCGGCGGTGCACTGGACAGTGGAGTTCATGGTGCGTTACGGATGCGGCCGCTGGCCGTTGAATGCCAAGTTCCTGTAGCATCGAGGATATCGGAAATCTGCCGCCGCCCGTGCAAAACGTGTTCCTGATCGGCCCGATGGGTTCGGGCAAGACGTCGCTCGGCCGCCGGGTCGCGCCGAAACTGGGTCTCGAGTTCATCGACCTCGACGAGGAACTCGAACGGCGCTGCGGCGTCGAGGTTGCGGTCATCTTCGATATCGAGGGCGAGTCCGGATTCCGCCAGCGCGAGAGCGCACTGCTGACCGAGATCGCGGCCGGCCGGGGACAGTTGATCGCCACCGGCGGCGGCTCGGTCCTCGACGATGAAAACCGGCGCGTCATCCGGGCCAGCGGCGGCGTGGTCTGGCTGAAGACGTCGGTCAGCCAGCAGATCCGCAGGCTGGAGCGCGACAAGCGCCGTCCGCTGCTGGCCGCGCCCGATCGCCGCAGGCGGCTGACCGGGATGGCGAAGCAGCGCAATCCCATCTACCGCGATCTGGCCGATATCGTGTTCGAGTCGCGCAACCTTTCGCTGCCCAGGATGGCCGCCTCGCTGGAGCGTACAATCCGCATTTTGCTCGACCGGCGCAGCGACGCCGGGCAACAATCGGAACGCCCATCCAGATGCCCAAGCTCGAACTGAACCACGCCGCCGGCCGCACCCGGGTGCGGATCGCGCGCGGCCTGCTCGGCGACGCCGGCGCGTGGCGCGGCGATCGGCGCGGCACCGTGCTGATCGTCACCGACGAGACCGTCGCCGGGCTCTACCTCGACACGCTGGTGCGCACGCTGGCTGAATTCGCGCCGGCCACGCTGGTGCTGCCGCCTGGGGAAGAGGCCAAGACCATGGAACACTGGCGTGCGATCCTCGACCGACTCGCCGCGATCGGCGCCCAGCGCGACGCGACCGTGATCGCGCTCGGCGGCGGCGTCATCGGCGACCTGGCCGGGTTCGCCGCGGCCACCTACATGCGCGGCATCCGTGTGGTCCAGGCGCCGACGACGCTGCTGGCGCAAGTCGACGCGGCCATCGGCGGCAAGACCGGCTTCAACCTGCCGGCCGGCAAGAACCTGGTCGGCGCGTTCCACCAGCCGGCCGCGGTCATCGCCGACGTCGCCACGCTGGCCACGCTCGAGCAGCGCGACTTTCTGGCCGGGCTGGCCGAGGTCGTCAAGTACGGCGCGATCACCGACGCCGGCTTTCTGGCTTGGCTCGACGACCATGCCGCCGCGCTGCTGGATCGAGACGCCGAAGCACTGGAGCACGCCGTCGTGCGCGCCGCCGCACACAAGATCGCGATCGTCGAGGCCGACGAGCGCGAGGCCGGCCGCCGGGCGCTGCTGAACTTCGGCCACACGTTCGGCCACGCGATCGAGACCGCGACCGAATACAACAGGTTCCGGCACGGCGAGGCGGTCGCGATCGGCATGCACCTGGCCGCGCAGCTCAGCGCCCGGCTCGGTATGCTGGCAGCGGAAGACGCCGGGCGGCTGTGCGCATTGCTCCAGCGTCTGGAACTGCCGGTCGCGCTGCCCGACGACATCGCACCCGAGCGATTGATCGAGTTGATGCGGCTGGACAAGAAGAACCGCGAAGGCCGGCTGCGCCTGATCCTGCTCGAGGCCCCCGGCCGGGCCGTGATCCGCGACGACATCGAACCCGAAACCGTTCTGGAACTGCTTTGCCGATGACCACCTCCCCCACCGCGGCCGCGGAGACCCGCGCCGACAGCCCCATCAATAGTCCATTCCTGCGCGCGCTCAGGCGCGAGCCGGTCGACCACACCCCGATCTGGCTGATGCGCCAGGCCGGCCGCTACCTGCCCGAATACCGCGCCACGCGCGAGAAGGCGGGCGATTTCCTGACCCTGGCCGGAACGCCGGAACTGGCCTGCGAGGTCACGCTGCAGCCGATCCGGCGGTTCGGCTTCGACGCCGCGATCCTGTTCTCCGACATCCTGATTCTGCCGCACGAAATGGGCCTGGATCTGAGCTTCACGCCCGGCGAAGGCCCGAAGTTCGCGCGCACGGTCCGCACCGGCGCCGACATCCGCGCGCTGCCGCGGCCGGACCCGAACGGCGAGACCGGCTACGTCATGGATGCAGTTCGGCTGATCCGGCGCGAGCTGCCCGCCGGGACGCCGCTGATCGGCTTCGCCGGCAGCCCGTGGACGGTCGCGACCTACATGATCGAAGGCGGCAGCAGCCGCGATTTCAAGCACGCCAAGGGTCTGCTGCTTGGAGCGCCGGAAGACGCCGAGCGGCTGATCGATCACCTGGCCGAGTGCACGGCCGACTACCTGCTGGCCCAGGTCGAGGCCGGCGCCGACTGCCTGATGGTGTTCGACAGCTGGGGCGGGGTGCTGTCGCCGGCGCTGTTCGAGAAATTCTCGCTGGCCGGCATGCAGCGCATCGCCGACCGCATCGCCGCCGAGGCGCCCGGCATTCCGCTGATCCTGTTCGCCAAGGGCTGCGGCGGCATGCTCGAGGCGCTCGCCGCCACGGGCTGCCAGGCGCTGGGGCTGGACTGGACCACGCGGCTGGCCGACGCCCGCCGGCGTGTCGGCGACCGCGTCGCGCTGCAGGGCAACCTCGACCCGGCCGTGCTGAACACCAGCCCCGAAGTCGTCCGCGAGGCGGCGATCGAGGTGCTCGAGGACTACGGCCCCGGCAGCGGTCACGTTTTCAACCTCGGCCACGGCATCACGCCGGAAGTGCCGCTTGAAAACGTCGAGGCGCTGGTCGAGGCCGTGCGCGGATTCAGCCACACGCCCGGCTGACGCGCAGGTCCAGCAGCGCGCCCACAAGCCGGGTCTCGGTCAACGGCGGGTGCAGCCGCCGGTCCGGTGATTCGCGGCCGGGCGACGGATCACCCAGGTGCAGGCACGCAACACCGGCCGCGCGCCACGGCGCGAGCGCCCCGGCGGCGAGCGCACCGTCGCGGTACAACAGCGCGTCGACTTCAACGGGTCGCGCCCGCTCCGTGACGCGCTCGAGTGCAATTCCCCAGCGGCGCGCCAGCCGCAACAGAACGCGGTATTCGGTCGCCGGCAGCGCCGCGGCCAGCCGGATGCCGGCGAGCATTTCCGGCCGTTCCGGCCGCTTGCGGATCATGCCCGAAAGCGGCAGGCGCACCGTGAACCGGCTCCCCCGGCCGGGCCGGCTCGCCAGTTCGATCTCGCCGTCCATCGCGTCGATGAGCCGGCGCGAAATCGCCAGCCCGAGGCCGGTTCCGCTGTGCTTGCGCGTGGCCACCGACTCGAGCTGCGTGAATGGCTCGAACAGCTCGGCGTGCGCGCTCTCGTCGATGCCCGGCCCGGTATCGGTGACCGCAAGCGCCAGCCGGCCGTCGCCGGCCAGCCAGGCATCGACTTCCACCCGGCCGCGGGCGGTGAACTTGATCGCGTTGTTGACCAGGTTGCCGACCACCTGGGCGATCCGGCCGGCGTCGCCGACCGCGATCAGCGGCAAGTCCGATGCGATCCGGAGGTCCAGCGCCAGCCGCTTCGCAGCCGCGTTCGGCGCATGCAGATCGACCACGCGCTCGAGTACCGGCACGAGTTCGAACGGCTGCGGGTCGAGTTCGATCCGGCCGGCCTCGATCCGGGAAAGGTCGAGCACGTCATTGAGAATGCGCTGCAATTGCCGGCCCGATGCGCGCATCGTGCGAATCATTTCCTGCTGGTCCGGATCGGCGCCGGCCGTCTCGAGCAGCTCCATCATGCCGAGCAGGCCGTGCAGCGGCGTCCGGATCTCGTGACTCATCGTGGCCAGGAACTCGCTCTTTGCCTCGTTGGCCCGGTCGGCGAGCAACTGCCGCTCGCGCGCACGCCGGAACGCCTCGCGACGCCGGCGGCGCACGACCGCCGAGCGCCAGCCCATGCCGGTCGCCGACAGCGCGACCAGCGCGTAGGCGATCCACGCCGGGGTCGAACGCCACGGCGGCGCGGCGATGCGGAACTCGACGGCGTCACCGTCGAGATTCCAGACGCCGTCGGCATTGGCCGCCTGGACCTCGAACCGGTAGACGCCATCGGGCAGGTTGCTGAAAACCCGCGTAGTCCGGCCGACCTGTTCCTGCCACTCGTCGTCCCAGCCGGCGAGCCGGACCCGGTAGCGGTTTTGTTGCGGGTTGAGGTAGGAAAGGGCGAGAAACTCGAATTCCAGCGAATTCCGGTTCCATTCGAAGTCCAGCCGCGAAGGGCCCTCGGGCGGAAGCTCCAGGCGCCGGTCCCCGGCCCGCACCGACGTGACGTAGACCGGCGGCGGGCGCCAGGCGCGTTCGATTCGCGCCGGGTCGACAACCACCAGGCCGTTGTTGGTTCCGGCCGCGAAACGGCCGTCGGCCAGCGACAGCGCTGCGCCCCGGTTGAATTCCGACAGCACCAGCCCCTCGCGCGCCGAGAACAGCCGGAACTCGCCGCTTTGCGTATCCAGCCGCGCCAGCCCGATGCTCATCATCAGCCAGAGCCGGTCGCCGCGCGGCACCATGGCCTGGACCCGGCCCGGCGGCAGCCCGTCGCCGGCGGTGTAATGGGCGACGCGCTCGAGCGCGTCGCCGGTGATCCGAAAACGCTCGAGCACCGAATCGGAGCCCAGCCACAGCGCATCACCATCGATGGCCATGGTCACCAGCACCTCGCCGCCCGGCCGATGGACCTCGACGAACGATCCGTCGTCGGCCTGGCGGTAAAGCGACTTGCCGCCGAGCAGCCACCAGCGGCCGTCCGGACCGCGCCGGATCATTCGCAGCGCCGACTCGGCGAGGCGGCGCCCCGGTCCGGCCTCCGGATGCCAGCGGTCGACCACCTCGCCGTCCGGGCCAAGCCGGGCGAGGCTGGCCCCGTCCGAGCCGAGCCAGAACCCGCCATCCCGGTCGGGCGTCAGAAACGCGAAGCGGTTGTCCGAATCGACGTTGCGCTCGCGGACGATCTGGAACTCGCCGTCGCGGCGATCGGCGCGCATCAGGAAACGCCGCGTCAGCACCCAGACCCGGTCGTCGGTCACGTGCAGGTCCAGCACCTCCTGCGGGATCGGGTTGGCGGCCCCGGCACCACCGGGGCCCGGCCGTCCGCGTGCGCCGGTCTCCGGATCGAGCCACTCGACGCCGTTGTCCGCGCTGCCCATCCAAAGCGTCGTGCCGTGCACGGCCAGTGCCGTGACGCGTTCGAGGGCGAGTTGCCCGGCACCCGGACGGTAACTGCGGAAACCGCGCCAGCCCGGCGGCAGCCGTGCGAGCCCGCCGCCGTCGGTTCCGACCCACACCTCGCCCTCGCCGCCCGGCAGGATGTCGGTCACCTGCAGCGCCGGCAGCGAATTCGAACCAGCCGCCGGATCGGCGAAGCGCTCGACCTCACCGCTTGCCGGATCGAGCAGAATGAGGTCGTCGGGCATCCCGACCCACAACTGCGCCGAGGCCGCGTTCGCAAGCGTCATTACGGTCTGGTCCAGCGGCCACGACCCGACCGTCGCCGGTTGCGCCGGCGGGTCGTGCAACTCGATCTGGATGACCCCGTCCGACCCGCCGACGTAGAACAGACCGGGCGCGGCCTCGACCATCGACGTGAAAAGCGACAGCGGCGACGCAGCGGGCGCCAGCACGCGCCGGAACGCGCCTGCGCCGCCGGCCGGGATTCGCCAGATGCCGTCGGGCCGCACCAGCCAGGCCCGGCACGACGCATCGACGAGCACCTGCAGGCCGTAGCCGGTTTCCGGCAGCCCGTTCGCTCCGGGCGGGAAATGCCGCACCGCGCCGCTGTCGACATCGATCCGGGCCAGGCCGTCCTGCGCAAACACGGCCCAGACCGCGCCGTCGCAGGTCTCGGCCATGGACCAGACGAAATGCCCCTCGAGCACGCCGCCGGCATCGACCGGCGCCCACCGGCGTGCGACCGAACGCCCTTGAATCTCGACGATGCCCTGACCGGACACGGCGGCCCAGACCGAACCGTCACCGGCCGCCATCAGCGCCAGGATGTTGTTGCCGGGCAGCGAATCGGGCTGGTCGGGGTCGTGCCGGAGCACGTTCAGGCGCACGCCGTCGTGGCGCACCAGGCCGCCGCGCGTGCCGATCCAGACATAGCCGTGGGCGTCGTGGGCCAGCGCGTCGACGCTCGGATTCGGCAGGCCGTCGGCGGCCGTCAGGCGGTCGAACACGGTCGACGGCGCGGCCGCCGCGGTGCCGGCCACGAGGCACAGGACCAGCAGGCCGATGCGCGCACCCGCGTTGCCGCCGGTCGC
This sequence comes from Wenzhouxiangellaceae bacterium, assembly GCA_032251475.1. Taxonomy (GTDB): domain Bacteria; phylum Pseudomonadota; class Gammaproteobacteria; order Xanthomonadales; family Wenzhouxiangellaceae. The sequence goes on along the minus strand of JAVVDX010000027.1, from coordinate 3,144 downwards.
GGCCCGCAACGCCCGTGCACGGTGGTTCAGAGGTCCCTTTATCGTCCCCGCACGCATGGCGACCAGAATAGCCCGTCTTGGCCCCTCGCTGCCAGCGCAGCCCGCCGCGATGGGGCCTGCCGGGAACTCAGGCCATGGCGTGGTCGGTCAGCCGGGTCACGTTCGCCGGTCGGGCGAGGCGCTCGAGGCCGGACTCCAGAACCGCCTCGGCGCCCTGCTCGGGTTCGAGCGCCGGATTCTGGGTCAGCAGGCTGACCTTGAGTTCCAGCGTACGCCCGGGAAAGCGAACCGGCGCCTGCGCCAGGCGATAGCGCAACCTTGCCGCCAGCCGGCGTGCGCCGCCCTCGGGCGTAGCCATCAGCAGCACGCTGAACACCGCGTTGGCGCTGCGCCCGACCGTGTCCTCGACGCGCACCGCGCGCGCCAGTTCGCGTTCGACGTGGCGCATCACCGACTCGGCCCAGTTCAGCCCGAACCGGCGCGCGATCTCGCGGTAGTTGTCGAGCCGCACGTGCAGCATGGAATATTCCAGCCGGTGGCGGTCGTGGAAGCTGGCGGCCTGCTCGAGCCGGTTGACGAAATGCTGGCGCTTCTTTTCGATGTTCGGCAGCAGCGCCGGCCGCGGCGCCTGGGTCCTGCGAACCGGGCGGCGAAGGTACTGGCGCGCCGGGTGGACGAGGTCGGAACCCGAAAACGGTTTCGGCACCAGGTCGGTTGCACCGGCGTCCACCGCGCGGCGTCGGCCGGCGCGCTCCTCGACGCCGGTCACGACCAGCACCGGCAGGTTCCGGATGCGCTCGTTCGAGGACCTGCGAATCCGCCGGATCAGCGCCACGCCGTCCATTTCCGGCATCATCAGGTCGGTCATGACCATCCGGATCGACGGGTCGGCCTGGAGCAATTCCCAGGCCTGGCGCCCGTTCTCGGCGAACACGACATCGAATTCGTCGCGCAGGAACCGATGCCCGGCGAACCGGATCAGGCGCGAGTCGTCGACGAAAAGTACGCGAACCGCCTCGGATTCACGGGGTCTGGTGTCAAGCATCCGTTGCCTCCCTTTTTCGGCCGCAGCCGATCTTTCAACACATGGCGCCGATGCGATTTCGGCGCGATTCGTTCGTTACGGGAGAGTTAAGGCAATTTGGATGCCAACTTCCCGGAGGCGGCCTGTTCGGGACGATCCGGGCCGCAGCCCGGCCGTTCCGGGGTGCGAATTTTCGTGCCGCGCGTGACGTGATACGTCACATTGTTACCCGACGGCAAACCGCCCGAGGACATCGGCGAAACGGATTGACGCGGCAACATCACCCGAGCGGTCGGGTCGGTGCGCGCGCTGAACACGGTCGAGGCCGGCTCGCAGCTTTCCGGTGCGGGTGCTGATCAGCCCGTGGCCACTCGCCGGGGAGGCATTCGTCGCCATCTTGATCGCCGTTTTCGTCGGCTACCACTGCGCCCGAAGAGCCGGGAATTCGGACCCGGTCCGGAAACCGCGCGCAGAAGCCCGCGGCGAAGCGGTGCGAGCCTGCTGGCGATGGTTTTACGAGGCGGCCTCCGGCCGAACCCCGGCCAGACTCGCAAGGTGCGCGGCCAGCGAACGTGCGGCGCGTTCGTTCGGCACCCAGCCGGCGATCGCGGTCCTGCCTTCGCGACCCCAGCGCTCGAGCTCGAGCCGGAAGTACAGGTTGCGCCCGATGCTGCCTGATCTTTTCACGCCGATGGCCTTGATCGCGCCGGCCTCGACCTCCTGCCAGCCGCCGAACACGCCATGACGCCAGCGCAGGCGATCCGGGCTTACGACAATTTCGCTTTGCTGGAACAGCATCGAGACCACGGCCCACAGGATCAGCAGCCCGACCAGCGCGAACACGCCGCCGAACAGCCAAAGACCCGGGCCGAGAATCAGGAACGCGCCGGCGCCGCCGAACACCAGCGCGAAAACCAGGGTCATCAGCCCGCCGCCGAGCATGCGCAGACGCGCGAAACGGAACCGCTGCCCTCCGGACGCGTAAGCGTGTTGCACGCCGGTTTCGCGCCAGTCATCGGCGTCGAACAGCGGCGTGGGCAGCGCGGGCGCCCCGGCCTCCGTGCCGACGGAGCCATCGGCCTCGCCGAGGTCGAACACCGGCAACTCGAACACGGCCTTGTAGTCGACCCCCGGCTCTTCGCTGGTGACCTCGAGCCGCCAGACGATCCGGTCGTCGGCGTCTTCGTCGCGCGCGACCGGCCGGTCGCCGGGCAGGCGCATCTCGATCCGGGCCGAGGTGCGGCCCGGCCCGTCGCCGGACCGGGCGGCGAAGCGCTGCCTGTCTTCCCAAAGCGTCTTCTCGCGCGTCCTGCGGTTCTTGCCGGTGCCGGTCCGGTATCGATGCACGCAGGCGAACTGGACTGCGAGTTCGCGTCCTTCGAGCCGGACCGGAATGTCGACCGTCGCTTGCAGCATCCCGCCCAGCGGCACCGGAACAGAATCCAGCCGCAGCCTGCTGTCGCCGTAGCGGTGCTTCCGGATCGCCTCGCGTACCGCCCATGCGATCAGGCCGATGCCGACCAGCGGAACAAGCAGCGCGATCAGGGCCGCACGGTTGCCGTCGGAAAGCTCGCGCGGCACGATGAAAAGCACCGGCGCGCTGACCAGATTCCAGAACAGCGCGAACCCGATCGCGAGCCACTTTGTCCTGCCGGATTCGCTTTCAAGCTCCGGCGATCGCCAGCGCTCGAACTGCATCCAGGGTTGATCGGGGAATCGGGTCCGCCACTCCTCGCGCCGTGCCTGCCTGCGCGAAGCGCGCCGCATCGCGACCAGCACGAATGCACCGGCCCCGCCGAACGCAAGCGGGAATATCATCCCGAACGCCAGTCCGGCGGCGATGAACAGCACCGCAAAAACCGTTCCCGCAACGCCGCCCCGCTGGCGTCGGTGCGCCGGGCATCCGTTCATTGCGATGTTCTCCGTCGAAGAACCCTCGGCACAAATTATGCCGCGCAGCAGGCCGGAAGCAAACTCGCACGGCGGAATTGCCGATCGGGGTCATCACTGATGCGAACGTCAGCAAGCCTATTTTCCGGCCGCATCGAGTGTAAAATCGCGCTCATGGGGCCGTAGCTCAGCTGGGAGAGCGTCGCGTTCGCAATGCGAAGGTCGGGAGT
>JAVVDX010000026.1:0-29355 GCA_032251475.1 Wenzhouxiangellaceae bacterium | reverse complement strand
ACTTCGACCGGCGACTGACAATGGCTTTCCGGCGGGCATGACCTGACGCTGCCGGGTAGCTCGCGACGCTGAAATCGGCTATGTTCCGGCCATGGGTCTGGCAAAGTCGACGCGAGCGGCCGCAAGGTTCAACGGATGGGTTCTTGCCCTGAGCATCGCCGCAATGCTGGTCGCGGCGTGTGCCCGGGGGGTGTCCGGGACGACGTTGTGCGGGTGTTGCGGGGTGTCGATGGCATTGGCACCCGCGGTCGAGGAGCCGCCTCCTGCCGAGGCCGGGCCGGGAATGTGCGGGAGGAACAATCCGGGCGCCGCCCGCACGCGGTTCGCGTGCGCTTCGCCGGCTGCCATCGGCGCTGCCTGCAACGTCGTGCTGTCCTGGATTGCCCTGATCGGCGGCATTCTTCTGGCCACGGTGGTCGGATCGATCGTGCTTTACAGGCACCGCGTGCCGCCGCACAGACGCGGGCTTCCAACCGCCCTGCGGACCGAAATCTGCTGGGCCGTCATTCCCGTGCTGATGCTCATCGGCGTGGCGACTGCGGCACTGGCCAACCTTTGAATCGGCCGCGCGGAGCGGGGTTCCCGTCCGGTGGGGCGGGCCCGTGCGGTCGGCGAGGGGCCGGATGAAGCGGCCCGGACGGCGCACCTGCCGGGGCTTGTTTCCGGCTCGGGTTGTTTGCAATAATGCCGCGGAGCTTCCGTCGCGACCGCCTCGGGTACAGGCCGGGACCGGCTGTGACGGAATCGTGTCCCGACCGCAACGGTCGTGCCGGCGGCAATGAGAGACGGGCGGCCGCCACCATGGCCCGGGGCACGAATGAATCCGGACGGAGGGCACCGAATGGCTATCGCGATCGTTCTGATCCTGCTGGCGCTGGGCTCGGTCGTATTCTATTTTCTGAGCCCCTGGCACCTGCCGCCCCTGGCATCCAACTGGGGCGCGATCGATACGACCATCCTGATCTCGTTCATCGTCACCGGGGTGGTTTTCGTCGCGGTGGTCGGGTTCACGGCCTATGCGATCATCCGTTACCGCTACGACGACCGTCGCCGCGCGAGCTATGATCCGGAAAACAAGAAGCTCGAGTTCTGGCTGACCTTCGTCACCACGATCGGGATTGCGGCCCTGCTGGCGCCGGGATTGATCACCTGGGCGAGCTTCGTGACGGTACCTGGCGACGCCCACCGGGTCGCGGTCGTCGGCAGCCAGTGGCACTGGCAGTTCCGCTACCCGGGCGAGGACGGCCGGCTCGGCCGGGTCCACCCCAAATTCGTGGGCCGGGGCAATCCACTCGGAATCGATCCGTCGGACCCCCACGGGCAGGACGACCGCATCGTCGACCGGCCCGAGATGTATCTTCCGGTGGACCGGCCGGTGGAAATGCTGCTGACTTCGCGCGATGTGATCCACAACTTCATGGTGCCGAGTTTTCGCGCCAAGGTCGATGCGCTGCCCGGGCAGATGTCGCGCTTCTGGTTCACGCCGACGCGGACCGGAACGTTCCAGTCGACCTGTGCCGAACATTGCGGCGTCGGTCATTTCGCGATGCGCGCGCAGGTCGAGGTCGTGCCGCAGGAGGAGTTCGACGCGTGGCTGGGCGAACAGCCGACATTCGCCCACATGCAGGCGCTTGAATCCGGCGACCCGGCTGCCGGGCGCGGCCGCTATGCGGTCTGCGCCTCCTGCCACGGCCAGAACGGCGAAGGCAACGCGGACATGAACGCACCGTCCCTGACCGGGCTGAGTCCGTGGTACCTGGTCCGTCAGCTCGAGAACTTCAAGTCCGGCGCACGCGGCGGGAACCCCGAGGATACGTTCGGTGCACAGATGACCGCATTCGCCGGCACGCTGGACGAGAAGGCAATGCGCGATATTGCCGCTTATCTCCAGACCTTGCCGGAGCAGGCCGCCGAAACCACGGTCAGCGGCGACGCAGCGCGCGGCCAGCGGTTGTATCGCACGTGCGCGTTCTGCCACGGCAGCAACGGCGGCGGGCAGTGGTCGGCGAACGCCCCGCAACTGGCGGGCATGAACGACTGGTATCTGATCCGCCAGCTCGAACATTTCCGGGAAGGCATTCGGGGCCGCCATCCGCAGGACATGTACGGCAACCAGATGGTCGACATGAGCCAGTTCCTGGTCGACGAAGAGGCCATTCGCGACGTGGTGTCCTACATCAATATCTTCGAGGTCCGGGCGGCGGAGCAATCCGGCGACCGGGTCGCGACACTGCAGGAGTAGAACATGGTTGCAGGCCAGCACGATGCCGTATCCCGGGTCCCACCGGCCGAAGTCGGCGAAATGGAGTTGCCGCATGCCCATTCGTGGGTCACGCGCTACATCTGGAGCCAGGACGCCAAGACGATCGCGGTGCAGTACGCGATCACGGCGACCGCGATCGGTCTGGTAGCGCTCGTTCTTTCTCTCCTCATTCGGCTGCAACTCGGGTTTCCGGGTACTTTCTCGCTGATCGATCCGGCCTCGTACCTGCAGCATGTCTCCATGCACGGCATGATCATGGTGATCTACCTGCTGACCGCGATCTTTCTGGGCGGCTTCGGCAACTACCTGATCCCGTTGATGTGTGGTGCCCGGGACATGGCGTTCCCGTTCCTGAACATGCTGAGCTACTGGATCTATCTGCTGGCGGTGCTGGTGCTGGTGGCCAGCTTCTTCGTGGACGGCGGCTCGACCGGCGGGGGATGGACGCTTTACCCGCCGCAGGTCATCACCGAGGGAACGCCCGGTGCGGGGGCCGGCATCGTGCTGATGCTGGTGTCACTTGCGCTGTTCATCGCCGGGTTCACGATGGGCGGGCTGAATTACATCGTGACCGTGCTGCAACTCCGGACAAGGGGAATGACGCTAATGCGGCTGCCGCTGACGATCTGGGGCATCTTCATGGCCACGGTGATGGCGCTGCTGGCTTTTCCGGCGCTTTTCGTGGCTGCGATCATGCTGCTGTTCGATCACCTGCTCGGAACGAGCTTCTTCATGCCGACGATGATGATGGTCAGTGAACAGCGCGGTCACGAGGGTGGAAGTCCGCTGCTGTTCCAGCACCTGTTCTGGTTCTTCGGCCATCCGGAAGTCTACATCGTTGCGCTTCCGGCATTCGGAATCGTCTCCGACCTGATCTCGTGTCACTCAAGGCGGCCGATCTTCGGCTATCGCATGATGGTCTGGGCGCTGGTCGCGATCGGTGGTCTGAGTTTCATCGTCTGGGCGCATCACATGTACGTCAGCGGCATGCACCCGAACTTCGGATTCTTCTTCGCCACGACCACTCTGATCATCGCGGTGCCGACGGCGATCAAGGTCTACAACTGGATTCTCACCCTGTGGCGCGGCAATATCCGCCTGACCGTGCCGATGCTGTTTGCGCTGGGTTTCCTGCTGACGTTTCTCAACGGCGGGCTGAGCGGCCTGTTTCTCGGCAACGTTACCGTGGACGTGCCGCTGTCGGATACCTATTTCGTTGTCGGGCATTTCCACATGGTCATGGCGGTCGCGCCGATTCTGGTGGTATTCGGCGCGATCTATCACTGGTATCCGAAGGTGACCGGCCGGATGCTGAACGATACCCTCGGTCACATCCATTTCTGGGTCACGCTGATCGGCACCTACGCGATCTACTATCCAATGCATTTCATCGGGCTGGCCGGCGTTCCGCGCCGCTATTTTGCATACGGTGAAACCGCGTTCGTCGACGATTCGGTGATGACCCTGAATGCGGCGATCACGATCGCGGCCATCATCGTTGCGGTGGCGCAGCTTCTGTTCATCTTCAACCTCGTCTGGAGCTATTTCCGGGGCGAGAAGGCGGGCCCGAACCCGTGGGGTGCGACGACATTGGAATGGCAGACGCCGGAAACGCCGCCCGGCCACGGCAACTGGGGCCGCGAACTGCCGGTCGTCTACCGCTGGCCGTACGACTACGCGGTGCCCGGGGCGAAGCACGACTTCGTGCCCCAGAATGTTCCAGCCGACGCGGTGGAATTCGAGCACGGATCGCAACAGGCGCGCCCCGCATGACGATTACGCTGATCGCCATCGTGCTGATGCTGGCCGTGTTTCTGGGCTGGATCGTCAGCCACACGATCAACGTCCGCCCGTGGTCTCCCGAGGCCGGCGACCAGGCGGGGCGGGACCGCCTGCCCGCGCCGTTCACCGTTCCCAGGGCGGGCTTGATCGTGTTTCTCGCCGCCATCACGTCGCTGTTCGCGCTGACCATCAGCGCCTACAGCGGCCGCATGCAGATGGCCAATGACTGGCAGTCGGTGTCTCTGCCGGATATTCTCTGGTTCAACTCCGCGATGCTGGTGGGCGCCAGTATTGCGTTTCATGCGGCCTGGCGCGCCATCGCTTCCGGTCGGCTTGCAGGCGCGCGTCTGGGCCTGGCGGCGGGCGGCGCCGCCAGCATCGTCTTCCTGTTCGGCCAGTGGCTCGCATGGCGGGCGCTGGCCGGCGCCGGCGTCATTCCGGGCGGCGATCCGGCGGCGGCGTTCTTTTATTTCCTGACCGGCCTGCACGGTGTCCACGTCATCGGCGGGCTCGTGGCCTGGGCACGTGCAATGACCCGCCTGGTTCGTCGATCGGATTTGGCCGAAGTGCGGGTTTCGGTGGAGCTTTGCACGATTTACTGGCACTACCTGCTGGCGATCTGGGCCATTCTGTTCGCCTTGCTGCTTGCCACCTGAATCGTTCGACGGAGGAAAGCGTGATGAATGAGAGCAGTGCAACGCCGCGATCGATGGATTCCGGATTGCGCGGCATGGTCGGAGACTGGTCTTCGGACCAGCGCGCCTTCAAGAGTGCAGGGTGGGACAAGTCCATGATGTGGCTGTTTCTGCTCAGCGATATCTTCATCTTCGGCATCTTCCTGCTCGGATACATGGCCGCAAGGACGTCTGCCGTCGAGCCATGGCCGGATACTTCGTCGGTTTTCGCCATGCACATGTTCGGCCGCGAAGTTCCGCTGCTGCTGATTGCGATCATGACGTTCATCCTGATCAGTTCCAGCGGCACGATGGCGCTGGCGGTCAAGTACGGTTACGAGAAAAATCGGAGGATGACGGCGATCCTGCTCATTTCAACGGCGTTGCTCGGGGCGACGTTCGTCGGAATGCAGGCTTTCGAATGGACGAAACTGATCCTCGAGGGCGTTCGGCCGTGGGCCAATCCGTTCGGAGCGGAGCAGTTCGGGGCGACCTTCTTCATGATCACGGGTTTCCACGGCACGCATGTGACAATCGGCGTCATCTTTCTGCTCATCATGACGGGCAAGGTCCTGCGCGGCTCGCTCGAGTACGAGCGCCCGGGCTTCATGACCAAACGGCGCAGCCGCTACGGAATGATCGAGGTGATGGGCCTGTACTGGCATTTCGTCGACCTTGTCTGGGTCTTCATCTTCGCGTTTTTCTATCTCTGGTAAGCGGACGGGATATCGGCGGGAAACCGACTGGAGGAATGCATGAGCGAACATGAAACGCAGCAACACCCGCTCGGCGTCTATTTCTGGGTCTGGGGATGGCTGTTCGTGCTGAGCGTGGGGTCGTATCTGACCGACGTGATCAGCATGCACGATTATCTGAGGTGGACGCTGATCACGCTATTCATGCTGGTCAAGGCCGGGCTGATCATGGCCGTATTCATGCATCTGGTCTGGGAGCGTTTTTCACTCACGATCGTGATCATTGCGCCGCCGGCCGTTCTTCTGGTGGCGCTTGCGATTTTCGCGATCGAGTCCAGGTACACGATCTCGAGCCGGATCCAGCATTTCCTGGGCTGAGCCGCGCGGATAGCGTACGGTGACGCCGGCCGCCCCCCGGCGGGCGCGCCGCTGCGCCCGGTCCCGCGCGGTGCCGTTACGTTACGCTGCGCCTTACGGGAAGGTCTCGGTAAAGAAATGCCTCAGCCTGTACTGCCAGGAAACAATCCAGTGCGGGGCGCCGACGCCGACGCCCGCGGCCTGGATGCCCGGATGCTTTCGGGCCAGTCGGCGCACTACCTTGCCCCGGCCGGGCTCCAGGTCCACGAAGAACAGATGCCGGCCTTCCTTGAGCATCCGCTCGAAATCCCTGAAGTGCGCATTCGGGCTCTCGATGCCCCAAAGGCCACCCTGCCAGGTGAAGAACCCGAGCAGCAGGATGGACAGGTAGACGAACGGCAGCCAACCCGCGCGGGTTTCGTGCCATCCGGCCAGGTATGTAAGGGCGAGCACGAAGGCCGCCAGCGTCAGGCCGACAAGCGCGCCCAGCATTGCCGAATGGACGACATCGGTCTTCATGAAGGGCGTGACTTCGTGCAGGTGGGTGTGATTCGCAGCGTCCGTTTCGTCGACGGTAAGCACGTGAATCTGCGGTGTGACGATGTCAGCGTTTTCAAGTTCGACCTCGAAGCTTTCGAGATCGTCGAGATCGTCACTGACGAAGTAGTGGCGCTTCAATCTCATCGCTGAACCTCCTCCCGGATGTTCCTGATCGCCTGGTTGCGCTCCCTGGTTGTCGGGGAGGCCGCCCCGGGGGACGGAGCTCCCGGAGCAAGCATACTCAATCGAAACAGGTGTTTGCAACCAGGTTGGCAATGAGAATGGTAATCGGGATCCGAAGCTGTTGCGATTGTCGGCGGCGCCCGGCGCGCCGGAAGTGCTCCCGGTCAGCGCGGCCGGTCGTACACCGACAGCTCGGCGGTGACGGTGAATGCGCCGCGCAGCAGCCCAGCACGGCAGAAAGGTCTCTCCTCATTCGAACGCGGCCCCGGGGCGCCTGCCCAGCGCGGCGAGAATCTTCGCCAGCGGGCAGAAGCCGGTGAACGCGGCCTGCAGCATGTTGGCGCCGACGAACGCGGCCAGCCAAAGCCAGTGGACGCTGTGCACCTGGGACAGGATCAGACTGGCCAGGACCATGGTGCCGGCGAAGGCGAATACGAGTCTGTCGATGTTCATGGCGTGCACTTCCCGTATACGGAGTAGTGAAAATATAAGTATAATCTAATATAATGTCAAGTGACCCGCCGGGAAATCGACAAGGGAGCCGCACCGACATGAAGACCCTGCTGGAACGCCTGGCCGACCGCAGCACGGGATTTGCAACCGATCGCTCCGCGATCGTGGCCTGGACCATGACCGTGAGCACGGTCCTGCTCGTCCTGATGGCGACACTGCCGAGCCTCTGGCCGGGCACGTTCTCCCCGCTGCATCCGGTGCGGGTCGACACCGATCCGGAAAACATGCTGGCCCGGGACGAGCCGGTGCGGGTGTTTCACGACAAGGCCAAGCGGCGTTTCAACCTCTACGACATGGTCGTGGTCGGGATCGTCAACGAGACCGACCCGGACGGCGTGTTCAATCCGGAGACGCTGAAGCGGGTCCACGCGCTGACCGAGCATGCGATGACGCTGAATTACCCCGATCCGGCACATCCCGACCGGCGGCGACAGGTAGTCGGGGTCGATGTGATCGCACCGTCCAATGTCGACGACATCCAGCAGGCCGGGCCCGGCCAGGTGAAGTTTTCGTGGCTGATGCCCACACCGCCCGAAACCCGCGCAGAAGCGCGCAAGATTCTCGAGCGCGCGCGCCGGATCCCGATGCTGGACGGCACGATGACCGGCGTGGACGGGCGCGCGCTGGCGCTGTACCTGCCGATCACGACCAAAACGATATCCTGGGACGTCCGGCGCGATCTTCTCGAATTCACCGCCGACTGGCCCGCTGCCGACCAGGTGCACATCACCGGTCTGCCGGTGGCCGAGGACACGTTCGGTGTCGAGATGTTCTATCAGATGGCGATATCGGCGCCGCTTGCGATGCTGGTGATTTTCCTGCTGATGCTGGCGTTCTTCCGCAACGTCACGCTGGTGATCTCGCCGATGATCGTTGCCATGGTCTCGGCACTTTCGACGATGGCGCTTCTGATCATCACCGGCAACACCATCCACATCATGTCGTCGATGATTCCGATCTTCATCATGCCGATCGCGGTGCTGGATTCGGTGCACATCCTGTCCGAGGCGTTCGATTGCTATCAGGAATACGGCGACCGGCGCAAGACCATCCGCGCGGTCATGCGTTCGCTATTCCGTCCTATGCTGTTCACGTCGCTGACCACTGCCGTCGGTTTCGCGTCGCTGGCTCTTACGCCCATTCCTCCGGTGCAGGTGTTCGGCATCTTCGTTGCGATCGGCGTGATGCTGGCCTGGCTGTGGTCCATCCTGTTCATCCCGGCGTGGGTCATGTTCATCCCCGAACGCAGTCTGGCCTCCTTCGGCCATGCCGGCCACGAGGATCCGGGTGCCGCAACCTGGCTCGGCCGCGGACTGAGAGCACTTGGCAGATTCGCCGTGACCCGCCGCATTTCCGTGCTGGTGCTGGCCGCCGTCCTGGCCGGCGTGGCCGGTTGGGGAATCAGCCTGATCCGGATCAACGACAACCCGATCAAGTGGTTCGAGCCGGATCACCCGATTCGGGTTGCCGACCGGGTCATGAACGATCACCTGGCCGGCACCTACATGGCTTATCTCGAACTCGAGCCGACTTCCGACGCGAACATTGCCGACATCCGCGATCAAGTAGTCGAAGCGCTGGGTTCGAAATCGGGCGGCGTGTTCGAACAGGCCGCGAGTCTGGCTGGAGACGTCCAGGCCGAGACCATCGCCGGCTACTTCGACGCGCTCCTCGAGGCGATCGAGGAAAAGAGCATGACGGCAGACGATCCATTCGCCTGGGACGATGCATGGATGGTCGTTGACGAGCAGCGCGCCCGACGCGAAATTTTCAAGAGTCCCGAAGTGCTGCGCTGGATGGAGCGGTTGCAGGCCGACCTGGTCGGGGACCGCGACGTCGGCAAGGTCAACGGCGTGACCGACATCGTCAAGACCGTGCACCGCGCGCTGCTCGGCGGTGAGTCGGAAGCGTTCCGCATTCCGGATGGGGCCTCGACCGTCGCCCAGACGCTTCTGACCTACCAGTCCAGCCACCGCCCGCAGGATCTGTGGCACTTCGTTACGCCCGATTTTCGTAGCGCGAATCTCTGGATCCAGCTCTCCAGCGGCGATAACCGCGACATGGAGCGCGTGGTTGCGCGCGCCGCGCGATTCATCGCGGCCAACCCTCCGCCGGAATCATTGCGCGCGCGCTGGTTCGGGCTGACCTACATCAACGTCGTATGGCAGGAAAAGATGGTTGCCGGCATGCTGTGGGCGCTGATGGGCAGCTTCGCCATCGTGCTGGCGATGATGACAGTGCTGTTCCGCTCGCCTTTGTGGGGCGTGGTTTCGATGGTGCCGCTGACGCTGACCGTAGCGCTGATTTACGGCGTGATCGGGCTGATCGGCAAGGACTACGACATGCCCGTTGCCGTGCTCAGTGCGTTGAGCCTTGGCCTTGCGGTGGACTTCGCGATTCACTTTCTCGCACGCTCCATGCAGTTTCAATCGAATACCGGAAGATGGAGCGATACCGTCGGCAAACTGTTCGGAGAACCAGCCCGTGCGATCAGCCGCAACGTGATCATCCTCGGCGCAGGCTTCCTGCCGCTGCTGGCCGCGCCGTTGGTGCCGTACCAGACCGTCGGCATCTTCATCGCCTCGATCATCTTCGCTGCCGGCGTGATCACGCTGGTGTTGCTGCCGGCCCTGATGAGCGTGCTGCAACGACCTCTGTTTCGCAAACTCGGCAAGGAGAGCTGACATGGAAATCTTCAACTCGACAACGCGCAGGCGTATCTGCCTGCTATTGATGGGGGGCTTCGCGAACTTCATCGTCGCCGGCCTGGCCATGGCCCAGCCGCCGGTGGAGGAAATCGTGCACCGGGCCAACCGGGCCGCGTACTACCAGGGCAAGGACGGCCGGGCGCAAGTGCAGATGACGATCACCGACTCCCAGGGCCGTAAACGAGAACGCCGCATGATCATTCTCCGGCGCGATTCGGCCGAAACCGATGCACTGGCTGACCACTCCTACTGGTCGGAACAGCAGTACTACGTGTACTTCCAGCGTCCGTCGGACCTGAATCGCACAGTGTTCATGGTGCACAAGCACCTGGATTCCGACGACGACCGCTGGCTGTATCTGCCGTCGCTGGATCTCGTCAGGCGCATCGCCGCGACCGACAAGCGCAACAGCTTCGTCGGCTCGGATTTCTTCTACGAGGACGTCTCCGGACGCAACATCGACCTGGACACGCATGAGCTGGTTGATACAACCGACGTGTATTACGTGGTCAAGTCCACCCCGAAGAACCCGGAAAACGTGGAGTTTGCCTGGTACGAAAGCTACATCCACAAGGAAAGCTTCATCCCGGTCCGGATCAGCTTCTACAAGACAGACGGCACCAAATACCGCGAGGCGAGTGCGCTCAAGGTCGAGACCATCTCGGGCTACCCGACCGTGACCCGGTCGCGGATGGCTTCGCTGGAGACCGGCTCGAATACCGTGATGGAATACCTCTCGGTCGAATACGACATCGGACTTCCGAAGGACATCTTCACCGAACGCTACCTCCGCAAGGCTCCACGGAAGTACCTGCGGTGAATTCCGGAAACCCGGCCCGCGTCCTCATGCTGCTGGCCACGATTCTGGCAGCAAGCCATGTTGCCGGGCAGGAAAGCGAGTCGAGGGCGGACGAGCAGCGGCGCGAGGCACCGCCGTTGCCGACCGGGCTGGGCGAGGAAAGGGACCAGCCGCCATTGCCGTCGGAGCTTGGTGAGGAAACCGGCACGCCGCCGCTGCCGGCCGGCCTGGATGGCGACGGCGAAGATGAAAAGGAGCGCGAAACCGAGGCACGCGAGCGCGGCGCGTTGGCGCGCTTTGCATCGTCGTTGACCGGTTTCTGGGACACGCGCGCCGGCGTTCGCCTGCGCGAAAATCCCGATCAGCGCGCCACGTCGCTGGGCGAGACCCGGCTGCAACTCTCGCGTGACCAGTACGCCGGCGCCGCGCTGATCCGGCTGACGGCCGACTTCGTCTACGACGATGTCGCTGCCGGCCACGAATTGCAGCCCGAGCAGGGTCGCGGCTGGATGGATTTGCGCGAGGCGTATGCGGGCGGTACGCTGGGCGATCACGCCGACCTGCGTGCCGGCCGCCAGATCCTGACCTGGGGCGTCGGCGACCTGCTGTTTCTCAACGACCTGTTTCCCAAGGACTGGAACTCGTTCTTCACCGGTCGCGATGTCGAATACCTGAAGGCGCCTTCCGACGCGGTCAAGCTGGCGCTTTTCAGCGACTGGGCCAACCTCGATATCGTCTACACGCCGAAGTTCGACCCGGACCGGTTCCTGGACAATCGCCGGCTGTCGTTGTTCGACCCGCGCAGCGGCCGGCTGATCGGACGGCACGACTCGTTCCGGCCGTCTCGCCCCAGCGGCTGGTTCGACGACGATGAATGGGCCTTCCGGCTGCACCGGACCGTCGGCGGCTGGGAGGCGGCGGCCTACGGCTACCGCGGCTTCTGGAAAAGCCCGGCCGGCTTCGATCCGGTGTCGGGCCGACCGCTGTTTCCGGAGTTGTCGGCCTCGGGCGGCAGCCTGCGGGGTCCGGTGCATACCGGCATCGTGTCGCTGGAGACGTCGTGGTACCGCTCGCGCGACGACCTGGCCGGGGCGAATCCGTTCCTGCCCAACAGCCAGTTCCGGTTTCTGGCCGGGTACGAGCAGGAGCTGGTGCCCGACCTGATGCTGGGCGGGCAGTACTACCTGGAGCGCACGCTGGACTTCGACGCGTTGACGCGCAACCTGCCCGAAGGGTTTTCCGCGCCCGACGAGAACCGGCACCTGCTGACCGTCCGTCTGACGCTGCTCACGCACGGCCAGTACGTGACCTGGTCGCTGTTCACGTTCGCATCGCCGTCGGACGAGGACGCCTACCTCCGTGGGCTGTGGTCTTGGAAGGCGACCGACGCGTGGACGCTGTCGGCCGGTTTCAACCTGTTCGAGGGCACCGAGAGGTCCACGTTCTTCGGTCAGTTCGAAGACAACACGAACGCTTATCTGGCGGTGCGGTACGGATTCTGACCGGTTTCAGCCGGCGTTCACGCGCGCCCGGATCGCGTCGGTCAGGTGCGGTTCGATCGCCTTGCGCATCGGCGCGATCAGTTTGAACGGGGCGGCGATGACGTGGCCGGAGGCCAGCCAGTTGTCGCCGCCGGCGACGTCCATGACGACCCCGCCGGCTTCCTGCACCAGCAGCGCGCCGGCCGCGGTATCCCAAGGCTTCAGCGACAGTTCGCAGTAGCCGTCGAGCCGGCCGCAGGCGACGTAGGCCAGGTCCAGCGACGCCGCGCCGGCACGGCGAATATCCTCGCACTGCTCGAACAGGCTGCCAAACATGTTCGTGTAGGCGGGCATCAGGCGGCGGTTGCGGAACGGGAAGGCGATTGCCAGCACCGCGGTCGAAAGCGAGGTACGACCGGAAACGCGAATCCGCCGGCTGTTGAGCGTCGCGCCGGCGCCGCGGCTGGCCGCGAACAGTTCGTCCCGCACCGGGTCGTAGACCACGCCGTGCTCGATCCGGCCCTTGATCGAAAGCGCGATCGAGATCGCGTAGTGCGGAATGCCGCGCAGGTAGTTGCTGGTGCCGTCGATCGGATCGATCAGCCAGACGTGGTCGTGCTCGCCGTAGCGGCCCTGTTCCTCGCCGAGAATCGCGTGGTCCGGGTAGCGCCGGCCGAGTTCGGTGCGGATGAGCTCCTCGCAGGCGTGATCGACCTCGCTGGCGTAGTCACCGCGGTCCTTGCGTTCGACCGGAATGGAATCGACCCGGTCCCTGAATTTCATGATCAGGTCGCCGCCCTTGTGCACGGCCTCGATCGCGGTATTGAGAAACGGGTGGGCCAAAATCGTCGATATCCCGCGTGAGCAGCCGGCAATGGTAGCAGATCGGTCCGGGAGCCGGACCTCAGGGCAGTTCGCGCGGGGCCGCCTTGAACGTGCCGGCCCGTTCGAACGCCAGCGCCAACTTCGGGTCGCTCGCCGCCTCGCCCAGCACCCGGCTGTCGGCGAGTGCCTGCAGTCCGCCCAGCACGCCGTAGTTCCGATTCAGGCCGCTCGCGAGCGCCTGATCCAGGCGCAGAATCGCGTCTTCGGCGCGGCCATTCACGGCGTGATTCGCCGCAAGATAAAGGTTGCGCCGGACCGCCTCGAGCGACGATTCCACCGCAAGCACCCCGGCAAGGTGACGGTCCAGCAGCCGCCGCGCGTCGTGGGCGCGGTCGGTTTCGCGCAACGCCAGCGCGTACCAGGGCGCGTAAGTCCAGGCATCGCGGCCGAGCAACGGGCCGGAATCCTTGATCCAGCTTGAAAAATGGCGATCGAACGTATCGGCGGCGTCGTCGAAAGCACCGGCCTGGGCGGCAATTTGCCCGAGAATCAGTGCATGGCCGGGTGCATTGGGGTCGAGCGCCTTGCGCGCTTCTTCGTAGGCGGACGCGAAATCACCGTTCAGCGTCGCCTTCCAGGCACCGGGAAGCGTGCCGGCGATCGATTCATTTTCGCTTTCCAGCAGCGACAATGCCTTGTCGAGATTCCCGCCGGAGGCAAGCAGTTGCAGCCTGAGCAGCAGCGTCTCGCGATCCCGGCGATCGACCTCGTCGAGTTGCCGCAACGCGCCGGGAAACTCGCCGCGCGCCGCGGCGACCTTCGCGTCGAGGCGGCCGATCTCGCCCGAGGCGGCCTGGCGGCGGCGCAATTGCTCGACCTGTTGAGCGGCTTGTTCCAATCGGCCCATTGCCAATAGCGAATCGACGATCGCCTCATTGAGTTCGTAGTCGAGGGGGTTGTAGGCCAGCGCCGCGCGGCCGTTTTCTGCCGCACACGGATAGTCGCCGAACGCCGCGCAGTGGCAGGCCCGCAGCCCAAGCAGCACAGGGTCGTTGGGAAACAATTCGAGCGCACGATCCAGGTCGCCGAGCACGCGCCGGAAATCCGCCTCCTGCCCCCGCCAGCGCGTGATTTGGCTTTCGGCCAGCGCCCGCCAGCGCAGGACCTGGCGCGACTGCGGTGCCAGCGAGATGGCCTGGTCGAGCAGCGCGCGAGCCTTGTTCGCGCGCGCGGCGAAGTCGGTCGATTCGATCTCGGCCAGGCGCAGCAGCGCGATCCCGTGGGCAGCACGCGCCTCGCCCGAATCCGAAACCTGGTCGGAAAGGCCCGCGGCCAGTTCGCGCGCCCGATGCAGATTCTCCGCCCCGCCGCGTTGCAGCGACGCGCGAATCCGCAGCCAGTCGATCGCTCCGGCGTTGGAAAAGCCGAATTTGTGCGCATCGCCCGGCCGGACCTCGTTGGCCGAGGCCAGCTTCTTCGCGATGCGTTCGAGCGCCTCGCCGATTTCGGCCAGCGGGATTTCCTCGGTGTGCGTGACCAGGACCGCGCGATCGGCGGCGCGCACGAGTTGCGCGGTAACGGTCAGCGTCTCGCCGTCGCGGCGCACGCTGCCCTCGACGATCCGCTCGACGCCGAGCACTTCGGACGCGCCATTGCTGTCGTCGCGCCGCCGTTCGAGTTCGAACGTCGATGCCATGCCGATCACGCCGAGGGCCGGGGCGGCCTGCAGCCGCTCGGCCAGCTCCAGCGCGAATCCCTCGGCAACCAGGCGGCCGTCGAGATCCGAATTGACCGACGCGAACGGGAATAGGGCGATGCGCCGTTCCTCGGTCTGCGCATCCAGCAGCGTGGTCACATCCTCGGCCGTGATCAGTTCCAGCCCGATCAGCCAGCCGTCGCGGCCGATGCCGACCAGGATCACCGCGAACACCAGCGCGATGATGATGACCGAGTCGACCACGCGCGGGCCGCCGCTGGCCGACGGTTCTCCGTCGGTGGCCTTCCCGTGGCGGCGCAGCCCGCGCGGCGTGATCTCGTACAGCCACGCCGCGACGATCGTGACCGGCAATCCCAACGCGAGCAGCACGAACACGGTGCGCAGCATCCAGTCGGGCGTCTCGAACGCAGGCAGCACGAGCCCTGCGGCCTGAGCCAGCACCCAGGCGGAAATTGCGTATGTCGCCGCGGCCCGAAAGATGTTGCGGCGCTTCAGCTCGACCAGCAGTTTTCGCAGGAAACGTTTTTGCATGGGCGGTTCGACCGTCGCCGGGCGGTCAAATTCCATGCTCAATCCCGACGCGTGGCATTACCCCCAATGTTGCCGGTCGGCTGATTACCAGATGGCGAACAGCGACAGGCCCGCAGATTGGATCACGCCGATGCCTTCCCCTTTCCAGACCCGGGATGCATTCGCGCTGATGCCGAAGTTGTTCGTAATCCGGTAACTTGCCACCAGCCCGGCCGTGAGCCGCGTGAACGTGCGCCGGCCGGTCAGCACGACGTCCGAGTCCACTTCCGGCTCATCCACGCCGATGGAGTTACTGGACGTGACCATGAAGGTCCATCTCGACTGCGACCAGCCCAGAAAGGCATCGGCGTGCACCTGATCGTCGGGCTCCTCGGCGCGAAAGCGGTAGCCGAAGTCGACGTTGTAGAAGAGCGTGCCGGCACTCATGCGGTGCCGGTTCCCGTAAAGCAGGCTCAGATCGACGTCATACTGGTCCCGGCCCAGGGCCGCCGGATCCCCCTCGTTGCTCCTGAGCGGCACCTTCACCAGGGTCTGGAACGAGAACGCGGCGTCGCCTTCACCCCACAGCCGCTTGCGGAGTGAGACGTCCACCTCCGCCAGACCGTCATTGGAGACGTCATCGCCCTCTTCGGTTTCCACTTCCACGAAGCGGTACTTGGGCTGCAGCCCGAAGGTCAGGGAGTCCAGCAGCCCGTACTCGAAGAACGGCGAAATCTCGATCAAGTCGAATTCCGGCACATCCTGCCGGTCGCCGTCTTCGTCGAACGCTTCGTCGGCTGTGCTGTAGGTCACCGGAAATGACAGCAGTGCGCTGCCCTCGGGCCGGGTCCAGGCCGCCGACTCGGCGGGCCGCGGCAGCAGTCCCAGGCACATGATCAGAGCCATCAAGCCAGCGTAGCAAGTGGCGGAGCGCGGTCCGGGCTGCCACCGAGCGGCCTCCCTTCTCGTGCTGCCCTGCTGGAAAAAGCGATGATAGTTCATGCCTGCATTCTCCTTGGGTATTGTCCGTGCCCCTTGGATTCCCGAAGGCGCTCAAGCGCCGGATCGAGCACAAGCTGCTTGAGAAAGGGTCATCATGAGCCGGATGCCTGAGTCGAGGCGAAGTCAACATTGACGCTGTGAACTTGTTGGGGGGCGCGCTTGACCTCGGTTCGAAACGTGGTGTGTCGTCCCGGCTCGAGCTCGGTACTCGAGGCCTGGAATCGCCATTGCGCCAGCGGTCGACCGCTGGCGTCGCGAAGCTCCGCGTTCAGCACAGGTACGGTATGGGTTTGCTCGGAATTGTTGATGACAACGCCGGAGATGACCATCGAGCGCTCCGGGCCGATCGCCCGGATATCCGGCTTCACCAGGTAGATCCGGAGCGGATTTCCGGGGCTTGCCGGGGCCTGCCCGCTACACAGGCTGTAGGCGTCCTTGACGCCGGCATAGCGATCCACGCAGACCGACGCGGCATAGGCTTGCCGATCGAGCTCCGGCCAGCCGACGCCGAACCTCGCTTCGCGTGCACTGTCGCCCTTTTCCAGGTGAATGGCGTATAGCCCGGGCTCGATAGGTTGCGTGGCCCGCGCCCGGACTATGTCCGATTCAGTTCGCTCGGCAAATTCAAGCGGCACCGCCAGCACCGGTAGCGGGGCGTTCTGCCACTGGCTGCCCGAGACTGGAACGACCTTGCCGTCGGCGGTGACGACGCTTCGAACCCACGCGACCTTCTGCACACCCATAATCTCCGCCCCGGAGGCGGGATACTCCTCCAGCGACGAGTCGCGAATCACGAATTCGATATCGGGCGGGAGATTGGATCGCTTGCCCCATGTTTTCTTCTCCCATTCCGCGTCTCCGTCGAGACGAATCAGATCGTCGCCAGCGACCGCGTACAGGCCGTCGTCATCGGGCTTGACGCGGGACCACCCGGACTCGTCGGAAGGGGAGTCCGAACCCCGCCAAAAAACGCAGCCGGGGGAGGCGGCAACGGCGCCGCTCACCAGCGCCGCGAGCAGTAGCCGCCGCCATACCGGCGTACGCGCCGTTGTTCCGTCGGAAGACATCGTCGGCTCTCAGTCCCGCTGTGAATCGCGGCCGGGGCCCGGCTCGGTTTCCGTCCCGCCGGATCCGCCGTCGTCCTCCGTCTCGGACGACGACCTGCCGTCACCGGCTCTTGCGCTGGCCCTGGATTCCGACCGGGCCCGGCATTCGCCGTCCTCGGACTGCTGCCGGTCGCTTTCGTAGTCCTGCTCGTACTGGTCGCCCGCGCTGGCTTCGGCGAAGCTGCGGGACTCGGCCTTGCAGCCGCCGTTGCCGCCGGAACTCGAGCTTGAACTTACGCTTGCACTGGCGCTGGCACTGGCACTGGCATTCGCGCTGGCCGCCGACCTGGCTTCCTGAGCGGCCCGCTTCTTGGTCGCGCCTTTCTTCCTGGACTCTTCAACCGTTTCCTGTTGCGAGGATTCAGTTTTCATCTCTTTTGCCTTCGTCTCGTCGCCGGCCTGGGCTGCTGCGGCGGCGAGCCACAGGCTCGAGCCCAGCAGAATTGTCGCGGTGATGCTTGCCGTATTCTCAATTACGCTGGTTGCTGACATTTCTGGATCACCTCCGGATAGCTGGTATCTGATGGTCATGCGGGAGTCGTTGAGACGCCGCGGACGCCAAAGCGCACGTTTGTCGCCCATCAGATGCTTGAACGGAAAACAGCGGCCCACGCCGAAGCGTGGGCCGCCGCCAATGCGTCGTCATGTTACTGACCATCATCGGGATCGTTCTCGACACTCGCATCGTTCTCGACGATAACGGTAGAGCCCGCGTCGGCCTCGCTTGAGGATTCCGCGTTGCCCCCACCATCACCAATCGTGATCGAATTGCTCCTCGACGTCGAGTCGGTCCTGGTCTGTCCCGGCGTGTTCAGCGCCATGGACCTCGTCATGGATCGCGACATTGCGCCCTGGACGCCAGGCTCGCTGGTATCGTTCACCAGGCCCCTGGCCGAGCTGCGGGACAGGGACATCGACATGTGTGGCGTGTCGACCGTCTTGCTCATCGAGCTGGTGCGCGTCCGAACGATCAGGTTCGCCGCTTCGCTCGCAACGGCGGCGCGCGCCGCGGCCTCACCGGCGGCCCGTGCGGCGGCCAGGTTGGCGGCCTCGGCCTCGGTGCCGTTCGACAGCGCTGCCGCCTCGCTGGCCGCCTCGGCCTCGACCTGGGCCTGCATCGCAAGCTCGGCCGCCTGCTCGGCGCTGGCCTGCGCCTCGGCTGCGGACTCGGCCTGGGCTGCCGCTTCGGCCGTTTCGGCTGCCTGAAGCACGGCGTCGGCGGCTGACTGCACTGCCGCGGCCACTTCCGTGTTCACGCTGCCGTCTTCAGCGATTCCGGCTGCGGCTGCCGCTGCGGCTGCCGCTGCGCTGGTGGCGCTGGCGACACCTTGCTGGTCGATCGCCTGCGCGCTGGCAAGGCCTTCGGCGGTACCGATGGCCAGGGTGCCGTTCGCGTTGGCCGCGGCCGAACCGTTGGCACTGGACTGGGCATTGCTGTTGGCAATCCCTTCACCGACCGTCTCGGCGCCGGACTCGCTGTCCACACCGGTCGAGATGCCGACCTCGGTGTCAGCGACTTCGGCTTGTCCGGAACTGTCGGTCGAGGCGAACGCGTCGGTCGTGACGTTTTCGCCCTCGCCCGTGGCGCCGGCGCCGGCGTCGCCATCGGCAGAAACGATGGCTGTGCCGTCTTCGGTCGTTTCAGCGCTGGCGCTTGCCGATGTGCCGGTGCCGACCGAGATCGAACCGTTTTCGGTGCTCGCCGAAGCACTGGCGTCGCCACCGGCTGATGCATCGGTGCCGACTTCAGTTTCACCGGAACCTTCGGTTGAGGCGAACGAGTCCGCCGTGGCGTTATCGCCCTCGGCCGTGGCGGCGGCACCGGCGTCGCCGTCAGCCGAGACGACACTGGTGCCGTCTTCGGTCGTTTCGGCACTCACGCCGGCCGATGTTCCGGTGCCGGCCGAGACCGAACCGTTATCGGTGCTTGCCGAAGTACCTGCCTCGCCACTCACCGAAGCCGTCGAACCGACTTCGGATGTGCCGCTGGCATCCGTGCTGGAGCTCGTATCCACCGTGGCCGTGCCGCTGTCGGCGCTGGCCGAGGCTCCGCTGTCGCTACCGGCGGAGGCGGTGGTGGAGCCGTCGTCGGTGGTGCCCACCGAGGCGCCCGAAGAGGCCAGGGTGCCCGAGGACAGCGAGCCGTCGTCGACGCTCGCAGTGGAACCGGCGTCGCTGGAGACTGCAACGCTGGTATCACCGTCGGCGGTCGTCGAAACCGAAACGTTCGCCGAGGATCCGGCGCTCGTGGACACCGACCCACCGTCGCTGGTCGCGGTCGAGCCGGCGTCACTGCTGCTGGAAGCGGCGAAGCCGCCGTCTTCCGTCGTGCCCGCGACGGATTCCGTGCCGGAATCGGCGCTGGCTGTTGTCGCGCCATCGGCCGACTCGGCCGTCGCGGCCGCGTCGGCACCGCTGCCGGCGGTCACACCGGCATCAGCGGAGTCAGCGGCGTCCGCGGCATCAGTCGCGCCTTCCGTACTGGTCGCGCCGGCGTCAGCGACGCCTTCCGCAACCGTTTCGGCCTCGGCCGACGCGCCTGCGTCGGTTGTTGCAGCCGCGTCGATACTGCCGGTCACGCTGGCGTCGGCGCTACCGGCTGCGTCGGCGCCCGCCTGGGCATTGCCGGCCGCGTTGGCCGCCGCCTGGGAATTGGCGGCCGCGTTGGCCGCCGCCTGGGCCGCGCCGGCCGCGTTGGCTGCAGCAGCTCCCGCAGCCCCTGAGGCATTGCTACCGGCCTGCTGGGCCAGAGCCAGAGTAAACGGGCCCGTGGCCAGCAAGAGGCCGATCGCAATTGTGGCGCCGAATACGCCACGCTTCATACTGCGTTTACCAGAAAATGTCATCATGATTACGCCACCTCTCTATCGTTTCGATGGGTTGCCGTGGCTCGTGCGAATGTGACGGAGACAGCTCCCGAGGAGCGTGATTCCGCACCTTCGACGATCGAGATGCACGTTCCGTGCCAGGCTTGCAGGAATCCCGCAATCATGGGGTTCCGGGAGCATGTGCGACAATCCGGGTCCAATCCATTGCCGCCCCGCTGTCGCCAACCGGCGACACATCGGCGCGGCACAGGCGGCCCGCGTCCGGAGCCGCACCGGATCAAACACGGCGGGGAAACGGCATTGCGAGCGCGGTGTTGGGGCGAATTGCATGCGCCCGGAACGGTTGGCCGCCCGTGTCGCTCCGCGGCAACAGGCCATTCGGGACGAGGCGTTTGGCTTTTTGCACGGTGCCGCCCACACGTACAATTGAACGGCCACATCCCGGAATTGCCCCATGGAGAACGCAGATCGTGTCCGCATCGTGCTCGACCGCACGTCGCACCCGGGAAATATCGGGGCGGCGGCACGCGCGATGAAGGTCATGGGCCTGACCGGGCTGCACCTTGTGCGGCCCGGCCGGTTCCCGCATTCCCAGGCCACGGCGCTGGCCTCGAGCGCCGACGACGTACTCGACCGGGCACGGGTTCACGATTCGCTGCACGACGCGATCGCCGATTGCACGCTGGTGCTCGGCACCAGCGCACGCCGGCGGTCGGTGGCCCAGGAGGTGCTGGATCCGCGCGCGGCGGCAGTGCGGGCGCTGGCCGAGCCCGGCCCGGTCGCGATCCTTTTCGGCACCGAGAAGAGCGGCCTGGACAACGCGGCGCTGGACCGCTGCCATGCGCTGCTCAGCATTCCGACCGGAGATGCGTACATGTCGCTGAACCTGGCCCAGGCGGTCCAGGTGATCTGCTACGAGCTGCATCTGGCCGCACGGGGACGGGTCGCGCGCGAGCAGGCCGGACCCGGCGATCCGGAGGCTGCGTCCGCGGGCGGACGCGTTGCCGCATCGGCCGGGCGCATGGAGGTGTTTTTCGACCGGCTCGAGCGCACGCTGGCGGCGATCCGGTTCAGCACGCCGGGCCAGACCGAGACGCTGCACCGGCGGCTCCGGCGGCTGTTCCTGCGCGCCCGGCCGGACGATCACGAACTCGACATGCTCAATGGTATTCTGTCGCGCACCATGAGGCTCGCGGACAACGATGAGCGCCGCCGAACGACCGAATCCGACCGGTAGCCCGGCCGGTAACGACGATCGTTACCGCCGGATCTGGGATGTCGTGTCCGGAATTCCGCGCGGTTGCGTGCTGAACTACGGTGAAGTCGCCCGGCTGGCCGGAATGCCGGGTCGGGCCCGGCTGGTCGGCCGCGCGCTGGGCCTGGCCCCCAGGCGCCTCGAGCTGCCCTGGCACCGGGTCGTCAATGCCCAGGGCCGGATCAGTTTCCGCGAGGACGGCCCGAAATACCGCCGCCAGCGCGAACTGCTCGAGGCCGAGGGCGTCGAGTTCGACGGCGAAGCGATCGACCTCGAGCGGCACGCGCCGTCGGCGGCGCTGGACCGGATATTGTGGGGGCCCTGAGCCCCTCAGGCACGCCGCAGATTCACCTGCATCACGTACCCGTATTCAAGCTTTCGACGTTGTGCAGGTGCACGTCGCGCTGCGGGAAAGGGATGGTGCATCCGGCCGCCTCCAGCCCGGCCTTGAGCTGCTCGAGCAATTCGTTGCGTACCTGCCAGTAGTTTTCGGTCGCGACCCAGGGCCGAACGGCAAGATTGACGCTCGAGTCGGCCAGGTCCATGACCCAGATGATCGGTTCGGGCTCGTCGAGCACCTTGTCGTGGTCGCTCAGGATCCTTTCGATGGTCGCGCGGGCCAGCTTCAGGTCATCGCCGTAGTCGACTCCGATGATCATGTCGATGCGGCGCGTGTCGTTGGCCGAGTAGTTCGTGATCGTGTCGCTGGTGATCATGCCGTTGGGAACGATGATCCGGCGGTTGTCCGGAGTCGTCATGATCGTGTTGAAGATTCCGACCTCGTCGACCGTGCCGCTCGTGCCGCCGGCCTCGACGTAATCGCCCTTTCGGAACGGCCGGAACAGCACCAGCATCACGCCCGAGGCGAAGTTGCTCAGAGACCCCTGCAGGGCCAGGCCCACGGCCAGGCCGGCGGCACCGAGTACGGCGATCAGCGGCGTGGTCTGAATGCCGAGTTGGCCGATCGCGGCGATGATCACCGCCATCAGCAGGATGGCGTACAGAATGGCGCCGAGGAACGAGACCAGCATCGGGTCCAGCCCGCGCCGGGTCATCATGCGCTGCACGCCGTTGCGCACCGCCTTGGCGACCCACCGCCCGATGACGAAGATCATTAGCGCGGCAAGAATCTTCCAGCCCCACGCGATCAGCATCGCCGTGTCGAGGTTCTCGAAGTAAGAAGTGATCGCTTCCATGACATTCCCTCATTTGCTGGACATTCGACAGGCTATGCACTAAACAGGCGGACGCCGGCAGGCGTACGCGAAGTAGCGCTGAAACGACGTCCTAGAACCAGTCGCCGCCGTGGGTCAGGGTCTTCTCGATCTCGTCGCCCAGTTCGGCAACCCGCGCGACCGCATCGACAAGCTGTTCCTCGGTCAGGTGACGGTATGGCAGATTGTCGCAGAGCTTGAGAAACGGCACGCTTTCGAGGTCGCCTACGGCCAGGTAGCCGTTGCGCAGCATCAGGTTGACGCGCAGCACCTTGACCGGATCGTGCTGGCCGAGCGGTCCCACCGTGGTTTCCAGACGCAGGTACCGGCGGTCGTTGGCGTCCTTGATCTCGGCCAGGAACACGCTCTGGCGCCGGCCGCCGTTACCCACCGGGATCTCGAGTCCGAGCACGAACTTTTCTTCGTGCACGGCATTGAAATGTGAACGCGCAAGTTCGGCGATCTCGGCAAATGTGTCCATCACTTCGGCTCCAGCCGGATTGCGCCGTCGAGCCGGATCGCCGCACCGTTGAAGTAGGCATTCTCGACCAGGTGCGCGCAGAGCTCCGCAAACTCCTCGGGCTTGCCCAGACGCTTCGGAAACGGCACCGAATCGCTGAGCGCCTGCTGCACTTCCTCCGGCATCGTGTCAACCATAGGCGTGTGGAACACACCCGGAGCGATCGTATTGACGCGAATGCCGAAACGCGTGAACTCGCGTGCCATCGGCAGCGTCATGCCGACCACGCCGCCCTTCGATGCGGAATACGCGGCCTGGCCGATCTGGCCTTCCCAGGCCGCGACCGACGCGGTATTGATGATCACGCCGCGCTCGCCGTCGGCGTTGGGATCGTTGTGTTGCATCCGGTCGGCGGCGGCCTTGGCGACGTTGAAGCTGCCGACCAGGTTGACCATGACGGTCGACCTGAAGCGATCCAGCGGCATCGCGCCGTTCCTGCCGAGCACGCGCCCGGCGCCGAGTATCCCCGCGCAGTTGACGAGCACGTCGATGCCGCCGAGGAACTCCTCGGCTTCGGCCACCGACGCCGTCACGCCGTCTTCGTCGGTGACGTCGGTCTTGAAAAAGCGCGCGCTGCCGGCCCCGAGCGTATTGACGATCTTTTCGGCTTCGCCGGCATTGACGTCGAACAGCGCGACTTTCGCCCCGCGCTCCGTGAAATGCCGGGCCACCGCCAGCCCCAGGCCCGAAACCCCGCCGGTGATGATTGCCCTGATGTCGTTGAATTCCATGTGAACTGTTTTCCTAGTCTGCGAAACACTTGTTGAAGATGGCGGTGCCGGCACGCGAACCGGGGCGGCCGAGCTTGCCGGCGATCCAGTTGCCGACGCGCGTCAGCGCCTTGAGGTCCACGCCGGTTTCCATACCCATGCCCTCGAGCAGGTAGACGACGTCCTCGGTCGCGACGTTGCCGGTCGCCCCGCGCGCGTAAGGGCAGCCGCCGAGGCCGCCGACCGAGCTGTCGACGACGCGGATGCCGAGCTCGAGGCTGACCAGGATATTGGCCACGGCCTGTCCGTAGGTATCGTGGAAGTGCACCGCAAGGCGCTCGCGCGGCACCGACTCGAGCACGGCCGATAGCATTTCACGTGCCGGGCCGGGCGTGCCGACGCCGATCGTGTCGCCCAGCGAGATTTCGTGGCAGCCGGCCTCGAGCAGTGCCTCGGCCACGCGCACGACATCGGAAACCGGCACCTTCCCCTGGTACGGGCAGCCGAGCACGCACGAGATGTAGCCGCGAACGCGCACGCCGTCGGCCCGGGCGCGGTGCAGAGCCGGCCGGAAGCGCTCGAACGATTCGTCGATCGAACAGTTGATGTTCCGGCGATTGAATTCCTCCGACGCGGCCGAGAATACCGCGACTTCGTCGGCCCCGGCCTTTCGTGCACGATCGTAGCCCTTTTCGTTCGGTACCAGCACCGGGTAATGGACACCGGACTTGCGCTTCAGCCCGGCCATGACTTCCTCGGCGTCGGCCAGTTGCGGCACCCAGCGCGGCGAGACGAAGCTGGTCGCCTCGACCACCGGCAGCCCGCAGTCGGCCAGCCGGTGGATCAGCCGCAGCTTGGTTTCCACCGGCACGTAGCGCGCCTCGTCCTGCAGCCCGTCGCGCGGGCCGACCTCGACGATCTTGACGGAATCCGGAGTCATTGGCGAAAGAAACCTGCTGCCGCGGTCGTTGAATGCTCGCATTCTACCTGCCCGATACAAGGCTCGGGCCAGGCGCCGGATTTCAGGGTCATCCGGCCGAGGCGGAAGCGATTACTCGATCTCCAGCAGCAGCGCGTCGGCCTCGACGAGGTCGCCGTCGGCGACGGCGATGGACTTGACGGAACCGGCCACTTCGGCCTTGATCGAGAGCTCCATTTTCATCGCTTCCATCAGCGCCACGGTCTGGCCTTCCTCGACCTCGTCGCCGTCGGCCACCTGGATTCGGATCACCTTGCCGGGCATGGGCGCGAGAATGCGGCCGCTGCCTTCCGATATGGCCTCGACCGATTCGAACCGGCGGTGGCGGGCCACGCGCCAGCGGCGGTGGTCGTGGACGATTTCCAGCCGGTCGTCGTCGGCGTGGATCACGACCCTGCGGCCGGCACCGTCGAGGCTCAGCGTGGAGGTGCGTTGGCCGGTACGGACCAGTCGTGCCTCGTGACTCCGGCCGTCGAATTCGAACGCATAACCGGACGCGAGGTCGCCGCGGCATTCGAGTTCGAAACGCCGGCCGGCAATTTCCAGCTCGATCCGGCGCGCTTCCCGGCCGCCGATGCGCCAGCCGTCGGGAATCGCCCACGGCGATGCGTCGACGGCCTCGGAGGCTCGTTCCTGCTCGCTCAGCCAGAACGCGGTCGCCGCGGCCGGGACCTCGGGGGGAATCGCGGCGTCGCGCTCGAGAATCTCGTCCAGCGCACGGTCGAGCAGGCCGGTGTCGATGCCGGCGGCGGCCATTTCGGGCCGCTCGGCCAGTTGCAGCAGAAAGCCAAGGTTGGTCGTCAGGCCGGCCGCGTGGCTTTCGGCCAGCGCCTGCTTCAGCCGGGCCAGCGCGACGGTCCGGTTCTCGCCGTGGACGACCAGCTTGGCGATCATGGGATCGTAGTGCACGCTGACGCGGTCGCCGGTCTCGACGCCGGTGTCGATGCGCGCCCAGTCGACTTGCGGGAAGACCAGCGCCTCGATCCGGCCCGAGTCGGGCAGAAAGCCCTTGTCGGCATCCTCGGCGTAGATGCGCGCTTCCATTGCGTGGCCGGTGCAGACGATGTCGTCCTGTGCCCGCGGCAGCGGTTCGCCGGCGGCGACGCGCAATTGCCACTCGACCAGGTCCAGCCCGGTGACCAGTTCGGTCACCGGATGCTCGACCTGCAGCCGCGTGTTCATCTCGAGAAAGTAAAAGCCTTCGGCATCGACCAGGAACTCGACCGTACCGGCGCCGACGTAGTCGACCGCGCGCGCGGCGCGCACGGCCGCGTCGAGCAGCTGCTGCCGAACCACGGGATCCAGGCCGGGCGCCGGCGCTTCCTCGATGACCTTCTGGTGCCGGCGCTGACTCGAGCAGTCGCGCTCGAACAGGTGTACGACGTTGCCGTGGGTGTCGCCGAACACCTGCGCCTCGATATGCCGGGGATGCTCGACATATTTCTCCAGAATCATCCGCTTATCACCGAAAGCTGAAGTCGATTCTCGACATGCCGCGGCCAGCGCGTCCGGAAAATCGTCGGCCGAGCGCACGACGCGCATGCCCTTGCCGCCGCCGCCCGCGGCCGCCTTGAGCATCACCGGAAATCCGATCCCGGCAGCTTCGGCCGCCAGCCGCTCTTCGTCCTGGTCGTCGCCGTGGTAACCGGGCACCAGCGGTACGCCGGCCTCGCCCATGATCGCCTTCGCGCGCGCCTTCGAGCCCATGGCTTCGATCGTCTCGGGCTTCGGCCCGATCAGCACGATGCCGGCCGCGTCCAGCGCGCGGGCGAAATCGGCATTCTCCGACAGGAACCCGTAACCGGGATGGACGGCCTCCGCCCCCGTTTCGCGTGCGGCCTCGATGATCCGTTCGAACACCAGGTACGACTTCGACGCCTCGGCCGGGCCGATCGCAACGGCCCGATCGGCCATCCGCACATGGCGTGCACCGGCATCGGCTTCCGAATACACCGCCACGGTCTCGACGCCCAGCCGCCGGCAGGTCTCGATGATCCGGCAGGCAATCTCGCCACGGTTGGCAATCAGGATTCTCTTGAACATCGGGACTCCGGAATTCGTCCTGGCTCTCTATAAATCAAGCTGGTCAGGTATATTTGCCAGTCTCTTGAAAGCCGTCCACAGATTACACAGTTGAACACAGATCGTTAAAACAATATGTCGCCGCAGGGTGGATAAGCGCAGCGAATCGACCGATCAAAACTGTCAGTTCTCTTGCATCTGTGTTTATCTGTGTAATCTGTGGACCGCTTTTCGCTTTTACTAACGTTCTCAAAAGTAATCACTGTTTCGTCCATGACGGTTTGCGCTTTTCCAGGAACGCGCGCAAGCCTTCCTGGCCTTCGTCGCCGACGCGCAGGCGCGCGATCCAGGCGGCGGTGACGGCGTCGAGTTCGCCGCTGCCGCCGTCGAACGTCGCCACCCGGCGGATCAGTTGCTTGCACTCGGCAACGGCTTCCGGGCCGGCCGCGAGCAACGCTTCGCAGACAGCCCCGACCCTGTGGTCGAGATCGTCGGCGGGGCAGGTCTCGTGAACCAATCCGAGGCGCGCTGCGGTTGCGGCGTCGAAGCGCTCACCGGTGAGCATGAAGCGGCGGGCGTTGCTCATTCCGATCCGGGCGATGACGAACGGCGCGATCGTCGCCGGGATCAGGCCCAGCCGGACCTCGGTCAGGCCGAACTTCGCCTCGTCGGCGGCGATCGCGATGTCGCAGCAGGAGACCAGCCCGACGCCGCCGCCGAACGCGGCGCCGTTGATCCGGGCAACGGTCGGACAGGGCAGTTCGTCAAGCTTGCGGAACATCGCCGCCAGCCGCTCGGAATCAACGCGGTTCTCTTCCTCGCCGGCATCGGCCATGCCGCGCATCCAGTCCAGATCCGCCCCGGCCGAAAACGACTTCCCGGCGCCGGTCAGCACCAGCACCCGCGGCGGATCGCCGGCCAGCTCGTCGAACGCCTGCGACAACTCGCCGATCAACTCCGCGTTGAACGCGTTGTGCACGCCCGGACGGTTCAGCGTCAGCGTGGCGATATTGCGATTGTCAAGCTCGGTGATCAGCATGGGTGAAGGCAAGCCGTTGTTATTTTTGTAAAGGCGGTTCACAGATTACACAGATGGGCACAGATTTAAAATAAGTTGTATAGGAAAAAAGAGCTTGGCCGCCTTGTAACGCTGGATGCGGTTTCCAAGATTGCGGGCACCCGAAAGATGGCCATGGATGGAACGCTAACTGATCCCATCATAAGGTTTGTCTCATCTATTAAAACATCTGTGTGAATCTATGTAATCCGTGGACCGCTTTTCAACAAGCTTTACATCCGAAACACGCCGAAGCGATCGCGCTCGATCGGGGCGTTGAGCGAGGCGGCGATGGCCAGGCCCAGCACCCTGCGGGTGTCGACCGGGTCGATGACGCCGTCGTCCCACAGCCGGGCGGTCGCATAGTACGGGTGGCCCTGGCGCTCGTACTGGTCGCGGATGGGCTTCTTGAATTCATCCTCTTGTTCCTCGCTCCACGACTTGCCGGCCGCCTCGAGGCCGTCGCGGCGGACCGTGGCCAGCACGCTGGCGGCCTGGTCGCCGCCCATCACCGAGATGCGCGCGTTGGGCCAGGTCCACAGGAACCGCGCGCCGTAGGCGCGGCCGCACATCGCGTAGTTGCCGGCGCCGAACGAGCCGCCGATGATGACGGTGAATTTCGGCACGTGCGAGCAGGCCACCGCCGTGACCATCTTTGCCCCGTCCCTGGCGATGCCGGACTGCTCGTACTTCTTCCCGACCATGAATCCAGTGATATTCTGCAGGAAAATCAATGGAATATTGCGTTGATTGCATAATTCTATGAAGTGCGCGCCCTTCAATGCCGACTCCGAGAAGAGAATGCCGTTGCTGGCGACGATCCCGACCGGAAAACCGTGGACGTGCGCGAAGCCGGTCACCAGCGTCGTGCCGTAGCGCGCCTTGAATTCCTGGAATTCGGATCCGTCGACGATGCGCGCGATGATTTCGCGCACCTCGAACGGGTAGCGCGTGTCCTCGGGCAGGATGCCGTAGAGGTCCTCGGCCGGCCACGCCGGTTCTTCCGGCACGCCCATCGCCAGCGGGTTTTGCGGCCGCCGGTTCAGGTGCGTAACGATGTCGCGCGCCATGGCCAGCGCGTGGGTGTCGTTTTCGGCGAAGTGGTCGGCTACACCCGAAAGTCGGGTATGGACGTCAGCGCCGCCAAGAGTTTCGGCGTCGACCTCCTCGCCGGTCGCGGCCTTGACCAGCGGCGGCCCGCCGAGAAAGATCGTGCCCTGTTCCCGAACGATGATCGCCTCGTCGCACATCGCCGGCACGTAGGCACCGCCGGCCGTGCACGACCCCATCACGACGGCGATCTGCGGAATGTTTTTCGCCGACAGCCGGGCCTGGTTGTAGAAGATCCGGCCGAAATGCTCCTTGTCCGGGAAAACCTCGTCCTGCATCGGCAGGAACGCGCCTCCGGAATCGACCAGGTAGACGCACGGCAGGTGGTTCTCGAGAGCGATTTCCTGGGCCCGGAGGTGCTTCTTGACCGTCATCGGGTAATACGTGCCGCCCTTGACCGTCGCATCGTTGGCGACAACCACGCACTCACTGCCCTGGATCCGCCCGATGCCGGCGATGACGCCGGCTGCCGGCGCGGCATCGTCGTACATGCCGTTGGCGGCCA
>JAVVDX010000025.1:28091-29740 GCA_032251475.1 Wenzhouxiangellaceae bacterium | reverse complement strand
CTGAAGCTCTACCGGATGACCCGGTCCGGCGACGAAAAGATCTATGAGGTCGTCACCGCGGACCGGGAGGTCATCGCATCGATCGCGCTGAAGCCGGCGCGGCGCCATTCGATCGAGTGCGCCGCGATCCGCGCGTGCGATGTCCTGTCTACGGATGCCGGGCTGCTGATCGCGGCGATCGACCGCTCCCCCGCGGCTCGGGCGCGGCTGCGCGCAATGCTTTGCGATCATGTCGAGCGGCTGGTGGACCATGTCGAACTGTTATCAGCCGACCGGGCGGAACTGAGGGTGGCGTGCTACCTGCTCGACGCCTTCCGCGACAACGGCTCCAGGGGCACGTTCCGGCTGCCCTCGACCAAGAGGCAGATCGCGAGCTACCTGTCGCTGCAGCCGGAAACGCTGTCGCGATGCCTGAAATCGTTGCGTCAGGCGGGCATCCTGCGCTCGCGCGCCAGGGAAATCGAAATCCTGGACGCCGCCCGGCTCGAAGCGATGGTCGACGGATCAGGCCGGCTCGACCAGGGCGGCTGACGCCCGGCGGCGGGAATCATCCCGATCGACCCGGGGTCCGATCGCAAATTCAAAGCGCGTGCGAGTGCGCGCGCTCGGCCTCGAGCAACAGCCGGTTGGCGAGTCCGGCGGCCACGTCGCCCGGCAGGTAGGGAATCGCCTGTTCGCCGTGCGGCAGACGAAGCTTGAGCGTGGCCAGGCCGTGGCGTCTCTGGTACGGGCTGGTCAGGACGCCGACCTGCTGGCAACGCGACAGCTCGAACTCGACGATCTTCTGCCCCACCAGGCCGCTTCGCACACTCAACCTGCTGCCCCTGAGCGCGTAGCCCCAGCGTTTCCAGTGCAGGTGCACCAGCAGCAACACCAACACGTTGAATCCCAGGATCGCGCACGCAGGCCAGAGCGGTCGCCCGGGCAACTCCAACCATGACAACACCGCCACGAAGACCAGCACCACGCTGATCCGGGTCCAGAGCATGGTCCGAAAACGCGCATCGATCGCGCCCCACGCCGGCATTGCCCAGTCCATCCCGATCAGCCCGGAAGCGACGTGGTCGAGCCGTTCGCGGTCGATTCCCGGGACCAGGAACCTGCGGTCCTGATTAACCAGTTCCCCGGCCTGCCCGGCACCGGTCTGGCGACCGATTGCGTGCCACTGGCCCAGAACGCGGCCGACTGCGGTCTGGGCCAGCTCCAGGCTGTGCATCTTCTCGCGCCGAAGCGTTTTCTCGCGCGCATCGAGCAGACCGAACCGGCCCTTGATCCGGTCGCTTTCGATGCCCAGGCGGAACCCGTGGTAACGGATTACCGCGACAACCCCTGACAACGTCATCAGAACCATCGCGAGCGCCAGTACGAAAACTCCGGCAAGCAGCGCCAGCATGATGGGTGCGTACGCGAACGCACCGGCCTCGAGCATCCCGCTCGCACCCGCCTGCTCGATCACGTCGGAAGTCTGCCGCTCGACCCAGTTCATCACCGGAGCCCCGAACAGGGCAGCCAGAATCCAGGCCTGGTTCGACGTCAAACCGAACCTGAACAGATCGCCCGGACCGGCTTCGAACATCGGCGGAGCGCACGCATCCGCATCATCGGCGGAAGCAGTGTCCCCAGCGACCTCCCCAGCGACCTCCCCGGCG
>JAVVDX010000025.1:6372-27991 GCA_032251475.1 Wenzhouxiangellaceae bacterium | reverse complement strand
CGTCGGTGAACGGCACCGCCCCGGCCCGGCCCGAGATCCGGTCCCGGATCGCCTCGGCTTCGGCCGTACGGATGCCCGGAAGCCTCACTTCGGTCTGCGCCGCCCCGGGTGTTTCCAGCTGAACACGGGTCAGGCCGAACGGGCGCAGGTAGATCGGCTGGCTGAATCCGATATTCTGAACGCGTTCGAAACGCACCTTGAGTTCCTTCTGCTCGAAAAGCCCTTGCCGGACCCGAACCGCCTCGCCGTCGACCTGGTACCGGAATCGCCGGTGATAGATCACCGCGATCAGCAGGCCGATGGACAATGCCAGCGCCACGAACAGTGCGAACTCGCGCCACCCGAGCGAGTCGAGCGCGGCAAAGCCGGTCCCGGCGCCGAAGAACATCACCAGGTTTTCCCGAACGAAGCGCTGAATGCCGTTGACGTACAGCGCACCGACCGCTGCGACCGGCAGCGCTTTCCAGCCGGCGTCGCCGTCAGCCGCGCTCATCGACCTGCGCCCGGTCATCACGCATCCGGATCTGTTCGACCAGGTATTCCCGCAGACGGTCCGCGGTGCCCCGCTCCAGACCGATCACGACCAGGTCCGCGGTGACGCCGCCGGCGGTAAAAAGTTTCAGCCGGGCCAGCCCGAAGAAGCGCTCCAGCGGCCCGTGCGCGGTTTCCACGTGCTGGATCCTCGCGACGGGCAAGACCGTAACTCTGCGCCAGAAAATTCCCGAACGGGCAATCTGGTCGTGGTCGCGCAACGCCCAGCCGCGAAAGCCGGCATCGACCCAACGGTACGTCGCGACGATCGCCGATACGGCCGCGGCAGGCAGCACGACCGCGCCGGCGGCAAGCGGCAGGGGGAGCGGCAGATCCGGAACCAGGACGAGCAACACCGTCAGAGCGATCGCCGCGGCCAGCAGCCCGAAAAATGCCGTCGATACCAGCGTATAACGACGGAACGTGGCGGCCACCGGCTCGAACTCGACGTCCCGGTAATCCGGAATCGCATCGGCCGGAAAAGGCTGGTTCGTGAATCCAGAATCGTCGGGGAAAATCATTTTTATCCACAGATGAACACAGATAAACACAGATAAAAGATTAACAAGTAAACAGGATCAAACTGCTTCAGAAACAACGAAATGGCAATAGCAGCCCTCACATCACTGCTCTTTCTTTTTCGTCTTTTATCCGTGTTCATCTGTGGACTGCTTTGATTACGGAGACCCGAATCAGCCCCGAACTCCGCTGTCATGCCAGCCCGATGTGATCGGGTAACGGCGATCGCGACCGAACGCCTTGCGCGTGATCCGCGGGCCCGGCGCGCTCTGGCGGCGCTTGAACTCGGCCATCAGAACCATGCCGGCCACGCGCCGGACCATGCGTTCGTCCAGACCGGTTTCGTCGACGATCTCGGAAATGGGCCGGTCCTGCTCGACGTACGACTCGATGACCCGATCGAGCAGGTCGTACGGCGGCAGCGTGTCCTGGTCGGTCTGACCGGCTGCAAGCTCGGCCGACGGCGGCCGGTCGATGACGCCCTGCGGAATTGCCGGTGAACGGTCGTTGCGCCACTCGGCCAGGCGGTAGACCATTCCCTTCAGGCAATCCTTGAGCGGGCTGAAACCTCCGCACATGTCGCCGTACAGCGTGCTGTAGCCGACCGCGAGCTCGCTCTTGTTGCCGGTCGCGAGCACGAGGTGACCGAACTTGTTCGAAAGCGCCATCAGCACCATTCCGCGCGCCCGCGCCTGCAGATTTTCCTCGGCCACGCCCTCGCGGGTGTCTGCAAACGCTGTCGACAGCTGCCTGAGCGATGCCTGGAAGATCGGCTCGATCGAAATGTTGTCGCCGTGGATCCCGAGCAGGTCGATCTGTTCGGTCGCCAGCACCAGCGATTCCTCGCTGGTGTAGCGCGAAGGCATCATCACGCCGTGCACCGCGTCCGGGCCCAGCGCGTCGACGGCCAGCGCCGCGGTCAGCGCCGAATCAATGCCGCCCGACAACCCGAGCAGCACCGACGA
Organism: Wenzhouxiangellaceae bacterium; assembly: GCA_032251475.1. Lineage (GTDB taxonomy): Bacteria > Pseudomonadota > Gammaproteobacteria > Xanthomonadales > Wenzhouxiangellaceae. Next base: position 25,976 of record JAVVDX010000025.1, on the reverse strand, counting down.
AAAGCCGTTCTTGCGGGTGTAATCGGCCAGACCGCGCGTCAGCACGCGATGGGTTACCGGCAGCTCGGCGGTCTCGCCGACCGGCCATTCGATCCGCTCGAGCCGGCCGCTGTCACGCTCGAAGCCAACGCACAACAGCGCGCTCTCGCACAGCGCGGCCGGCGGCGAGAGCTCGCCCTGGCCGTCGATCGCCAGGGAATGCCCGTCGAACACCAGCTCATCCTGGCCGCCGACGCAGTTCAGGTAGACCAGCGGCAGTCCGGTCTCGGCGTGGCGCGAGCGCAGGATCTCGCCGCGGTCGCGATGCTTGTCATGGTAGTACGGCGAGGCGTTGGACGAGACGATGATCTCCGCCCCGGCATCGCGGGCCGCCGCGCACGGCGCCGGCGCCCAGGCATCCTCGCAGATCACGATACCGACCCGGACCCCGGCGACCTCGACCACCATCGATCGGACCCCGGCGGCGAAATAACGCTGCTCGTCGAACACCGCGTAATTGGGCAGCGACCACTTGTCATAGCTCGCGAGAACCCGGCCGTCGCGGATCCAGCTCGCCGAATTGAACCGTTCTCCGTCGTGCTCGCGCGGCCATCCCAGCACGACGTCGATGCCGTGGACGGCCTCGACGATCTGGTCGAACGTCTCCCGGGTTCGGCGCATGAAGCCGGGCCGCAGCACCAGGTCCTCGGGCGGGTAGCCGGTCAGCGCCAGTTCCGGAAAGACGATCAGGTCCGCGCGCTGTTCGTCGCGCGCGCGCCGGATCAGCTCGAGAATCAGGTCCCGGTTCGCAGTGACGTGCCCGACCCGGAAATCATCCTGCGCGAGTGAGATCTTGAGCATGACGGTCGAATCCCGGCGAACGCCGGCAGCGAAACGCCCCGGCGGCTGTCACGGTCCACGCCGGAGCCCGGCGACTATTTCAGGAGCCCGGCGAGCGCCGAGCCGAGTTCCACCGGCGAACGCACGGTCTTGACTCCGGCCTGTTCGAGCGCCTCGTACTTGGCCTCGGCCGTGCCCTTGCCGCCGGCGATGATCGCACCGGCATGGCCCATGCGCTTGCCCGGGGGTGCGGTGACGCCGGCGATGTATGCGACGACCGGCTTGGAGACCGACTCGGAGATGAACTCGGCCGCCTGCTCCTCGGCCGTACCGCCGATCTCGCCGACCATGATGATGCCCTCGGTGTCCGGGTCGTCCTCGAACAGTTCGAGGCAGTCGATGAAGCTCATGCCGTTGATCGGGTCGCCGCCGATGCCGATGCAGGTCGACTGACCGAGACCCGCGTTGGTGGTCTGGAACACGGCCTCGTAGGTGAGCGTGCCCGAACGCGAGACGATGCCGACCCTGCCCGGCTTGTGGATGGCGCCGGGCATGATGCCGATCTTGCACTCGTCCGGCGTGATGATGCCCGGGCAGTTCGGACCGATCAGCGTGACATCGTCGTATTCGTTCAGCGCCGCCTTCACGCGCATCATGTCGAGCACCGGGATCCCTTCGGTGATCGTGACAATGATGCGGATTCCGGCATCGGCCGCCTCGAGGATGGCGTCGGCGGCGAACGGCGGCGGCACGAAGATCATCGACGCATCGGCGCCGGTCTCGTCGACCGCCTCGGCCACGGTGTTGAACACCGGCAGGCCAAGGTGCTCGCTGCCGCCCTTGCCCGGCGTCACGCCCCCGACCAGACGGGTGCCGTATTCGATCACCTGCTCGGAGTGGAACGTGCCCTGCGAGCCGGTGAAACCCTGGCAGATGACTCGGGTTTTCCTGTTGACCAGTACGCTCATGTTCGATTCCTTCAGGCCGCGGCCGCGACGGCCTTTTGCGCACCGTCGTTCAGGTCGTCGGCGGTAATGATTTCCATGCCGCTTTCGTCGAGGATCTTCTTGCCCTTGTCGACGTTGGTGCCCTCGAGCCGGACCACGACCGGCACGTCGACGCCGACATCCTTGACCGCCCCGATGATGCCCTCGGCAATCAGGTCGCATCGGACGATGCCGCCGAAGATGTTGACCAGGATGGCCTTGACGTCGTGCGACGACAGGATCAGCTTGAACGCCTCGGTGACGCGTTCGCGCGTCGCACCGCCGCCAACATCGAGGAAGTTGGCAGGCTCGCCGCCGGCCAGCTTGATGACGTCCATCGTCGCCATCGCCAGGCCGGCGCCATTGACCATGCACGCGATGTTGCCGTCCAGCGTCACGTAGTTCAGGTCGTGCTTGCTCGCGGCCAGCTCGGTCGGGTCTTCCTGCGACTCGTCGCGCATGTCCTCGAGATCGGGATGCCGGAACAGCGCGCTGCCGTCGGCGTTGATCTTGGCGTCCAGCGCGATCAGATTGCCCTCGCCGTCGATGATCAGCGGGTTGACCTCGACGATGGAAAGATCCTTTTCGATGAACAGCCTGTAAAGCCCTTCCATGATCTTCGTGAGCTGGCGCACCTGCCTGGCGTCCAGGCCCATGCCGAACCCGATCTGGCGCGCCTGGTACGGCATGAAGCCGGCGGCGTTGTCGACTGCGACCGAAATGATCTTGTCCGGCGTCTCCCGAGCGACCTTTTCGATGTCGACGCCGCCGGCCGCCGAGCCCATGAAGACGACGGCGCGCTGGCCGCGATCGACCAGCGCCGAGAGATACAGCTCATGCTCGATCTCGGTGGCCTCGGCGATCAGCACCGAATTGACCGGGAGCGCGCGACCACCCGTCTGGTAGGTCTCGATCTTCATCCCGAGCATCCTGCCGGCGATCTCGCGCACGTCGTCCAGGCTGCCGGCCAGTTTGACCCCGCCGGCCTTGCCGCGCCCGCCGGCGTGCACCTGGGCCTTGACCACCCACTGCCCGCCGCCGACCTTTTCGGCCGCCGCAACGGCCTCGTCGGCCGTCGTGGCCAGTTCGCCGCGCGGCACCGGAATGCCGTACTCGGCGAACAAGGCCTTGGCCTGGTATTCATGAAAATTCATGCGATATTCCCGGTTTGTCTTCTGATGTTGATCAGAGCATGACGCCCGCGGCCGGAACCCGGCGCCCGGCCCCGGTTCCATCCAGGGGCGACCGTGCACGGCCACGAGTCGAATCGACAGGCGCGAAAATATAACAGAAGCACCCCTTCGGCGGGGCACTGCCGGATGCCCGCTTTCCCCCGGGCCGCCGGTGCGCTATAGTTCCGGCTGCCGAGGGAATTCAGTCACAAGAACAGAGCCGGGGACTTGAGCAGCATTTTCCAGAAAACCGAAGCGGACGCCAACCTGATCCGGCGGTCGCTGAACTATCTTGCCGTGTTCCGCATGGCGCTGGCCGGCGTCATCGTGTTCGTCGCGTTCGGGTCGGTCGACGACGCGATCTCGCCGGAATACAAGCTGTTCCTGGCGCGGGCGACCGGCCTGACCTACGCCATGGCGGCGATCGCGTTCGCGTGGTTCCAGTGGCAGCCGCGCTTCGCGCCCGACGAACTCGCCCGCTTCTCGCTGATGACCGACATCGTCATCCTGCTGTTGACGCTGCACTGCTTCGGGGGCCTGAGCAGCGGCCTGGTCATCCTGCTGATCTTCATCGTCGGCATCGCCGGTCTGCTGCTGCCGCTGCAGATTGCGCTGTTCTTCGCATCGCTGACGACGCTGGGCGTCATCGCCGAGGCCTGGCTGGCCTCGCGCAGCGGATTCGGACAGGGTCAGGCGCTGCAGGCCGCCATCTACGGCATCGCGAGCTTCATCACCGCACTCGGCTGCTCGCTGCTGGGCCGCTGGGGCCGCGAATACCAGTTGCTGGCCGAACGCCGGCGCGACGACCTGGTCGGGCTCGAACAGGTCAACGACCTGATCATCCGCCGAATGCGCTCCGGGGTCATGGTCATCGATTCCGAGCTCAAGGTCCGGCAGATGAACGAGTCGGCCTGGTATCTGCTCGGCAATCCCGCGGTCAGCGAACGCCGCCTCAAGGTCATCGCCCCGGCGCTGGTCGAGCGGCTGGAGCTGTGGCGCCGGACGGGCCGGGCCGACGACGAGGGATTGCTGCTGAAATCCACCCAGGTCGCCGTGGTGCCGCAGTTCGTCCGCCTGCCCGGCGTGCTCGGCGAGGCGACGCTGATCTTCCTCGAGGACACCTCGGTGGTCAGCCGCCGCGCCCGCGACCTGGCCCAGGCCTCGCTGGCCCGGCTGTCGGCGTCGATCGCGCACGAGATCCGCAATCCGCTGGGTGCGCTCAGCCACGCCGCGCAATTGCTCGGCGAGTCGGAGGACCTGTCCCGGCAGGATACCCGCCTGATCGAGATCATCCGCAATCACACCGCGCGGATGAACGACATCGTCGAAAACGTTCTCAAGCTGTCGCGGCGCGAGCGCGCGCAGATCGACAGGGTCAGCGTAGGCCAGTGGCTCGCCGGCGTGGCGGACGACTTCCGCCGCGAACACGGCCTGTCCGCCGACCGCGTCCGGGTCGAAGCGCCGAAGGCCGAGATCCAGGTGCTGATCGATCCGGGGCAGCTCGAGCAGGCGGTGACCAACCTGATGGACAACGCGCTGCGCCACGCCGGCGACGAGCCGGTAATCACGTTGCGGCTGAGCCCGATCCGCGGCCACCGCGAACTGGCGCTGGACATCATCGACGACGGGCCCGGCATTCCGCTCGAAAAGCGCAGCCAGATCTTCGAGCCGTTCTTCACCACCCACAAGCAGGGTTCCGGGCTCGGGCTGTTCCTGGCGCGCCAGCTCTGCGACGCGAACCAGGCGCCGCTGGAATACGTCCAGATCCAGAATGCGGGCGCCTGCTTCCGGGTTCTTCTCCGGCGCAGCGACAGCGATGAACTCCTGCGGCAACCGGCAAACCTGGCCAACCTGTAGCACAATGACGGCTTTACCCGGAGGGCCGAATGGCTGAAGCAACCGCACTGGTCGTCGACGACGAACCGGATCTTCGCGAACTGCTGGAACTGACGCTTTCGCGCATGGGCGTGGAGGTCGACACGGCCGAGGATCTGGCCGACGCGCGGCGCAAGCTCGCCGCCGGGAAATACGACTTCTGCCTGACCGACATGCGCCTGCCCGACGGCAACGGCCTGAGCCTGATCAAGCAGATCAGCCGCGACTACGCCGACATGCCGGTGGCGATGATCACCGCCTATGGAAAGGTCGAGGATGCGGTCACGGCGCTGAAGTACGGCGCGTTCGATTTCGTCTCCAAGCCGGTGGACCTCGAGGCGCTGCGCAATCTCGTGCGCACCGCGATCAAGCTCAGGCACGACGACGCCGAACGGCTCGGCGAAAGTGCCCCGAAGGAAGGCGCCGGGCAGAACAGGAAGCCGGCCGAGCCGGCCTCGTCGGCGATCGAGACCGAAGAACAATCCGCCATCCTCGAGCGCATGATCGGCCGGTCCGAGCCGATCAGGCGGGTGCGCCAGACCATCGTCAAGCTGGCCCGCTCGCAGGCGCCGGTCATGATCAGCGGCGATTCGGGCACCGGCAAGGAACTCGCCGCCCGGCTGGTCCACGACCTCGGCCCGCGCTCGGAAAAGCCGTTCGTCGCGGTCAACTGCGGCGCGATTCCGTCCGAGCTGATGGAAAGCGAATTCTTCGGCCACCGCAAGGGCAGCTTCACCGGCGCGGACTCGGACAAGGAGGGCCTGTTCCAGACCGCCAACGGCGGCACGCTGTTTCTCGACGAGGTCGCCGACCTGCCGCTGAACATGCAGGTCAAGCTGCTGCGGGTGATCCAGGAAAAGCGCGTGCGCGCGATCGGCGCCAAGGAAGAGGTTCCAATCGACGTCCGGATCCTGTCGGCCTCGCATAAACCGCTCAAGCCCATGGTCGAGGCCGGGGACTTTCGCAGCGACCTGTACTTCCGGCTCAACGTCATCGAGCTGAACCTGCCGTCTCTGGCGCAGCGAAAAAGCGACATCCCGCTGCTGGTCGAACATTTCCTCGAGGTCATCGCCGACCAATGGGGCGAAGCGCCGCGCGCGCTGGACGAAGAAGCCAAGCGCGCGCTGCTCGAACACCCGTTCTCGGGCAACGTGCGCGAACTGTTCAACATCCTGCAGCGCGCCGTCACGCTGTGCGACGGCGACGCGATCACGGCCGACGACCTGCAGCTGGATCACACCGCGCTGGAAACCCGCGGCGATCCGGCCACGGCATCGGTCGATTCGGCCAGCGGCAACCTGGACGACTACATGGAAAGCATCGAGAAGCGCATCCTCGAAAATGCACTCAAGGATGCCAAGTACAACAAGACCGAGGCCGCCCGCCGCCTCGGCATCACGTTCCGCTCGTTTCGCTACAAGCTGGACAAGTACGGGATCGACTAGCGCGGGTCGCGCCGTCACTCTTGTTCAAACGGCAAACGCGGACACCGGTCGGGTCGACCGGCAGGAGAAAAAAGGCGCGGTTACCCGCGCCTTTTTCTGCAGCTCGATGCTACGGCGCTTACGGAGCCGTCGTATTGACGACCGCCGCGCTGACGTTGCCTAGAGCCAGCGGCGCGTTGCGGGTTCGATTGTTGGCCTGCGCGTTCGCGACTTCGGTGCGAATCGTCTCGTCGCCCACGGCGTTCTGCAAATCGTAGCGGACTTCCAGTCTCCGGGTCTCGCCGGGCCAGAGGATCGGAAGGCTCCAGGAACCGTTGGAGATGCTTTCGCCGGGCTCGGGGTTGATCAGCGCGAAAGTCGGCGCACCGACGGTCGACGGATAAGTCGTGTCCAGACCCAGCCTGAGATCGGTTGCAACGAGCACCTTCGAGACATTCGTCAACTCGAACTCCACGACCAGGGTTCCACCGACGCTGACGGTGCCGGAAGACTCGCTGATCACACGAATCGGACCCGAAAAATCCGACGCCCAGAATGTGCCCGGATCGGCCTCGCCCACGAGTCCCGGATCCGACAGGATAACGCCCACCGCTTCGAGTTGGTGCGTGCATCCACCGTTGGACGTCTGGTCGGCTGTCGTCACCTTGACCAGCCCGTCGGACAGGTTGTACTCGATATTGCCGCCCGAGAAGACCTTGTAACTGGCGGCCTCGAGATCGCTGAACTTGTCGATCAAAACGGTGATCGGCGTCCCGGTGCCGCTCTGTGTCCCCGGGGCGCATCTTACATCCCCGAAAAACGTCTCGATCGTGAGCGAACGGGTCATCGGTTCGTAGCTGAAATTCTTCAGCTGGCCCTTGGGTACAACGATCTCCCCGTTGAACATCAACCCGAGCGGTGTCTGGGCGGCGACCGGGGCGGCGAGATAGACGAGCAGGGCGGCAACAAGAATTCTGGATTTGGTCATCGGATCAGTCGTTTCGCGGGTCGGTAGTACAAATTGGCGCGAAGTATCGCATACTTTGCGCCATATTGGAAATACCAAAACGGCATTTTTACGGTGCAGAAATTGCGAAAATTCAATATATTGTGATCTTATTCACGAAAGAGTATCGCTATCCGGACACAACCCGTCCACCGTTCACGCGGGACCGCTGCCGGACGCTGATGGCGGCAACGGCAGCGGATCGGGCGCCCGGCCCTGTTCGAGCCTGAGCGCATTCCGGTAGCACTGCGTGGCCGATTCGAGCTGACCGGCGCGGTCCAGTACCTGGCCCAGCGCCGCGTAGGCGGCCGGATTCCCGCTGCCGCGAACGGCTTTCTGGAGGTGCTCGCGCGCCTTTTCGTCGTTCCGTCCGGCGAGGTGCAGCCTCCCCAGCGCCAAGTGTAGCGCAGCCAGGTCCGGCTTGCGCGCCAGCCACTGTTCGCACTGCCGGATTCGTGCGCCGACATCGCCCGGATCGGCCTGGGCATAGAGATCGAGCAGCTTTTCGAGATACGACTCTTCGGCAGCGCGCTCGGTCGACCCGTCGACGGCCCGGTCGATGGCGCGCCGGAGGCCGGGTTCGGCCAGCTCGGCGCGGTCGAGCTCGAGCGCCCGGCCAGCGTAGGCGCAGACGACCTCCGGATTGCGCCTGAGCTCGCGTTCGAACGATGCGTGGATGCGCTCGAGATCGGCCACGTCGCGCGCCTCGGCCAGCTCGCGGGAGGCGGCCAGAGCGGCCAGCTCGCCGGCCCGGTCCGACGACACGATGCCGGCGCGCCGGATCGCCGGGACCAGCACGCGCACCTCGTGCCAGCGATCGGCCTGCTGGTAGCACTGCAGCAGCAGCTTGAGCACGCCGTCGTGCCGCGGCTTCTTCAGATGCAGTTGCTCGAGCAGTCCGATCGCCCCGTCGTAGTCGCCCTCCCCGACCTGCAGGCGTGCGCGCGCCAGTGCCGTGACGAAATGCCGCCTGCCGAATTTCCGGTCGGCCAGCGCCAGGTATTCGTCGCGGCGACCGGGCGCCGAGCGGCCCTGCGCCGCACGCGCCGCCGCCAGGTAACCGGCCGTTCCGGCCTCGCGCCCGCGCATGGCCCTGGCCAGCGACCGCTCGGCCGTCGCCCAGTTGCCTTCCGACAGTGCCAGCAGACCGCGGTCGAGGTTGCGCCGGTCCTGGGCGGCACGCAGCCTGCGCAGCGCGCGCCGCGGCATCCGAACCAGGGCGACCAGCAGCGACGCGGCCAGCCAGACGGCCAGCACGCCGCCGGCCAGGACCAGCACCGACATCTGCACGCGCCAGTCGCCGAATTCGATCAGCACGTATCCGGGGTTGCCGAGCAACGCCGGCGCCAGCCACGCCCCGGCCGCAATCGCGCCGACCGCGACGACGACCAGCAGAACCGGAACAAGGCCGCGTTTCACCGATCTCCCCCGAGCAGGCGCGCGATCTCGGCGCGCGTCCGGTCGAGTTCGGGCGGCTCGGCGGGCGTCTCCGGCTCGAACCCGCGAAGCCAGCCCAGCGCATCGCGGACCGCCGCGGCGTCCGTCGCGAACGCGCGTTCGATCCCGGCGACCGCCTCGTCGACCAGGCTGGCCGCGAGCGCCGTGTCGGATCGGGCCAGTGCCAGCGAAGCGCTGTGCAGCAGCGCCTGGACGCGCGTCCGGGCGAGCTCGATCTCGAGCGGATCGAGCGCTTCCGGATCGACCCGCTCGACCCGCACGAGGTCGTCGAATACGTTGCCAAGCCGCTGGCGCCACCCGGCTTCTCCCGTTGCCCCGGCCTGCTGCGTACCGCTTCCGGGAGACGCCGCGTCGGACCCGCGCGCCGGCCAGTCGGACACCGCGCCGGCCAGCCGCTGCAGCCGGCGGACGTCGTCGACCACCGAGGCCGGCCGGTAGCCCTGCAGACGTTCGAACTCGGCATGCGCCGTCTCTCGAAGCGGCTCGAACCGGGCGCCCTGAAGCCGCCCGAGGCGATCGAGCGCGCGCGACCAGGCCCGGCGTGCGGCATCGATGTCGTTCAGCATCAGCCGATCGCCGGCAATCGCCAGCAGGCTGTCGGCTTCGATCAGGCGCAGCCGGGCGGCCAGTTCGCGATCGGCCTGGTCGAGATTCGTCCCCATTTCGTCGAGCCGGCCGCGAAACTGTTCCAGCTGACCGCCCACGCGCGATTCGACATCCGAAACGCGGGCGCGCAGCGCCGCCAGCGCGCTGTTGCGCTCGCCCTCCAGTTCCCCGATCTTTCGATCCACGGCGTCGAGCCGGTTCTCGATCCCGGAGGTATCCGGCTGCCGCGTGTCGATCCGCCCTGCGGTCGACGCAAGCCGCTGCTCGAGCCCATCGATCCGCGCGGCCAGATCCTGGCGCGCCGAGCGCGCCTCGCGACGGGCTTCGGCAAGCGTCTGCTCGAGGCTGACGATGCGTTCCTGCAACAGTGAGAAGTCGTCGACGGCGGGACGGAAACGTTCGGGCCAGTACGGGTGCGCGGCCAGCACAAGCGCCGCGAGTGCGAGCAGCAAAGCCAGCCAGGCAATCGCTCGCCCCGGCCTGCCGGACCGCGTTCGGCTACCCGTACCTGCGTCGCCTGGAGATTCGACAACCGCCGAGGCCTCTTCGGTCGCCTGATCCGGGCCGGGCTCGTCGGTCGGCTTTTCGGGGTGCGGGTCGGCGGCCGAATCGTGCTCGCGCTCGGGTTCGTGCTCGTTCTGCCCGTGGTCGTTCTTGATCTGCATTCGAATAGCGGTTCGCGTGCCAGACGGTTGACACCGATGCTACCGGATATCGAGGGGCAATACCCGCAACCGGATCAATTCCCCGGGCCCAGGTCATCCAGACCGCCGGAATTGGCCGTCTCGCGCAGCGCGCGGTCCAGCGCGTCGAGCATGTCGTGATTGCCGGCCCCGGCCGCGCAGCGAATCCCGGTCGCCCCGGCGGCCCGGCACGCCGATGCCAGCCGCTGCGAGGATACGATGAACTGCGCGCCCAGCCAGGCCTCGCGCAGCTCCGGTTTCAGCGCCGCGGTCAGCTCCTCGAACGCTTTGAGACTGCTGATCAGCACGATCAGCGGGCAGCGGGCCTCGAGCGCCTCGACCAGCGCGGCGGCCGGCGGCATCGGGACGCGCCGGTAGATCTGAAGGCGCCGAACGTCGGCGCCGCGGTCTGCAAGCTCACGCCGGATCGCGTCGCGCCCGCCCGGGGCGCCGACAATTGCGATCGTCAGTCCCGCGACCCGTTGCAGCTCGGGCAGCGCCAGCACGTGTTCGCTGGTGCCGCCGTTTTCCGGATGCACGACGTCGAGACCGGCGGCTTCGAGAATCGCGGCGGTACCGCGGCCCGGCGCGACAAGACCCGGCCCCGGCCGGCCGGGGCGACCGACCCGGTCTGCCAGGATGCGGGCGGCGGCCGGGCTCGTGACGACGATGCGATCGAACCGCTGCAGACCTTCGAGCGCCGCATCCAGTGCCCCGGCTTCGGCCGGTGCGATACGAAAGGCCGGGCTGTGCGCCGCCGCGAGGCCGCGCGCGGCCAGCGCTTCGAGCAATGCGGCGTGATCGGGCGCCGGCCTCGTGACGACGATGGTCGGATTCTCGTTGGCCATGGCAATCGAGAGTAACGCGGTTGCGCGATTATCGCCGCTTGCCCCGCAGCCTGGAGAGCGGGGCCGGGAACCGGGAGAATAAGCGTACCGGAATGGGCGTCCCGAAAAAGAAAGCCCGTCATCGTGTGACGGGCTTTCGGCGATAAATCCGGGTGTCTGACGCAACCGACCAACGTGCAGGGGGCTTGCGTGTTGGCGTTGGCAGTAGGGGGACGCACATCAATCGGTTACGTCGTGGACGACACCCGGAAAGCTGACTGGAATCGTTCTCCCTACGCGATGACTAAAGTCTTGCACAATCTCGGCGGCCGTGTCCAGCAAAAATTCATTAATCGGCGTATTTTTTTTCACTTTTGTGACAGACTTAACTCTTTCAGCATGTCTTTGCCGCCGGCACGGATCAATTTTTCAGCGGCAGCGGCGCCGGTTTCGGTCGCATCCATCGCCGGTCCAGACGCCTCGGCATCGATCAGCCGGCCCTGCCCGTCGCCGAGCCGGGCGCGCACCGAGATCCTGTCATCGGACAATTCCGCGTAGGCCGCCAGCGGCATCCGGCAGTCGCCCCCGAGCACGCGCACCACCTCGCGCTCGGCCAGCGCCTGCGTCAGCGTTTCGCGGCACGCCAGCTTCTCGAGCAATGCCGTCGAGCGGGCATCGCCCGCCCGCTGTTGCACGACGATGATGCCCTGCCCCGGTGCCGGCAGCCAGTCTTCGAGTTCCAGGGCGCGCGCGTTGCCGGGCACCAGGTTCAGCCGGCCGAGCCCGGCCGCGGCCAGCACGGTCGCATCGAACCGGCCCGTCGCCACGGCGTTGAGCCGCGTCTCGACATTGCCGCGCAGCGGCTCGATGACGAGGTCGTCGCGCAGCGCGCGCAATTGGCTGATCCGGCGCAGGCTCGAACTTCCGACCCGGCTGCCGCCCGGCAGATCGGCAATCGGAAGCCCGTCCGTGCTGATCCACAGGTCGCGCGGATCGGCCCGGGTCAGGAACGCACCCAGCGCCAGCCCGTCGGGCTGTTCGGCCGGAACATCCTTGAGCGAATGCACTGCGATGTCGGCACGACCGTCGAGCAGGGCTTTTTCGAGTTCCTTCAGAAACAGCCCCTTGCCGCCGATTTCGGCCAGCGACCGGTCCAGCACCTCGTCGCCCCGCGTGCTCAGCGGCAGAAGCTTGACGTCCAGCCCGGGCCGGCTGCGCCGGAGCAGATCGGCCACGTGTTCGCTCTGCCAGAGCGCCAGACGACTCTTGCGCGTGGCGATGGTAATTTTATTCATTACGAATAGACACTGATGGATAGCCGTTCCGGCTGATTGCCGATCTTTCCACGCCCCGGACAGCGGCACGATTGCCCGACCTCGGCCCCGCAACCGGTATTCACCGTTTCAGGATCCTCTTGACGGCGGTGAGATTCCGGCGCGAGACTTCGGGCTGAAAGTCCAGCCCCTGGATCTCGACCCGCGCCACCTCTTCGGAATCGGTGAACAGCGCGCGGAGATGCCCGCGGCTGACCAGCGCGCTGCGGTGGACGCGCACGAAGCGGTCGGCGTAACGCTGCTCGAGCGTACGCAACGTATCGTCGACCAGGGCGCTGCCGTCCGCTGTGTACGCCACCGTGCACTTGTCCTCGGCCGTCACGGCACGGATCCGCTCGAGCGGGAGCCGGATGCGCCGCTCGCCGACCCGGGCCGCCAGCGTGCCGGCATCGTCGCCGCGGCGCGATGCGATCCGGCTCAGCGCCTGCATCAGGCGTTCGCGCCGCACCGGCTTGACCAGGTAGTCGACCGCATCGACGGCGAACGCATCGACCGCGTATTGCTCGTGCGCGGTCGTGAATACGACCGCCGGCGGCTTGTCCAGGCGCTTCAGTTCGCCGGCCAGCCGGATCCCGTCGATCCCGGGCATCTCGATGTCGAGCAGGATCACGTCGGGCGCCAGGCTCGCACAACGTTCGAGGACCCGTGCAGCCCGCGACTCGCAGCCGACCACCTCGCAGCTCGCCAGCTCGGCCAGCATCGCACCCAGCCGTTCGACCGCCGGCGGCTCGTCGTCGACGATGAGCGCGCGCATCCGGCCGGCGTCAGGGCTCATCCGCCGGCTCCGAAGCGCGCGTCCAGCCAACGGTCCAGCGCCGAAATTTCCTCCGGGCAGACGGCGTGCTGCATGTTCCATTCGCTCCATTCGACTTCGATGTTCGCCTCGGCCAGGAGCTCGGCCGTGCGCCTGCCGAGTACCACCGGCACGATCGGATCCTGCGTGCCGTGGGCCAGGAATACCGGCCGTTTCCGGCCCGCATCGGTCAGCCAGTCGGCCAGCGCATCGGCTTCGAGCAGATAGCACGACAGGCCGACCGCGCCGGCCAGCGGCCACTCACCCCCCAGCGCGGTCCGCAGCGCGATCGCACCACCCTGCGAAAACCCGGCCAGCACCAGCCGTTCCGGGGCGATGCCGCGTGCCAGTTCGCTTTCGATCAGACGTCTCACCCGCTCGACCGACGCGCGGATGCCGGCCAGGTCCTGGTCGCGCGAGATCTCGACCCCGAGGATGTCGTACCACGCACGCATCGCCATGCCGCCGTTGACCGTCACCGGCCGCACCGGCGCATGGGGAAAAACGAACCGGACCGCGCGCGATTGCGCCGCACGAAGCTGGGGTACAATCGGCGCGAAATCGTGACCGTCGGCACCGAGGCCGTGCAGCCAGATCACCGCGCACTCGGGCGCCGGGCCGGTCTCGTGAACGACGCAGTCGAGCAAGTCAATTCCGGTATCTGCCATGAACGTGATTCTACCCGCGCGCCGCCCGGTACGGTTCGCGGCCGCTTGCGGCGCGATGCCGGCCGCAGCGATGGCCGCGTTTCTGCTCGTCGCCGTGAGCACCGCAGGCTGCGGCCTCAAGGGCGACCTGTACCTGCCCGACGAGCAGCAGACCTCGGCGCCCCCCATCGAGGACGATGGCAACGGCAACGATGACGCCGGTGACAGCGAGCAACGCGACGACGACGATGACCCACCCGAACGCTGAGCACAGGCTGCCGCGCACGCCCGAACCTGAGCTGATGGACAGCCCGGACCAGGTCCGGGCCTACGCCGAGGCCGACTTCGCCGAATCCAACCAGGCGTTCGTCGATTTCCTGGACGAACGGTTCCGGCCGCGCCCGGACAGCGGCCACCTCGTCGATCTGGGCTGCGGCCCCGGCGACATCTGCATTCGGCTCGCCCGCGCCCTGCCCGGCTGGCGCATTACCGGCGTCGATGCCGGCGCCAACATGCTGGCGACCGCCCGCGAGCGGATCGCGGCCAGGCACCTGCAAAACCGGATCGAGCTGGTGCTGGCCCGCCTGCCCGACCCGGGGCTGACCCTCGACCCGGCCGCGTCCGTGGTCTGCAACAGTCTGCTTCACCATCTGCCCGACCCGGCCGTGCTGTGGCGGGCGATCCGCGAGCTGGCCGCGCCCGGAGCCTGGGTCCAGGTCATGGATCTGGCCCGGCCCGACAGCCGCGCCGCAGCCGAGGCGCTGGTCGAGCAGTATTCGGGCCGCGAGCCCGACGTGCTCAAGACGGATTTCTTCAACAGCCTCAACGCCGCCTGGCGGGTCGACGAGGTGCGTGCACAACTGGATGACGCGGGCCTGGACCTCGAGTGCCGGATGGTCTCCGACCGGCACTGGCTGGTCAGCGGCCGGTTCCCGGCATGACCCGTCCGGCGCCGGGACCGGCGTTCTCCAAGCTCGAGGCACTGGGCAACGATTTCGTGCTGATCGACGCGCGTGCCGCGCCCGTCGAACTCGGCTCGAACCGCGTCCGCGAGCTGGCCGACCGCCGAACCGGCATCGGCTGTGACCAGCTGCTGGTGCTCGAGCCGGCTGACGATGCATGCGCGCGCGTGGCGATCTTCAATGCCGACGGCACGCCGGCCGAACAGTGCGGCAACGGCATGCGCGCGATCGCGGCCTGGCTCGACCGTGCAGGCGAACTCGCGTCCGGCCTGAAGCTGACCACGCCCGCCGGACCGGTGGTGCTCGATCGCGCCGAGGACGGCCAGTACGCGGCCGAACTCCCCGGCCCGGAACCGTTGACGCCGGAGCAGCTCGAACTGGCCGCGCCGACGCTGCCCGGGCACGCATGCGGCTGGAAGCTGGTCTCAATGGGCAATCCGCACCTGGTGGTCGACTGGCCCGACCCGCCGTCGGCGGCCGACCTGGCCGCCGTCGTCAGCCAAATCGAGAACGATCGTGCCTGGCGCAACCGGGTCAATATCGGTCTTGCGCACGTCGACGCCGGCGGGCACGTCCTGCTGCGCGTGCACGAACGCGGCGCCGGCCCGACGCCGGCCTGCGGCAGCGCCGCCTGCGCGGCGGCCGTCGCGGTCGGACCCGGCCGCGACGACAGCACCGCGCTGGCCGTGATCCAGCCCGGCGGAACGATTGTGGTAGATTTGACGGCCGAAGGGAGGCGGGTACGCACCCGCGGCCCGGCGCGAATCGTCTACGACGGGCGCCTGGCATGATCGGTGTATGCTACCCCCCGCACGCCACGGACCGTACACCACGTACACGACGGAAGACCATGACGAGCCCAAAGCCCAATCCCCGCCTGACCGATGCCGACGTGCGCGACTGGCTTGTCGAGCACCCCGAATTCCTGGCCGATCACCCCGAGGTTCTGACCGTGCAGGTGGTGCCGCATGAAGCCGGCACCGCATCGCTGATCGAACGCCAGGTCGAGTTGCTGCGAACCGAAAACCAGCGCCTGAAGCGCCAGCTCAGCCATCTCAGCGGGGTGGCCGGCGAGAACGAACGGCTGATGCAGCGGCTGCACAAACTGTCGCTGCAACTGATGGCCGCCGGCTCGGCACGCGAGATGATCGAGCGGCTTTGCCGGGGCCTGAAGGAAGACTTCCGGGCCGACTCGGTCTACCTGATGCTCGGCTCGGGCGACGGCGAGCTGCACGCTATAGACGGGATCGTGGCCATGCCCGAGGAGCATCCAAGGTGGCTGGCGAATCTGCTCGCATCGGCCAAGCCCCAGTGCGGCCGGCTCACGCGCACCAAGCGCGAACTGGTGTTCGGCACGGCCGGCGGCGAACTCGGCTCGGCCGCACTGGTGCCGCTGGGCGAACACGACCTGCTCGCGATCGGCGCCGAATCGCCCGACCGCTTCCATCCGGACATGGGCACGCTTTTTCTGGAACTGCTGCGCGAAACGCTGCGCTTCCGGCTGGACATGGACGCGGATCAGAACCGGGAACGCCGCGCCCGGGCCTAGTAGTGGGCCGCGCGGATAGTTCGGTGACACTCAGCCGTCGCACCGGCACAGTAACTGTGAGTGTTACCGAACTACCCGCGTGGCCCACTAGTTCATGACCCGCCCGGGCCGACGGCCGTGACCGATTCACCGGGCGATCGCGACGAGACCGCCGTGGCCGCGGCCATTCGAACCTTTCTCGACGCCTGCCGCGAGCGCGGGCGGCTGGCGCCGGCCACGCTCAAGGCCTACGGTCACGACCTCCGGCGCTTCGAACAGTGGTGCCGAAACAACGGCCACGAATCCCCCGCCGACGTCGACGCGCTCGCGCTGCGCGCGTTCGCTGCCAGTCTGGCCCGCGCCGGGCTGGACCCGCGCTCGACCCAGCGCCACCTGTCGGCGCTGCGCAGGTTCTTCCGCCACCTGACCGAGGCCCGGCAGATTCCGGCCAATCCGGCCGCCGACCTGCGCGCGCCGCGCGCGCGGCGCAAGCTGCCGAAAACGCTGGACCCGGACCAGGTCCTGCAACTGCTCGAGATCACCGGCGACCGGCCGCTGGACGTGCGCGACCGGGCGATGCTGGAGCTGTGCTACTCGTCGGGCCTTCGGGTCAGCGAACTGGCCGATGCGCGCTGGGACCGGCTCGACGCGCGCCAGGGCCTGCTGCGCGTCGTCGGCAAGGGCAACAAGGAACGCATCGTGCCGGTCGGCCGGCACGCGCTGGTCGCACTGGACGAGTGGCGCCGGACGCTGGCGTCGTTCGCGAGCGGAGATTCGCCGTATATCTTCATCACCGCCCGGGGCAAACCGCTGGGCGTGCGCGCGATCCAGAAGCGCGTGGCAGACCGTTCGCTCAGTCAGGGCCTGGGCCAGCGCGTCCACCCGCACCAGCTGCGCCACTCGTTCGCCTCGCACATTCTCGAATCGTCGGGCGATCTGCGCGCGGTGCAGGAACTGCTGGGACACGCCAACCTCTCGACCACGCAGATCTACACCCACCTCGATTTCCAGCACCTGGCCGAGGTCTACGACAAGACCCATCCGCGGGCGAAGAAGGGGGGAGGGACTAGGGACTAGGGACTAGGGACTAGGGACTAGGGACTAGGGACTAGGGGCTGGTAAAAATGCATCTGGGGCCATACTAGCCCCTAGCCCCATTTCCCTCTCCCCTCTTAACGCGCCTGCCCCAGCGACCTCATCAACTCCTCGTAGACCTGGCGCGCACGATCCTCGAATCCATCCGGCACCTGGACGCGGACGGCGCCGAAGCCCGACTGCGCGCCCAGCAGCATCGCGAATCCTTCCGAGCCCAGGTGCACCGGGATGTCCTCGGCCTCGAACTTCATGCGCACGATCTGGGCCAGCGCAATGTCGTGCAGCTTTGCAATCGTAACCAGCGCCATTGCCGACGTCTCTGCAAAATCAGTCGTCAATCTAGCCGAAAGCCCCGGATTCGTCCATGCCGATCGAGCACACCGTCCGAATTCACACGGTGTTCGGGTCGATCGTCCCGACCAGGTGCTGAATGTTGATTTGCACCGCGACGTTGCCGCGCCAGCGGTTGATCTCAAGCCGGTAGGTGACGTGGAACGGGTCGGGAAGTTCGTTGTGGCACAGGTCGCCGGCGCGGAACGCGATCGCGTCGAGCGCGGCGCCGCCGCCGGCCGGCTCGACGACCAGCTTGAGATGGTGGTTGCCGACCACGCGCCGCTCGAGCACACGGAAGCGGCCGTCGAACAGCGGTTCTTCCCAGCCCTGGCCCCAGGGCCCGGCGTCAGCGAGTGCCTGCGCGGTTGCCAGCGTCAGCTCGGCCGGCAACAGTTCGCCGTCGCTGAACACCCGGTCGGGCGCGAACTCCAGCGCCGCGACCTGCGCGTCGAACGCCTCGCGCAACGCGTCGAGCCGATCGCCGGCAATGCTGAGGCCGGCCGCGCGCGCATGGCCTCCGAAGCGGTCGATCAGTTCCGGGTGGCGGGCGTCGAGTTCGGCCAGCAGGTCGCGCATGTGCACGCCCTCGGGGCTGCGGCACGAGCCCTTCCACTCGTCGCTGCCATCGCCGGCCGGCGCCAGCGCGATCACCGGCCGCCGGCTGTGTTCGCAGATGCGCGAGGCGACCAGCCCGACGACGCCGGGGTGCCAGTCCGGATCGTACAGGCAGTACCCGCCCGGCGTACCTTCGATCGCGGCCAGCATGTCGTCGGCGATGCTGCGCGCCTGCACCGTCATGTCGGCCTGGATCTGCTGGCGCTCGCGATTCAGCTCGTCCAGCGTGCGCGCGTGCTCCAGCGCGCGGTCGAAATCGTCGGCGAGCAGGCAGCGGATGCCGATCGAGATGTCGTCGAGCCGGCCGGCCGCGTTCAGGCGCGGCCCGGCGACGAAACCCAGATCGGAAGCCGAGACATGGGCCAGGTTGCGGCCGGCGACCTCGAGCAACGCGGCGACACCGGGCTGACAGCGCCGATCGCGGATCCGGCGCAAGCCCTGATAGACCATCCGCCGGTTGTTCTCGTCGAGCTTCACCAGGTCGGCCACGGTGCCCAGCGCGACCAGGTCGAGCAGCGAATCGAGCCGGAAATCGGCCGGCCGGCCGCGCCGGCGCAATTCGGCGCGCAGCGCGATCAGCGTGTAGAACATCACGCCGACGCCAGCCAGGTGGCGCGACGGGAATTCGTCGCCGTCGCAGTTCGGATTGACGATGGCGCTGGCATCCGGCAGTCCCGGGCCCGGCAGGTGATGATCGGTGACGACGACGTCGATGCCGGCCGCGCGCAGCCGCGCGACACCCTGGTGCGACGATATGCCGTGATCGACCGTGACCACCAGCGCCGGCTGCTCGGCCAGGCATTCCTCTGCCAGCTTCACGCTAAGGCCGTAGCCGTGGCGGACGCGGTCGGGCATCCGCCAGCCGACATTGCCCGCGCCCAGCCCCTTCAGGCCGCGCACGGCCAGCGCCGTGCCGGTCGCGCCATCGGCGTCGAAATCGCCGACGACGACGATCCGCCGGCCGTGCTCGATGCAGTTGGCCAGCAGGCCGGCGGCGCGATCCAGACCCGAGAGCGTCGGCGGCAGCAAAGCCGCCAGCGAGTAGTCGGGCACCCGGCTGCAGCCGCGCGCGGCCAGCGCCCGGGCGACGACCGGCGAGCCGCAGCCCGAAACCGGAGCGGAACCGGCCGGCCTTCGGCGCACCACGCGCGCGCGCCGGATCAACTTGCGTCCTCCGCAAAGCCGACGGGCTGCCGACGGCGCCAGAACATCACCCGTTCATGCGCCGGTATGTGCCAGCCGCCGGTGCTGCCGACGACCGTGATGGCCGGTGCGCGGAGCCGGCCGCAAGCGGGCAGCAGCCATTGCCGGCCGAGTTCGCGCAACGCCTTGGCCGGATCGACGCCTTCGTTGCCGGAAGGGCTTCTGTGCAGGGACCAGTGGAGAAGCACGTTGCGCTCGTCGGTCCCCGCCGGCAGGCCATCGCGGCCGGATTCGATCT
>JAVVDX010000025.1:0-6272 GCA_032251475.1 Wenzhouxiangellaceae bacterium | reverse complement strand
CGGATTCGATCTGGACGCCCAGCCAGCGGGCCAGCCCTGCGATCATGGGATCGCCGGTCGGATCGCCACCGGGGTCGAAGATTCTCGCCGATGCCGGCGCAGGCTTCGGCGGCACCCGACCCGCCCCCCAGAACCACAGCCCGGCGCCGCGCTGGTCGGGCGCTGCCAGCGACCGGGACTGGTGGAATACCATCTGGCTTTCGTTGACCAGCCGTCGCCAGCGTATTGAACCGGGGCCTTCGGGAAGCACTTCGTCGAGGCGTCGACCGGGAACCTCGGCCAGCGACACGAACCCGGTCTCCGGAAGAGAATCGAGTTCCAGCAGGCCGTGGCCGGCCCCGGATTCCGGATACCAGTCCAGTCCCTCGGCGGCGAACATCGCCCGGAGTTCATTGGTCACCGGCTGCATCCGGTCGGCGCCGAAATCCAGCGCCAGCGGCTTTTCGAGCCAGACGGCGGTCAGGTCGGGCACCATGCCGACCGGATCGAAGCGCAGCCAGATCGAGCCCGGCGCCGGCTCATCGGCAGCCAGCCGCGTCAACACCGCCGGCGCCGGAAGTTCGCCGACACCGAGCGCCGCACCGAGCAGGCGCCCGGGATCGTCCTCGACCCTCTGCCCCCGCCCGAGCATGCGCGCCAGCGGACGCGGCAACCCGGCCGCGCCGCCGGGCAGATACTCGAGTTCGGGGACGTGGACGATCAGCCGGCGCATCGGTCAATTATTTTCGGATATCCGTGCCTGGCTCGAATAGTGCAAAATCACGAAGAACACGAAGATCACAAAGATGGACGGACATTTCCCTTCTCCGTGTTCTTCGTGTCCTTCGTGGTTAAGGGCATTTTTCGGATTTCGAGCACCGCCGGACGCGCTCAGCCGCTTGCGCAGCAGGTCTGCGAGGCGTCAGGCGCCGTAGCGGACCTCGACGATGTCATACACCCGCGTGCCGTTGGGCGTGTCGACCTCGACGGTGTCGCCTTCCTGCTTGCCGATCAGCGCCCGCGCCAGCGGCGCCGAAATCGCGAGGCGGCGGTGCTCGACGCTGGATTCCAGATCGCCGACGATCTGCCAGTGCACCTCGTCGGCGCCGTCGACATCCTCGAGCAGCGTCACCCTGGCGCCGAAAACGACCTTGCCGCCGACGTCCAGCGAGTCGGTATCGATGACGCGCGCGTGCGACAGCGCCGCCTCGAGGTCGCGGATGCGCGCCTCGATCATGCCCTGTTGCTCGCGCGCGGCATGGTACTCGGCGTTCTCCTTCAGGTCGCCGTGCGCACGCGCCTCGGCGATGGCCTCGATGACCTGCGGCCGCTCGACCTTCTTGAGCCGGTTCAGTTCTTCGCGCAGGCGCTCTGCGCCCTGCCTGGTCAAAGGAGTCTGCGACATATCCTCAGGAATTCCGGTGTTGATGAAGTTCGGCGAGGCTGGCCACTTCGCGCTCGTGCCAGTGGTCCAGCGCCTTCAGCGTCGCCCGGGCCCCGGCAATGGTGGTCGAATAGTTGACCTTGCGCTGCAGCGCCTCGCGCCGGATCGAGAACGAGTCGGTGATCGCCTGCCTGCCTTCGGTGGTATTGACAATATAGTCGATTTCCCGATTCTTGATCAGGTCGACCACATGCGGCCGACCCTGCACGACCTTGTTGATGTAGTCGCACTCGATGCCGTTTTCAACCAGGTATTTCCAGGTTCCCTCGGTCGCGACCAGCGAGAAGCCGCGACCGACCAGGTCGCGCGCGACCGGCAGCAGGTGCGGCTTGTCGGCGTCGCGCACCGACAGGAATGCGCGGCCGCTGGCCGCGGCCTGGATGCCCACCCCCTGCTGGCCGCGCGCCACAGCCGCGCCGAAGCTCTTTCCCACGCCCATGCACTCGCCGGTCGAGCGCATCTCGGGGCCCAGGATGGGGTCGACGCCCGGGAACTTGATGAACGGAAACGCAGGCTCCTTGATCGAGTAGAAATCGGTTTTCAGATCTTCGTCAAATCCCTGTTTTTCCAGATTTTCTCCAACCATGCACTTGGCCGCGATCTTGGCCAGCGGCACGCCGGTGGCCTTCGAGACGAACGGCACCGTGCGCGACGCGCGCGGGTTGACCTCGAGCACGAAGATCTCGTCGCCGCGCACCGCGAACTGCACGTTCATCAGGCCCACGACGTTCAGCGCCAGCGCCATCCTGCGCGTCTGCTCGGCGATTTCGGCGATGATTCCGGGTGCCAGCGAGAACGGCGGCAGGCTGCACGACGAGTCGCCCGAATGCACCCCGGCCTGCTCGATGTGCTCCATGATGCCGCCGATGACGACCCGCTCGCCGTCGGCGACCGCGTCGACGTCGACTTCGATGGCGTGGTCCAGGAAGCGATCGAGCAACACCGGCGAGTCGTTCGAGACGCTGACCGCCTCGCGCATGTAGCGCTTGAGCTCGTCGACCGAATGGACGATGTCCATCGCCCGGCCGCCGAGCACGTACGACGGCCGCACGACCAGCGGAAAGCCGACCTCTCGCGCCAGCACGACCGCCTCTTCGGGCGTGCGCGCGGTCCGGTTGGGCGGCTGCCTGAGTCCCAGGCGGTTGAGCAGGTCCTGGAAGCGCTCGCGGTCCTCGGCCAGGTCGATCGAGTCGGGCGAAGTGCCGATGATCGGCACCCCGGCAGCCTCGAGATCTCTGGCAAGCTTCAGCGGCGTCTGCCCGCCGAACTGCACGATCACCCCCTCGGGCTGCTCGACCTTGATGATCGCGAGCACGTCCTCGAGCGTCAGCGGTTCGAAGTAAAGCCGGTCGGAGGTGTCGTAGTCGGTCGAGACCGTCTCCGGGTTGCAGTTGACCATGATCGTCTCGAAATCGAGCTCGCGCATCGCCAGCGCGGCATGCACGCAGCAGTAGTCGAACTCGATGCCCTGACCGATCCGGTTCGGGCCGCCGCCGAGCACCATGATCTTGCGCCGGTCGGTCGGCCGGGCCTCGCAATCCAGCTCCCAGGTCCCGTACATGTAGGCCGTGGTCGTGGCGAACTCTGCCGCGCAGGTATCGACGCGCTTGTAGACGCGGGCGACATCCAGTGTCTGGCGCAGGTGGCGCACCGCCTTTTCGGGCGCCCCGACCAGCTTCGCCAGACGGCCGTCGGAAAAACCGTGGCGCTTGAGCTCGCGCAGCCGCGCCCGGTCCAGCGCATCGAAACCGGCGGTGCGCACCTCGTTTTCGTATTCGACGATCTCGTGGATCTGGTCGATGAACCACGGATCGATGCGCGACAGCCGCTGGACCTCGTCGAAGCCGATGCCGCGCCGCAGCGCCTCGGCGACATAAAGAATGCGCTCGGGTCCGGCCTCGTGCAGTTCGCGCCGGATCCGCGTGCCGGCGTCGAGTTCGGAATCCTCGTCCAGCGTCACCTCGCCGAACCCGTCAAGTTCGACCTCGAGGCTGCGCAATGCCTTCTGCAGCGACTCCTTGAACGTGCGCCCGATCGCCATCGCCTCGCCGACCGCCTTCATCTGCGTCGTCAGCCGGCGGCTGGCGGCGGGAAATTTCTCGAATGCGAAGCGCGGGATCTTGGTGACGATGTAGTCGATCGCCGGCTCGAACGAGGCCGGCGTCGCGCCGCCGGTGATTTCATTTTCCAGTTCGTCGAGCGTGTAGCCGACGGCCAGCTTGGCCGCAACCTTCGCGATCGGGAATCCGGTCGCCTTCGACGCCAGCGCCGAGGAGCGCGACACGCGCGGGTTCATTTCGATGACCACCATGCGGCCGTCGGCCGGATCGATCGCGAACTGCACGTTCGAGCCGCCGGTCTCGACGCCGATCTTGCGCAGCACCGCGATCGACGCGTCGCGCATGCGCTGGTACTCGCGGTCGGTCAGCGTCTGCGCCGGCGCGACCGTGATCGAATCGCCAGTGTGGATGCCCATCGGGTCGACGTTCTCGATCGAGCAGATGATGATGCAGTTGTCGGCCTTGTCGCGAACCACCTCCATCTCGAATTCCTTCCAGCCCAGCACCGATTCCTCGAGCAGCACCTCGTTGGTCGGCGACAGTTCCAGGCCGTGACTCACGATCTCGACGAATTCCTCGGCGTTGTAGGCAATGCCGCCGCCCGAGCCGCCGAGCGTGAACGACGGCCGGATAATGGTCGGGAAACCGATGCGCTTCTGGATCTCCAGCGCCTGATCAAGCGTGCGCGCCATCTCCGAAACCGGCGATTCAAGCCCGATCTCGGTCATCGCGTTCTTGAACAGCTCGCGGTCCTCGGCCATGTCGATGGCCTCGCGCGAGGCGCCGATCAGCTCGACGCCGAACTCGGCCAGCACGCCCTCGCGCACCAGGTCCAGCGCGCAGTTCAGCGCCGTCTGCCCGCCCATGGTCGGCAGCAACGCATCGGGCCGCTCGCGCCGGATCACCTCGCGCACGTACTCCCACTTGACCGGTTCGATGTAGACCGCGTCGGCGATCTCCGGGTCGGTCATGATGGTCGCAGGGTTCGAGTTGACCAGGATCACCCGGTATCCTTCGGACCGGAGCGCCTTGACCGCCTGCACCCCCGAATAATCGAACTCGCAGGCCTGGCCGATCACGATCGGCCCGGCGCCGATGATCAGGATGGATTTGATATCGGTACGCTTAGGCATGATCTTAATTGAAACCGCAGATGAACGCAGATGAACGCAGATGAAAAATAAAGCTGGGCATGATCAATCCGATCGAAGTTGGTGGACCAAACGTTTGATCTGGGCCTTCGGTGTACCGAAGTTGATCAACAAACCCAGCTGGAGGCCAGATGCCTTGAGATAATTCAAGACTTGTGCCTGATGCTCCGGCAAAAGTGTTTTTACGGCTTTCAGTTCCACGATAATGCTGTCGGCAATCAGAAAGTCCGCCGCGAAATCTCCAACTACCGCGTCGCGGTAACGCACGATCAATCGCTTCTGACGCTCGAAAACTATTCCACTCCCACCGAACTCCAACGCCAGCGCATTCTCGTATACCGATTCGAGGAAGCCACTTCCCAAGGAACTGCTTACCCGATATGCGCATCCAATCACGCTCTCGCTCAGGCCGTTCAAATCTGCGTTCATCTGCGTTCATCTGCGGTTAAATTGTTTTTTGATCGGCTCATCATCTCGACGAACGCCTCAAACAACCCCCGCAAATCGTGCGGCCCGGGGCTTGCCTCGGGGTGGCCCTGGAAGCCGAAGGCCGGGGCGTTTTCGAGCCGGATGCCCTGCAGCGTGCCGTCGAACAGCGAGCGGTGGGTGGCGACGACGCCTTCGGGCAGGCTGGCCCCGTCGACGGCGAAGCCGTGGTTCTGGCTGGTGATCATCACCCGGCCGGTCTCGAGATCCTGCACCGGGTGGTTGGCGCCGTGGTGGCCGAACTTCATCTTCACCGTCCTCGCGCCGGCCGCCAGCGCCAGCAACTGGTGGCCCAGGCAGATGCCGAAGGTCGGGACCCTCTTCCCGATCAGCCCGCGGATCGTCTCGACCGCGTAGCCGCACGGCTCGGGATCGCCCGGGCCGTTGGACAGCATGACGCCGTCGGGCTCCAGCGCCAGCGCGCGGTCCAGCGGGAAGTCGGCCGGCACCACGGTCAGCCTGCAGCCGGCATCGACCAGCAGCCGGAGGATGTTGTACTTGGCGCCGAAGTCGTATACCACGACATGACGGGACCCGGGACTCGGGGCCCGGGACTCGATGGCAGGCGAGCCCTCGGACCATTCGTGGGGCTCGGCGCAGGAATTCGGCTTCGCCAGATCCCGGCCGACCATCGGCGGGCACGAGCGGGCGCGCTCCAGCGCCTCGGCCGGATCGACGTCGCGGCCGGACAGGATGCAGCCGTTCTGGGCACCGGTCTCGCGCAGCTTCACGGTCAGCGCGCGGGTGTCGATATCGCCGATCGCGATTACATTTCCGGCCTCCAGCCACTCCGGCAGGCTTTGCGTCGCCCGCCAGGAGCTGACCCGGCGCGGACAGTCGCGCACGATCAGCCCGGCCGCGCGCGGCCGGTCGGATTCCATGTCCTCGGGGTTGACGCCGGTGTTGCCGATGTGCGGCATCGTCAGCGTCACAAGCTGGCCGGCGTAACTCGGGTCGGTGAGAATTTCCTGGTAGCCGGTCATCGCGGTGTTGAACACCGCTTCGCCGACGCTCGCGCCGGGCGCGCCGAAGCCGATGCCGGAAAACAGCGTGCCGTCTTCCAGGGCCAGAACCGCTTTCAATTGGGACAAGACGCTCTCCAGACATGCGAAACGGGACGTCCGGCGTCCCGTTCGTCGAATTCCGGGCCCG
>JAVVDX010000024.1:25953-29903 GCA_032251475.1 Wenzhouxiangellaceae bacterium | reverse complement strand
CATGAGGATTCCGAGCACCGCCGGACGCCCCCGGATCGGAGTCCGGGGCAGGCTGCCGCACGCGCAGTAGTTTTTCAAAGGTTTCTGCCGGCGCCGTACAGCCGGTGCTTGCGTATATACGCCAACACCGTCGAAGGCAGCAGGAAGCGCGGGTTGCGTCCGGATGCGAGCTGCTCGCGGATATCGGTCGACGAGATCGCCAGCCGGGTCACGTCGACATTGCAGATGCGACCGGCGGGGACATCCATCAGGCCGCCGGGCCGGTCGACGATGCGTCCGGAGAAATGTTGCCGCAGCTCGGCCGAGTACTGCGGCTGTGCATCCGGCCGCGTCATGACCACCAGGTGGGCGTACTCGAGCAGATGCTTCCAGTCGTGCCAGCGGTCGAGGTCGTTGGCCGCGTCCTGGCCCAGGCACAGCATGATCGGCAGTTCGTCGGCCTCGGCCCGGATGCTGGCCAGGGTTTCGGACATGTACGACGGCCCGCCGCGCTGGACTTCGCGGTCGTCGACCGACAGGTCGGCGTGCGGTGCCAGCGCCAGCTCGAGCATCGCCATCCGGTGACGCGCCTCGGCCCAGGTGCCGTCGCGGTGCGGCGGCTGGCCGGCCGGCACGAGCCGGAAATCCTGCACCTCGAGCTGCTCGGAGACCTCGGCCGCGGCCCGCAGGTGGCCGTAGTGCACCGGGTCGAACGTTCCGCCGAAGATCGCGATGGCGCGAGTGTTCATGCGGCCCGCCCCGGGTTTTCGGCGACGTCGACGCAAAGCCGCTCGAGTTCGAGCCAGAAATCGCCTTCGGTCTGGCCCTTGGCCAGCAGATCCAGCCGTCCGAGGCGGCCCACGGCCCGCTCGATCCGGGCCGGCCCGTTACGGTGGATGCAGGCTTCGATGGCGTTCTGGCGCGCGCGCCAAACCCTGAGATCGGCAAAGATCCGCTCGGCCGGCTGGCGCGCACTGCGCCGGGCGACGATCAGCGCGGTCTCGAGTTCGCGGCCAAGCGCCCCCAGCACGGCCGGCGCCGGATTGTCCGATTCGCGCAGGCCACGGATGCAGCGCAATGCCGCCCCGGCCTGCCCGGTCAGAACCAGCTCGGCCAGCCGGAAGGCGTCGAAGCGCGCACTGTCGGCCACGGCCGCGCGCACCTGCTCCATTTCCAGTCGTGCCCGCGGAAATAGCAGCGCAAGCCGGTCGACCTCCTGCGCCGCGGCCAGCAGGTTGCCCTCCAGCCGTTCGGCGAGAAAGCTGCAGACGCCATTGTCGGCGTCCAGCCCGCGGCTCTTGAGCCGCTGGCCGATCCAGCGCGGGAGCTGGGCCGGCTTGACGGTCCAGACCGGCACGTAGACGCCGGCCCTGCCGAGCGCCTTTACCCAGGCGGCCTGCTCCCGCTTCATGTCCCACGCATCGCAGATCACCAGCAGGATATCGTCGCGCCCGGCCTCCAGCCATTCGCGGATCGCCTTGCCGCCGGTATTGCCGGGCTTGCCCGAGGGCAGGCGCAATTCCACCAGCCGCCGGGTCGCGAACAGCGAACCGGTCTCGGTGGCCCGGGCCAGCTCGGCCCAGTCGAAGCGTCCGTCGGCCTCGAGCCGGATGCGCTCGGCGACTTCGTGCTCGCGGCACGCGCGGCGAATCCGGTCGACCGTTTCCTCGACCAGCAGCCGCTCGGGCCCGGCAACCAGATAGACCGGTGCCAGGCCCTTCTCGAGCTGGGCGGGAAGACGCTCGGGATACAGTTTCATGCGCGCCCGTAGGCTTCGAGCCGGCGAATCAAGGCCGCTGCCATGTCGCGCCGGAGCTGCTCGCGGATCATTTCCTCCTCGGTCGCGGCGCCGAGAATCTCCTGCTCGTCGAACTGGAAGTCGCGCGCCAGCCGGAGCCGCTCGTCCTCGAGCAGCACCTCGCCGTCCGGCGCGAGAAGCGTGAAGCGAAGGTCGAAGACCAGTTCGAACTCGCGTACGCGCGCGTCGCCCGAGATCGTCAGTGCCCGGCGCGAGATCTGCTGGCGCGTGATCTTCAGTTCAGCCACGCCTTCGCCGGGCGTATCCGTCACGGTTACGCCGTTGCCGCGCAGCAGCAGTTTCAGTTCGCGCGTGAACGGATCGGTCGGGTCGGCCGCGTTGACCCAGGTCGTGGCCATCTGCTCCGGCAGGTCGGCCGAGCCGCGCAACTGGAAACCGCACCCGGCCAGCAAAACGAGCACACCGGCCCCACAAATTGGCCATAGGGACCACAGGAACGTCTGAAAAACGTAGCGAGCGGGTGGCTGCGGATACATCATGCGGCCACCACGATATTGACCAGCTTGTCGGGCACGACGATCACCTTGCGCACGTCCTTGCCCGCAACGTGGCGGCGCACGTTGTCCTCCTCCAGCGCCGACTTCTCGAGCGCGGCCCGGTCGCTGCCGGCCTCGGCCTCGATCCGGCCCCGCACCTTGCCGTTGACCTGGACGATGACGGTGACCTTGTTGCGGACCAGCGCGGCCTCGTCGACCTCGGGCCAGCCGGCTTCGAGAATGTCTTCGTCGTGGCCCAGCCTTTTCCACAAAGCCTGCGCGATGTGCGGCGTGATCGGTGCGATCAGCCGCACCAGCGCCTCCCAGCCCTCACGGGCGACCGCGGCCGCGCCGTCCGAACCGGTTTCGAAGCGCGCCAGATGGTTGCTGCACTCCATGACCGCAGCGATCGCGGTGTTGAACGTATAGCGCCGACCCATGTCGTCGCCGACCTTGGCGATGGTCTCGTGCACGCGCCGGCGCATTTCGCGGGCCGCGTCGTCGAGGTTAGCGGGGACATCCTGCTGCGCCTCGCCGCCGTCGAGAAACTCGTGGACCTGTTGCCACAGACGTTTCAGAAACCGCCACGCACCCTCGACGCCGGCATCGGACCACTCCAGGCTCTGCTCCGGAGGGGCGGCGAACATCGAGAACAGCCGCACCGTGTCGGCGCCGTACTGCCCGACCAGCTGCGCCGGGTCGACGCCATTGTTCCTGGACTTGGCCATCTTCTCGACGCCGCCGAATTGCACCGGCTCGCCATCGGCGGCCAGCACCGCCGATTCGATCCGGCCCTTCGAATCGCGCCGGACCTCGACCCCGGACGGGTTGTACCAGATCCGGCGGCCGGCCTCGTCCTCGCGAAACCAGGTCTCTGCCAGCACCATGCCCTGCGTGAGCAGCCGGCTGAACGGCTCGTCGACGCCGACCAGGCCCTCGTCGCGCATTACTTTCGTCCAGAAGCGCGCGTAGAGCAGGTGCAGGATCGCGTGCTCGATGCCGCCGACGTACTGGTCCACCGGCATCCACGCGTCGGTGCGCTCGTCGACCATGGCGCCGTCGTTGTCCACGCACGGAAAGCGCATGAAGTACCACGACGAGTCGACGAAGGTATCCATCGTGTCGGTCTCGCGCCGGGCCGGCCGGCCGCACTTCGGGCATTCGCAGGCGAGGAATTCGCCGCATTTGGTCAGCGGGCTGGCCGAACCGTCGGGCACGAGGTGCTCCGGCAGAACGACCGGCAGGTCCGACTCCGGCACCGGCACGTCGCCGCAGTCGTCGCAATGGATGATCGGAATCGGGCAGCCCCAGTAGCGCTGTCGCGAGATGCCCCAGTCGCGCAACCGGTACTGGGTCCGGCGCCGGCCCAGGCCTTTTCGCTCCAGCGCCCCGGCGATGGCATCGAAGCCGGCCGCGAAATCCAGCCCGTCGAAGTCGCCCGAATTGACCAGCCGGACGTTGTCCTTCGCCGTGTACCAGTCCCGCCAGTTGCCGGAATCGTATTCGTGTCCTCCGGACTCGGGCTGGACGACCTGGACGATGGGCAGGCCGTACTTGTTGGCGAACTCGAAATCGCGCTCATCGTGCCCCGGCACGGCCATGATCGCGCCCTCGCCGTAGGCCATCAGCACGTAGTTGGCGATCCACACCGGAAGCGGCTCGCCGGTCAGCGGGTG
>JAVVDX010000024.1:0-25853 GCA_032251475.1 Wenzhouxiangellaceae bacterium | reverse complement strand
ACCCGTTCGGGCCAGCCGTCCAGCCCGTCCAGCGCCTCGAGCAGTTCGTCGGCGTAGGCGGTGATGCGCAGGTAGTACATCGGGATCTCGCGCTTCTCCACGACCGCGCCGGTGCGCCAGCCCTTGCCGTCGATGACCTGCTCGTTGGCCAGCACGGTCTGGTCCACCGGGTCCCAGTTGACGGTGCCGGTCCTGCGGTAGGCGATGCCGCGCTCGAGCATCTTCAGAAACAGCCACTGGTTCCAGCGGTAATACTCCGGGTCGCAGGTCGCCAGTTCGCGTTCCCAGTCGATCGCGAACCCGAGCTCCTGCAGCTGGCCGCGCATGTGGGCGATGTTGCCCCGGGTCCATTCGGCCGGCGGCACGCCGCGGGCGATCGCGGCATTCTCGGCCGGCAGCCCGAACGCATCCCAGCCCATCGGCTGCAGCACCGGGCGGCCGTTCATCCGGTGGTACCGGGTGATGACGTCGGAGATGGTGTAATTGCGCATGTGCCCCATGTGCAGGTGCCCGGACGGGTAGGGGAACATGCTCAGGCAGTAAAAAGCCTCGCGGTCCGGACGATCCGGCGCGCGGAACGAGGCGCGCGCGGTCCAGCCCTCGCGAATGCGCGGCTCCAGAGTGGCGGGATTGTACGGTTCGGTCACGATCTGACTGCAGCGGGTTGGCAGCCTGAAATGGTAACCGGATTCATTGCATGGGGTGCCAGGATCGGCCCGGAACGGGCCTGCGCGGGGCCGGAACGTGCCGGCCCCGCCAGTTTCGTCTCAACTGCCGCCGTCTTCGGCGTTCAGCTCGTTCCAGGACCGCTCGAGCTGGTCCATCATCGCCTGCGTGCGCGATTTCATCGACGCCCAGGCGTCACCGCTGTATTCCTGCGCGTTCTCCCAGGCCTCGCGGGCTTCCTCGCGTGCCTGGCGCGCCTCCTCCATCGCTTCCTGCCACGCCTCGCTGCCCTGCTCCATCCCCGAATCGACCAGGCTGCGCACCTTGCGGTTCGCCTCGCCGGTCAACTCCACCGCGCGCTGCCAGGCCTGCTGCGCCTCGGTTTGAGCCTCTTCAGCCATGTCTTCCGCCGATTCGGCTGCCTGCTCGGTCTTGTCCTCGACCGCCTCGGCGGCGTCTTCGGTCGCCTCGGCCGTGTCTTCCGCGGCCTCCTCGATCGACTGGCGAGCCTCCTCCATTCCAGACTCTGGTTCCTCGGACTTGCATCCGGCCAGCATCAAGCCCGTCACGACCAGAAACATCATCGAAATCCGCATGATTGAGCTCCACTAGGGATGAATGAAACATCATCATAGGCTGATCGCTCACCGGCGTGCAAGGAAATTAGCGCGCGGCGTGCAGAATGTCGAGCCGGCGCCGGGGGACAAGCTGGATGTGGCAGGATTGACGACGGTGTCAGCAAGCTTGCACGGTCGGCCGCAGGCCCGGTCGTCTCCCATCCACCCGAATTCGCCATCACGCCATTGTCATCGACGCGCGCCAATCTGCCCTTCATCGCCCGGACGCTGATGCCGCGCGAAGTCAGGGCCAACGCGTTGATGGCGGTGGCGCTGGGCGCGCTCGAGGGCGGCCTGGTCGGCGTCATCGTCAAGCACGGCTTTGCCGACGTGGCCGCCCCGGCGATGGTCAATCTGGCCGTCGCGCTGGTCACCGGGGCGCCGGCGCTGGCCAACGTCGCCAGTCTGGCGTTCGCGAACCTGGCCCACGGCAAGCACAAGACCCGCTGGGTCGGCTCGCTGATGGCGCTGTGCGCTCTGGCCACGCTGATGATCGCGGTGGCCCCGGTTTCGGCGGCCGGGCTGGCCTGGCTGACGTTCTGGATGATCACCGCCCGGGTGTGCTGGTGCGGCGTGATCACGCTTCGTGCGGCGATCTGGCGCGCCAACTTTCCGCGTCACGTACGTGCAACGATCACCGGCCGGATCGCCGTGACCTATTCGATCGTCATCGCGGCGACCGCGGCCGCCATCGGGGTCTCGATGGAGTTCTGGGACCAGGCCTGGCGCGCGCTGTTTCCGGTGGCCGGCGTGCTGGGTCTGGTCGCCGCGCGCCGCTACCGCAGTTTCACGGTGCGCGGGCACGGCCGCCTGCTGCGCGAGGAAGCCGGCTCGCAGACCGGCGGCCAGGTGCGCCTGTCCGACGCAATGGCGGTGCTGAAGTCCGATGTCTGGTACCGGCGCTACATGGCCACGATGTTCCTGTTCGGCTCGGGCAACCTGATGGTGATCGCGCTGCTGGTCGTGATCCTGACCGAACAGCTCGGTGCGCCCCGCCTGGCCCAGGTGCTGATCACGACTACGCTGCCGCTGATCGCGGTCGCGATCCTGACGCCGTTCTGGGCGCGCCGGCTCGACCGCGTGCACATTCTCGACTACCGCGCGCGCCACTCGTGGATGTTCGTCGGTGCGATGGCGCTGTTCGTGCCCGGCGCGATCTTCGGCCAGGTCTGGCTGTTCTGGATCGGCGCGCTGGTGATGGGCGCGGCCTTCGCCGGCGGCAAACTCGGCTGGAATCTGGGGCACAATGACTTCGCCAGCGACGGCCGCTCGACGCTGTACATGAGCATCCACGTGACGCTGACCGGCGT
Source organism: Wenzhouxiangellaceae bacterium (assembly GCA_032251475.1). Taxonomy (GTDB): domain Bacteria; phylum Pseudomonadota; class Gammaproteobacteria; order Xanthomonadales; family Wenzhouxiangellaceae. The sequence goes on along the minus strand of JAVVDX010000024.1, from coordinate 23,260 downwards.
GCGCGGCCTCATCGCGCCGCTGATCGGCGTCGGCCTGTATCAGGCGCTGGAGAATCTTGCGCCGGGCGCCGGACGCTACGTGCTGCTGTTTCCGCTGACGCTGACGCTGTCCGGCGCGATCACGTTCGTGCTGCTGGCCCGGCGGCGACGGCGCGAAGCCGCGGCCGCCGCAGCGGGTACGACCGGCTGAAAACGTATTCACGGCGACCGGTCATGCGGTCGTTACGGCAAGCTTGCAGACTTGACGATTCCGAACCAAGGAGACCCGATGGAAATTCGACCCGCCTCGCTGCTCGTCATTTACGGCGCCACCGGCGACCTGGCCCAGCGAATGCTGCTGCCGGCGCTGCTGGGGCTGGAGCGCGACGGCCTGTTGCCGGACGGCCTCAAGGTGCTCGGCTGCGCGCGCACCGAAACCGATTCGCCGGGTTTCAGGGAGCTTTCCAGGGGCCACCTACGCGAACACGCCGACGGCGACGACCGGGCGCTGGAGCGGCTCGTCGCCCGGCTCGAATACCAGTCCGTGGATCTCGCTTCCGACGAATCCACCGCCCGGCTCGGCAAGGTCATCCGGCAGCACCGCGACGGCGACGTGCTGTTCCACCTGTCGACCGCGCCGAGCTGGTATTCGGCCATCTGCAAGTCGCTGGGCCGAGCCGGTCTCAACGACCCGGGCACGCGCGTCATGCTGGAAAAGCCGATCGGCCACGACCTTGAAAGCTCGGTGGAAATCAACGACGGCGTCGGCGAGGTATTTCCCGAGTCGCAGGTCTACCGGGTGGACCATTACCTCGGCAAGGACGGCGTGCAGAACCTGCTGGCGCTGCGGTTCAGCAACATGCTGTTCGAACCGGTGTGGAATTCGCAGCACGTCGAGCAGGTCCAGATCACCGTCGCCGAGACCGTCGGCGTCGAAGACCGGGCGGGTTACTACGACGAGTACGGCGCAATGCGCGACATGGTGCAGAACCACATGCTGCAACTGTTGTGCCTGACCGCGATGGAGCCGCCGGCCCGCTTCGACCCGACCGCGGTGCGCAACGAGAAGCTCAAGGTGCTCAATTCGCTGCGACCGATCGAGGGTGCCGATCTCGAGACCAGCAGCGTCGCCGGCCAGTACGGCGCCGGCGCAATCGACGGCAACGCGGTGCCGGGCTACGTCGAGGAGCTCGGCGGCGACAGCCGCACCGAAACCTACGTCGGCTTGCGCGCACACATCGACAACTGGCGCTGGTCGGGCGTGCCGTTCTACCTGCGCACCGGCAAGCGCCTGCCGCGCCGGGTGACCGAGATCTATATCCGGTTCCGGCCGATCCCGCACTCGATCTTCGAAAGCGCCGGATCCACACTGAAGCCGAACTCGCTGATCATTCAGTTGCAGCCAGAGGAGCATATCTCGCTGTGCCTGATGAACAAGAAGCCGGGCCTGGACCGCGAAGGCGTGCACCTGACGCAGGTGGCGCTGGACCTGGACCGGCACTCCGCATTCGACGGCGAGCGCCGACGGATTGCCTACGAACGGCTGTACCTCGATGCGCTGGAAGGCAACGGCACGCTGTTCGTTCGCCGCGACGAGATCGAGGCCGCCTGGAGCTGGGTCGACACCATCCTCGGCGGCTGGCAGGCCGCCGAGATACAGCCGCGCGGCTACCCGGCCGGCACCTGGGGCCCTTCCAACGCCGTCGCACTGACCGAGCGCCACGGCCACAGTTGGCGGGAATGATGCCGGCACATCAAAACGAACACTCCGACTTCGAAGCGCTTGTCGAGACCGTCGCCGGACGGCTGCACGATGCCTGCGAACGGGCGCTGGAAGAACGCGGCGCGGCCGCGCTGGCGCTCGCCGGCGGTTCGACGCCAATGCCGGTCTACGCACGCCTGGCCCGCTCGAAACTGGACTGGCCGCGGGTCACGCTGCTGCCTGGCGACGAGCGCTGGGTCGCGCACGGCGACCCGGCCTGCAACCTGACGGCGATTCGCGCCGCATTCGGCGAGGTGCCGGCGCGTTTCGAGTCTCTGACGCCGGCCAATGCAGGCGGCGAGCCGGACCCGGCCACCGCGCTGAACACGGCGCGCACCGCGCTGGCGCGAATCGGGCGGCCGTTCGACGCCTGCCTGCTCGGCATGGGCGGCGACGGCCACTTCGCGTCGCTGTTCCCGGGCGCGCCGGAGCTTGCAACGGCACTGGACCCGGCGTCGGCCGAGCCGCTGGCGGTCGTCCGGCCCGATCCGCTGCCGCCCGAGGCGCCGTACGCGCGCATCTCGCTGACGCTTTCGGCGATTGCGGCCGGCCGCGAACTGCTGCTGGTGATCCGCGGCGACGACAAGCGCCAGGCCCTGGAACGGGCGATGCAAAGCAGCGATCCAAACCAGTACCCGATCGCCGCGCTGCTCGAGCATGCCGGCGACCGGCTCGAGATTCACTGGAGTCCCTGAAATGCACAAGGCCATGCACAAGACCATCGAAAAGGTCACCGAGCGCATTCGCGAAAACAGCCGAACCCTGCGCCGGGCCTACCTCGAGAAACTCGAGCGCTACGGCGGCGACGGGCCGATCCGCGCGCATGTCAGCTGCGGCAACCTGGCCCACGCGATCGCCGCTTCCGGCGAGGACAAGCCGGCGTTGAAGGCGCTCGATCGACCCAACCTCGGCATCGTCAGCGCCTACAACGACATGCTCTCGGCCCACCAGCCGCTGGAGCGCTTTCCGGCGCTGATCAAGCTGGCCGCGCGCGGCAAGGGCTGCACCGCGCAGTTCGCCGGCGGTGTGCCGGCGATGTGCGACGGGGTGACCCAGGGCCAGCCGGGTATGGAACTGTCGCTGTTCTCGCGCGACGTCATCGCCCAGGCCACCGCGGTCAGCCTGTCGCACGACACCTTCGATGCGGCGCTACTGCTCGGCGTCTGCGACAAGATCGTGCCGGGCCTGCTGATGGGCGCGCTCGCGTTCGGGCACCTGCCGGTCGTCATGGTGCCCGGCGGACCGATGCCGTCCGGGCTGCCGAACCGGGAGAAGGCGCGCGTGAGAAAGGCCTACGCCGAAAGCAAGGCCTCGCGCGAGGACCTGCTGGAAGCCGAGTCGCAGTCGTATCACGCGCCTGGCACGTGCACGTTCTACGGTACCGCGAACTCCAACCAGATGCTGATGGAGGTCATGGGCCTGCACCTGCCCGGCGCCGCGTTCGTCAATCCGAACACGCCGCTGCGCGAGCAGCTGACGCTGGCCGCGGCCGAGCGCGCCTGCGACATCACCGCGCTGGGCGACGAATACACGCCGATCGGCCGGACCGTCGACGAGAAGGCGATCGTCAACGCCATGGTCGGGCTGTGCGCGACCGGCGGCTCGACCAACCACGCCATCCACCTGGTCGCGATCGCGCGCGCCGCCGGGCTGGTCATCGACTGGAACGACCTCGACGACATCTCGCGCGTCACGCCGCTTCTGACCCGGATCTACCCGAACGGCCAGGCCGACGTGAACCATTTTCACGCCGCCGGCGGCATCGGCTTCGTGATCCGCGAACTGCTCGACGCCGGGCTGCTGCACCCGGACATCCGCACCATACACGGCGGCGACCTTTACGCCCAGGCGCAGGAACCGACGCTGGACGGCGACCGGCTGGCGTGGAAGGCGCCGCCGGAGACGACCGGCGACGATTCCATCCTGCGTCCGGCCGCGGCGCCGTTCTCGCCCGAAGGCGGCATCCGGCTGCTGAAGGGAAACCTGGGCCGCGCGATCGTCAAGGTCTCGGCGGTCGAGCCCGAACACCGCCGGATCGAGGCCCCGGCGCGGATCTTCGATTCGCAGGACGAACTGCTCGAGGCATTCAAGGCCGACCGGCTGGCCGGGGACTTCGTCGCCGTGATCCGCGGCCAGGGCCCGAAAGCCAACGGCATGCCGGAGCTGCACAAGCTCACGCCGACGCTGCAGGTGCTGCAGGATCGAGGCCAACGCGTCGCGCTGTTGACCGACGGCCGGATGTCGGGCGCCTCGGGCAGCGTGCTCGCGGCCATCCACGTCGTCCCGGAAGCCGCCGAAAACGGGGCCATCGGCATGCTCGCCGAGGGCGACCGGATCGTCATCGACGCCGAAGCCGGCCGCCTCGATACCGTGGCCGACGTCGACGAACTGCGGGGCCGCGACACGCGCCCGCTGGACCTGACGCCCAACCGGGTCGGCATCGGACGCGAGTTGTTCGGCACGATGCGACGCTACTGCGGGCACGCCGAGCAGGGTGCCAGTACGCTGTTCATCGATGGTTGAGCCGCCCGCTGAAGTGCCCGAGCGCGTGCTGGTAGGGGACATCGGCGGCACCAACGCGCGCTTCGCGCTGGCCGATCTCGATCGCGGGCCCGGCGAGCGGCCGCGCCTGCACGACGAACAGAAATTTTCCGCCGACGACTTCGCCAGCCTGCAGCACGCGGCCCGGCACTACCTGAACGAACTGAAGCCGGCCAACGGCGCGCGCCCGAAACGCGCAGCGATCGCGGTCGCCTGCCCGGTCACCGGCGACGCAATCCGGCTGACCAACCGGGCCTGGTCGTTCAGCCGGGCCGAGCTGCAGGACCGGCTGAAACTCGACGAACTGGTCATCCTCAACGACTTCGGCGCCGCGGCGCGCGCAATCCCGGCGCTTGCAGAAAACGAAAAGCTCGTGATTCACGACGGCAGATACTCCGAGCCGCGTGCGCCGATCAGCGTCATCGGCCCCGGCACCGGCATGGGCGTGGCCTTGATCACCGATTTCGAACCCGAAAACTGGCACGTCATCGAGACCGAGGGCGGCCACATCAGCTTCGCGCCGCAAGGCAGCGAGGAACGGTTGCTGCACGAATGGCTGTACGCGCGCCACGGCCGGGTATCGGTCGAGCGCGTGCTGTCCGGCGACGGTCTGTCGCGCATCCACGCCGCGCTTGCCGGCAGGCCGCCGTCGAAGCGCGAGACACCGAAGCAGGCGCTGACCTCGCCGGCCGAAATCGTCCGCCTCGCGCTGGCCGGCGACGACGTGCTGGCCCGCCGCGCGCTGGCCCGCTTCTGCGCGATCCTCGGCAGCTTCGCCGGCGACTGCGCGCTGATCCACGGCGCCCGCACGGTCGCGATCGCCGGCGGCATGGCGCCGCGCTTCGCCAATTTTTTGCGCGCCAGCGCGTTCGTCGAACGTTTCCTCGACAAGGGCCGCTTCGCGGCGTGGCTCGAAGCCGTCCGCGTCGCCCTGGTCACCCACCCGGAACCCGGCCTGCTCGGCGCGGCGCTGTCGCTGCAGGACAAGGCGGCCGACGGATGAACGGCGACAAGCGAAAGCGGTCCACAGATGAACACAGATTATAAAACCGCATCAAGAGCCTTGAACCACGAAGGGCACGAAGAACACGAATGAAGACTACCTTTGTTCTTTTCTCTTCGTGTCCTTCGTGGTTGAAACGATTTTCCGATTTTTCTATCCGCTTTTTTGCCTTTTATCTGTGTTCATCTGTGTTCATCTGTGGATTGCTTTTAAAAAGTCTCAAAGGAGCAGCCAATGATTTCACCGACCAGCGCAAATGCTGCCGCGATCGACGAGCTCCTGGGGAAAGCCCCCGTTGTTCCGGTCCTGACCGTCCATGATGCCGAGACGGCCGAGCCGCTGGCGCGGGCGCTGGTCGAGGCCGGGCTGCCGGTGCTGGAGGTGACGCTGCGCACCGATGCGGCGATCGAAGCGATCCGGCGCATGCGCGGTGTCGACGGCGCGATCGTCGGCGCCGGAACAATCCTGTCGGCGGCCGATCTCGAACGCGCGGTCGCTGCCGGGGCCGAATTCGCCATTGCACCGGGCTGCACGCCGGTGCTGTACGCAGCCGCGGCCGAAAGCCCGGTGCCGTTCATCCCGGCCGTCGCCACGGCCAGCGAAGTCATGGCCGGGCTCGAACGCGGCTGGCGCCGGTTCAAGTTCTTCCCGGCCGAAGCCGCCGGCGGCCTCGCGGCGCTAAGGAGCCTCGCCGGACCGTTCGCCGATGTCCGCTTCTGCCCGACCGGCGGCATCGACTCCGGCAACGCCGCCGATTATCTGGCCCTTCCCAACGTGATCACCGTCGGCGGCTCATGGATGGTGCCGGCCGAAGCGCTGAAGGCGCGGGACTGGACGCGGATCGGGGAACTGGCCGGACAGGCGGCAAGCGCAGCCAAGGCGGCCCGCAAATGAACGGTGAAAAGCGAGAAGTCGTCCACAGAAGAACACGGATAAACACAGATAAAAGGCAAAAAAGCGGAAAGGAATATCTGAGACCCGTTTCAACCACGAAGGACACGAAGAGAAAAGAACAAAGGTAGTCTTCATTCGTGTTCTTCGTGCCCTTCGTGGTTCAAGGTTTTTGATGCGATTTCATAATCTGTGCTGATCTGTGTTCATCTGTGGACCCGCTCTTTGCTTTTTGCTTTTTCGCTTTTCGCCGTCCGTCACCCGGCCCGCCCCGAAGCGAACACGACCCCGTGCGGCGGCAACTCGATGGTCTCGCCGTCGATCCGTCCGTTGTCCGGGCCGGGGCATTCGAGCTGCACGTAGTGCGCCAGCGGCTCCGGCAGGTGTGAGCGGACCGGTTCGTCGGACAGGTTGAACACCGCCAGCATCGCCTCGCCGCGAAAATCGCGCACCAGCGCCAGCACCGGCTCGTCGGTCTCGAGCATCCGGATCTCGCCCCAGCGCAGCGCCGGCTGCGTGCGGCGCCAGCGATGCAGGCGCCGGAAGCGGTTCAGCGTCGAGGCGGGATCGGCTTCCTGGCGCGCAACGGCCAGTGCCCGGTGCTCGTCCACCACCGGCAGCCACGGCTCGGCCCGGCTGAAGCCGGCGCGGTCCGAGTCGTCCCACGGCATCGGCGTGCGGCAGCCGTCGCGGCCCTTGAAATCCGGCCAGAACGCGATGCCGTACGGATCGCGCAGCAACTCGTACGGAACGTCGGCCTCGGGCAGCCCCAGTTCCTCGCCCTGGTAGATGCAGATCGAACCTCTGAGCGAGGCCAGCAGCGCGCTGAGCATGCTGACCAGTTTGCGCGAGGGGTTGCCCCGGCCCCAGCGGCTGGCGACGCGCTCGACATCGTGATTCGAGATCGCCCAACACGGCCAGCCGTCGGTGAGCTTGCGCTCCAGCCGCTCGACGGTTCCGCGGATGTGGCGGGCCGAGAAGTCGTCGGTCAGCAGCTCGAAGCTGTAGACCATGTGCAACCTCTTGTCGCCGGAATACTCGGCCATCGTCGTGACCGAATCCTCCGACGAGATTTCGCCCAGCGCGATCACCCCCGGGTAACGGTCCAGCAACGCACGCACGTCCTCGAGAAAGCCCAGGTTCTCCGGCTGCGTGTTGTTGTAATCGTGGTACTGAAACGCGTACGGATTGTCGGCCGAGAATCCGCGCCCGGTGCGCAGGTGTTCGGGCTTGGGCGGGTTGTCGCGCAACTCGCGGTCGTGGTAGCAGAAATTGACCGCGTCGAGCCGGAAGCCGTCGACGCCGCAATCGAGCCAGAACTTCAGATCGTCGAGAACAGCTCGCGATACTTCGGGGTTGTGAAAGTTCAGATCCGGCTGGGTGGTCAGGAAGTTGTGCAGATAGTACTGCCGCCGGCGCGGCTCCCACTGCCAGGCCACGCCGCCGAAGATCGCCAGCCAGTTGTTGGGCGGCGTGCCGTCGGGCTTCGGGTCTGCCCATACGTACCAGTCCGCCTTCGGGTTGTCGCGGCTCTCCCGGCTTTCGCGGAACCACCGGTGCTCCACCGAGGTATGGCTGACCACCTGGTCGATGATCACCTTCATTCCCCGCGCGTGGGCCTTGTCGACCAGTTCGTCGAAATCGGCCAGCGTACCGAACATCGGGTCGACCTTGCGCGGATCGGCGACGTCGTAGCCGAAGTCATGCATTGGCGACTTGAAGAAAGGCGCGATCCAGAGTGCATCGACGCCAAGTCCGGACAGGTAGTCCAGGCGCGAAATGACGCCCTGAAGGTCGCCGATGCCGTCGTCGTTGCTGTCCTGGAAGCTGCGCGGATAGATCTGATAGATCACCGCACCGCGCCACCACGGCGCTTCCTTGCCCGCTTGCCGGGTCGCCGTGCCGGACCCCGGAGCCGTCTTGTCGCGGAGTTCAGACATGGCGGACAAGCTTACCTGCGTTGACTTCAGGCTCCGAGTCCCTGCAAACGTATTCAGGCGCAGGCGACATTTATTTCTGGAGCTGTCAATCAATGCAAACGTATGCAGGAATGTATACGTTTGCAATCGATTGTTCGCTGCATCCCCATCTGACTAGCATGCCGGGACAATTACACGGCGGTGACAGAACCGCCGATCCAACATCAAAACAACACGGTCCCGCTTCCATGAATAGACGTACTGCGAAAACGCGCCCGGCCGGCGATGTCCAGCGCCGGAATGAAGATCAGAAATCGATAGTCGTGAACGCAGAGCCCGCATACATTGCGCCTGTCAATCGTTCGCTGCCGCGCCGTTCGGCGCTGTTCGTGGCGCTGGCCGCGTGTCTGGGCACGATGCCGCATGCACTCGCACAGCAAGCCGGCGAGCAGGAAGAAGAGGCGGAAGTCGCGGCGGAACGCGATGAGCTGCCGGCGCGCCGAACCCGCGCGGACCGCGAGGAGGAGGCGGCGCAACTGGACGATGTCTCCGTCACCGGCTTCCGGCGCAGCGTCGAGAAGTCGGTCGCGGCCAAACGCAACAGCACCTCGATCGTCGAGGCGGTCTACGCCGAGGACATCGGCAAGCTGCCCGACGTCAGCATCGCCGAGGCGCTGGCCCGGCTGCCCGGCCTGACCGCGCAGCGCACCGACGGCCGCTCGCAGACGATCAGCATCCGTGGCCTGGGTCCGGATTTCTCGACCGCGCTGCTCAACGGGCGCGAGCAGGTCACGACCGGCGACAACCGCGGCGTCGAGTTCGACCAGTACCCGGCCGAGCTGCTCGGCAGCGTGGTCGTCTACAAGACGCCCGATTCGGCGCTGATCGGCCAGGGCCTGGCCGGCACCGTGGACCTGCGAACGATTCGGCCGCTGGCCGCCGGGGAACGGGTGGTTGGCGTCAATGCGCGCTACGAATTCACCGACGAAGACACGTTCGTGCCCGGCGGCGAGGACGAAGGCTACCGGGCATCGGTAACCTATATCGACCAGTTTGCAGACGACTCATTCGGCGTGATGTTCGGCGCCGCGATCCAGTCGACGCCCAACCAGATCGAGCGCTTCAACGCGTGGGGTTATCCGACCACGGCCGAGGGCAACTTCGTGCCCGGCGGGGCAAAACCGTTTGCCCAGGCCAACGACCTGGACCGGATCGGCCTGATCGGCACCTTCGAGTGGGCCCCGACCGCCAACTTCAAATCGACGCTGGACTGGTCGTATTCGGACTTCGAGGAAGAACAGCTGCTCAGCGGCATCGAGTTCCCGTTGTTCTGGTCGGCGGCGCAGCTGGCCGACGAGCAGGTCGTCGAGGACGGCCTGATCGTGCAGGGCCGCTTCGACGACGTGCACGCGGTGATGCGCAACGACCGCAACAAGCGCGACGCCGAACTGTACACGATCGGCTGGAACAACCGTCTCCAGCTCACCGGGCTCTGGGGTGTCGAGGCCGATCTGAGCTTCTCCAGCGCCGAACGCGAGGATTTCCTGCTCGAATCCTACGCCGGGACCGGCCCGGCACTGAGCGGCATCCCCGACTCGGTCGGCTTCACGATCGCCGACAACGGCGTGTTCCAGTTCGACACGGCGCTCGACTACACCGACCGCAGCCTGTTCGTACTGACCGACCCGCAAGGCTGGGGCGCCGGGGCGCAGCCGAACCCGCTGACGCAGGCTGGCTTCATCAACAACCCGGACACCGACGACTGGCTGGCGCACGCACGCTTCCACGTGGATCGCCAGTTCGTGCAAGGCCCGATCAGCCAGGCCATGCTGGGGGTCGATCTGAGCCGCCGCGACAAGGAGCGGAAGATCCGCCAGACCTTCCTGACGCCGCCCGACGGCGCGACTTCGGCACCGATCCCGGACGAGGCGCTGCGCGACAGCACCGTCGACCTCGGCTTCATCGGGATTCCGGGCATGATCAACTGGAACCCGATGTTCCTGCTGAGAAACGTCTACGACCAGGTCGACATCCAGCTGTCGTCGTTCAACGTGCCGCAGGACTGGCAGGTTCGCGAGGATGTCGTGACCACTTTCGTGCGCTTCGACGTCGATACCATGCTCGGCAACGTTCCGGTGCTCGGCAATTTCGGCCTGCAATGGGTATACACCGATCAGGAATCGACCGGCTTCCGCGTGGCCGGGGCCGAAGTCGGGGCAGGAACGGCCGAGGGCGGATTCATTCCGATCACCATCGGCGCGAGCTACAACAAGTTCCTGCCCAGCCTGAACCTGATCTTCAACCTGCGCGACGACGTCGCCGCCCGCCTCGGCGCATCGCGCGTCATGGCGCGGCCGCGCATGGACCAGCTCAACGCCGGCCTTAGCCTGGGCACGAATTTCACGCGACTGGAGTCGACCGATCCGAACCAGGCATTCTTCAGCGCCAGCGGGGGCAACCCGGAACTGCGCCCGATCATCGCCAACACGGTCGACGTCTCGCTCGAGAAGTACTTCTTCGACAACGCCGGCTATATCGCGCTGGCCGGGTTCTACAAGGACCTCCAGGATTTCATCAACCCGAGCGATGCTTTCCTGCTCGACTTCTCGGCGTTCATCCCCGACTTCCTGACGCCCGAGCAGCAGCAACTTCTGGGAACACCGGTGGGCACTGTTTCGGGGCCGACCAACCGGGGCGACGGGGAAATCTACGGCGGCGAATTCACCGTGTCGCTGCCGCTGGGGCCCATCGTCGCGCCGCTGGACGGATTCGGCGTCATCTCCAGCGTATCGAACACCCAGAGCAGCGTCAGCCTGGGCGACGACCCTGGCGACACCACCGTCCCCGGTTTGTCCGAATGGGTCATCAATTCGACGGTCTACTTCGAGAAGTACGGCTTCGAGGCGCGGGTATCGCACCGCTATCGCGATGAGTTCCTGTCCGAGGTCTTCGGGATCAGCGCCACGCGCGTACAGCGTAGTGCGGCCGAGGAATCGATCATCGATGCCCAGATCGGCTACACGTTCACAAGCGGACCGCTGGAGAATCTGACGATCCGGATTCAGGGCAACAACCTGACCGACGAACGCTTCAAGACGTTCGAAAGCTTCGATTCGCGCCTGGTCATCGACCGCCAGAAGTTCGGCCGCAATTTCCTGATCGGCGCTTCTTACCGGTTCTGACTCTCCCTCGTGGATTGCCTGCTTCGCCCCCGTGACCTCATGGGGGCGTTTTTTATTATGATTCCGGAGTTCCCACGCACCGCCGCATCATGAACGACTCTCGAATCCATGACATCGTCATCGTCGGCGGCGGCACCGCCGGCTGGATGGCCGCGGCCGTGCTCGCCCGGGCATTCGGCCGGTCGATGAACATCACGCTCGTCGAATCCGAGCAGATCGGCACGGTCGGCGTCGGCGAGGCGACGATCCCGCAGATCCGGCTCGTCAATCGCTATCTTGGGCTGGACGAGGACGAGTTCCTGCGCGCGACCCGGGGCACATTCAAGCTCGGCATCCGCTTCGACGGCTGGACGACCTTCGGGCATTCCTACATTCACGCCTTCGGCGAGATCGGTCGCGGCCGCGACATCCTGCCCTTTCACCATCTCTGGCTGCGCGCGCAGGCCGAGGGGATCGGGCTCGATCTGTGGTCGTATTCACTCAACGCCGAGGCCGCCGCCAACAACGTCTTCGCGCGCATCGAACCGGGCCAGGGCCCGGTGCCGTCCGGCATCAATCACGCGTTCCATTTCGATGCCTCGCTTTACGCCCGACACCTCAGGCGCTACGCCGAACAGCGCGGCGTCGTGCGGGCAGAAGGCCGTATCGTCGACATCCAGCTCGACGGCGAGACCGGTCACGTCCGCCAGCTCGTGCTCGACGACGGCCGCCTGCTCGGCGGCGAGCTTTTCGTCGATTGCTCCGGCTTCCGTGGACTGTTGATCGAACACGCGCTGAAGACCGGCTACGAGGACTGGACGCACTGGCTGCCGTGCGATCGGGCCGCGGCCGTGCCGTGCGCGCGCACCGAACCGTTGCTGCCGTTCACGCGCGCGATCGCGCGCAAGGCCGGCTGGCAGTGGCGCATCCCGCTGCAGCATCGCACCGGCAACGGCCACGTCTGGTGCAGCCGCTTCATCAGCGACGACGAGGCTGTTTCAATGCTGCTGGCCAACCTGGATGGCGAGGCGTTGGCCGAACCGCGCGTGTTGAAGTTCACCACCGGCCGCCGCAAACGGTTCTGGAACCGCAACGTCGTCGCGGTCGGCCTTGCGGCCGGGTTCATGGAGCCGCTTGAGTCGACAAGCATCCACCTGATCCAGTCCGGCATCAGCCGGCTGCTGACGCTGTTCCCGGACCGGAACTTCGACCCGGAGCTGATCGACGAGTACAACCGGCGCACGGCGTTCGAGTTCGAACGCATTCGCGATTTTCTGATCCTGCACTACCACGCCAACGGACGGGTCGGCGAGGAATTCTGGGAAGAGCGCCTGGCCATGGAGATTCCCGTGACGCTCAGGCGCAAGATGGCGCTGTTTCGAACAGCCGGGCAGGTCGCACGCGAGGCCGACGAGCTGTTCACCGAGCAGTCCTGGCTGCAACTGTTCATCGGCCAGGGCATAGTGCCGCACGGCTACCACGCACTGGCCGACGCGGTCAACGCCAGCGAACTGACCGGGTTCCTGGGCCAGGGACGCAAGGCGATCCGGCGCACCGTACGCGAAATGCCCGACCACGCCGCGTACATTCGGCAGCATTGCTTGGTGGATTAGGGGCGAGGGGCTATTGAAAAGCGAGCAAGATTGGACTCGCCCCTAGCCCCTAGCCCCTAGCCCCTAGCCCAGCGATGAAATCCTCGTGCCGCGGCATGGCCTCGGCCGCCTCCGCGGCGACCCGCCGGATGCTGTTCAGGTAGCGCTTGTAGTCGACATGCGGGCGCAGGTCGGCCATCGGGTCCCAGCGCTCGGGCTCGCCCAGCTGGCCGACCAGGACCGCCAGCCAGTTCGGGTTCTGGAAGGTCTCGTACGGCTCGGCGACGAGCCGCGCACAGGCGCGGAAGTGGTCAATCTTGTACTGCAGCCCGTCGGGGATATCCATCGTCGCACAGGCTTGCCAGAACTCGCTGTCGCCGCGCTCGTTGGCGTGGTAGTGCAGGATCAGAAAATCACGGATGCGTTCGTATTCGATCGCGGTCAGCCGGTTGAACTCGCGCGCGCCCAGCTCCATGTCGCCGCGCTTGTCCATTCTGCTGCAATGGGGCAAGAGCGCCAGCAGTCGGTTGATCGCTGTCTGGATCAGGTGGATACTGGTCGACTCCAGCGGCTCCATGAATCCGGCCGCCAGCCCGATCGCGACGACATTGCGGTTCCAGAACTTCCGGCGCCTTCCGGTCACGAAGCGAAGCTGGCGCGGTTCGACCAGTGGCTCGCCCTCGAGGTTCGCTAACAAGACCCGGGTTGCCTCGTCGTCGTCGACGTACGCCGAGCAGTAGACGTGGCCGTTGCCGACCCGATGCTGCAGCGGAATGCGCCACTGCCACCCGGCCCGGTGCGCGGTCGAGCGCGTATACGGGCTGAGGCCCTCGGGTCCGTGCGCGCACGGCACCGCCACGGCCCGGTCGCACGGCAGCCAGTGTGTCCAGTCCTCGTAGCCGGTCTTGAGCGCCTGTTCGATCAGCAGGCCCCGAAAGCCCGAGCAGTCGACGAACAGGTCGCCCTCGATGAAAGCCCCGCTCTCGAGGCGGACGCCGCGCACGAAGCCGTCTTGACCGTCGAGGTCGACGTCGACGACCCTGCCTTCGATGCGCCTGGCGCCCCAAACCTCGGCCTTGCTCCGAAGATACCGGCCGTAGAGCACGGCGTCGAATTGGTAGGCGTAGTCGAACGTCGACTGGACGCGGCGCGAATCGCGCACCGGCTTGTCGAACCGGCCGCGACGCGCCGCGGCCCAGGCCATCGAATACTCGCCCAGTTCGCCGGCCTTGCCCTCCCTGCGGGCCTTGAGCCACCAGTGGTGCAGCGGCACCGGGTCGAATTCGGCCCCGAAGCGCCCGAACGGATGAAAATAGCGGTGGCCCTTGCGCGTCCAGTTCACGAACTCGATGCCGAGCTTGAACGTCCCCTTCGTCGCGCGCAGGAACTCGGCCTCATCGAGGCCGAGCCGTCGGTTGAACAGCTTGATCGGCGGTATTGTCGCCTCGCCGACGCCGACGATACCGATCTGCTCGGATTCGACCAGCACGATTTCGCAGCCCTTGCCGGCCGCGTGCGCCAGTGCTGCTGCGCTCATCCACCCGGCCGTGCCGCCGCCGACGATCAGGATTCGGCGAATCCGGTTCGGGGAATCATTCACGCCGGGCTCCTCGGAAGAATCATGAACAGCGCAGAAAAGTCAAATGCTGGTTGGATCCACAGATGAACACAGATGCACACGGATGAATACCAAGAGAAGATCTGGAAGTCTATCCCAGGGTGTTCGCTTTTCACATCCATGTTCATCTGTAGATAAACTTGCGCCTGTTCAGAATTCCCTCGCATCTTTCCGCGAAACGGCGCTCACGACAAGGCAGCAGCCGGTATTAAAGCCGCTGAATACGTATGCAGATCGTTGTCGGCCGCAGGCCAGGCTTCTAGCATTGGCCGGGACCGCACAAAATCCATGCAATCGATGAACGCAACCCCCCTGCTCCGGCCGCTGGCCGTCGCGCTGCTGCTGTTTTCCACCTGTGCGGGCGCCGAAATCGTGCGCTCGCCGGACGGATCGCTGGAAGTCGAATTCTCCCTCGAAGGCGACGGCACACCGCAGTACGCGGTCCGGCGCAACGGCATCGAGGTTCTTCATCCTTCCCGGCTGGGACTGACATTCGCCGACGCGCCCGATTTCACGGCGGGCTTCGAGGTCGCGGCTATCGAACGCAGCAGCCGCGACGAGACCTGGGAGCAGCCGTGGGGCGAGCAGCGCCTGATCCGCGATCACCACAACGAACTGCGCGTCAGGCTGCGCTCCGCCAAACCGCCGGCGCGCGAGATGGTCCTGGTGTTCCGGGTCTTCGACGACGGGCTCGGATTCCGCTACGAGTTGCCCGAGCAACCGGCGCTGGATGACTTCCGGCTGGCCGACGAATTGACCGAATTCTCGTTCGTCGAAAACGCACGCGCCTGGTGGATTCCGGCCTACCGCGACAATCGCTACGAGTACCACTACGCGGCCTCGCCGCTCAATACGCTGGAGGTCGTGCATACGCCGGTGACGTTCGAGGCCAGTTCCTACGCCCTGGCCATCCATGAAGCCGCGCTGGTCGACTATTCGAGCATGACGCTCCGGCGTCCGGCCATGCACGGCCAGACGCTGAAGGCCGACCTGGTGCCGTGGGCCGACGGCGTGCTGGTGCGCGGCAAGCTGCCGCTGAAGACACCGTGGCGCACGATCCAGATTGCCGACGAAGCATATCAATTGGCCGACTCGCGGCTGATCCTGAACCTGAACGAACCGAACAGGCTCGGCGACGTGAACTGGGTCAAGCCCGGACGCTACATCGGCATCTGGTGGTGCATGCACATCCGCGAATGCACCTGGGCGACGGGCGAGAAGCTCGGCGCGACCACCGAACGCACGATTCGCTACCTGGACTTCGCCGCCGAACACGGTTTTTCCGGCGTGCTGGTCGAGGGCTGGAACGTCGGCTGGGACGGCGACTGGGTCGGCGACAGCGGTCGGTTCGACTTCACTCAACCGCAGCCGCAATTCGACGTCGCCACGGTAGCCGCGCATTCGAAGAAGGTGGGGGTGCCGCTGATCGGCCATCATGAAACCGGCGCCGATGTCGAGAATTACGAAAGTCAGCTCGACCAGGCGTTCGCCTGGGCCGCGAAATACGGCATCCGCGCGGTCAAGACGGGCTACGTCGGTACGCGCCTCGACAACGGAGAGTGGCACCACGGCCAATACATGGTCCGGCATTTCAGGAAAGTCGTCGAGACCGCGGCAAGGCACAGGGTCGCGATCAACGCGCACGAACCGATCAAGGACACCGGACTCAGGCGCACCTGGCCGAACATGATGACGCGCGAGGGCGCCCGCGGCGGCGAATATGATGCCTGGGGCCCGCCCGAGGCCGGCAATCATCCGGATCATGCGGCGATCCTCCCGTACACGCGCATGCTGGCCGGCCCGTTCGACTACACGCCGGGCATCGTCGATCTTCGCTTCGGACAAGACCAGGGCGCGGGTTCGACGCTGGCCCGCCAACTGGCGCTGATGGTCGTCCTCTACAGCCCGCTGCAGATGGCCGCCGACCTGCCGCGCAACTACGAGGCCAACCCGGGCGCGTTCGAATTCATCGGGCAAGTGCCGGCCGACTGGGAGCACTCGATCGCGCTGGCCGGCGAGATCGGCGAGTACTTCGTCATCGCGCGCCAGCCGCGCGGGGGCAAGGACTGGTGGCTGGGTGGGGTTACGGGCAGCGATGCGCGAACGGTCGAAATCGAGCTGGACTTTCTCGACGATGAAGGCCCGTGGAGCGCCGAAATCTGGCGCGACGCCGAGGACGCGCACTGGCTGGACAACCCCGAAGCCTGGGAAAAGGAAAGGCGCACCGTCACGCCGGACGACACGCTGAGTCTGCCCATGGCCCCCGGCGGCGGCATCGCGGTGCGGTTTCACCGCTGAAACTGCTTTTTTGTCCACAGATGAACACTGATGAACACAGATAAAAGCAGAATGAAATTTTTCCTCTCACGGAGACGCGGAACACACGGAGAAAAGATAGTGAACTTGGAAAATCAAACTCCGTGTACTCCGCGGCTCTGTGAGAGACATGGTTTTTCTTCCTGTTATTCGTGCCCTTCGTGGTTCAAGGCTTTTAGGAAGTTTTCAGATCTGTGTTCATCTGTGTTCATCTGTGGACCGCTTTTCTCTTTAACCGTGTTCATCTGTGGACAGCTTCTGGCGGTTGACGCCGAGGCACGCAGCATCGAGGACGAGATCATCTACTTCGTCATGCCCGACCGGTTCGCCAACGGCGATCCGGCCAACGACACCGGCGGCATCGAGGGCGGGCGGCTGCAGCACGGCTTCGACCCGACCCACAAGGGCTTTTACCACGGCGGCGATCTGAAGGGCCTTGCTGAAAAGCTGGACTATATCGCCGGCCTCGGCGTCACGGCGATCTGGATCACACCGGTATTCGTCAACAAACCCGTACAGGGCCCACCGGAATCGCCCAGTGCCGGCTATCACGGTTACTGGATCACCGACTTTACCAACATCGATCCCCATCTGGGTACAAAGGACGATTTCCGGCGACTGATCGATGCCGCACGCGCGCGCAGCATCCGGATCATCATGGACATCGTTATCAACCACACCGCCGATGTCATCCAGTACCGCGGCTGCAACCGGTACAACGAACAGGCAAACGTCTACTGGTCCGAATGCGAGTACCGCTCGATCGCCGACTACCCGTACACGACTCACGCCGGCCCGGACGGTCCACCGATCAACCCGGGGTTTCTCGGCGACCGGCCCGAACAGCAGACCAAAGAGAACTTCGCCAGGCTGACCGACCCGAATTGGGCTTGGGAAGTGTTCATCCCCGCGCATGAGGCCGATGTCAAGACGCCGGCCTGGCTCAACAACCCCGTCCACTACCACAACCGCGGCAACTCGCACTGGCAAGGCGAAAGCTCGCTCTACGGCGACTTCGCCGGTCTCGACGACGTGTTCACCGAGCACCCGCGCGTGATCAAGGGCATGATCGGGATCTACCAGACATGGATTACCGAATTCGGCATCGACGGCTTCCGCGTCGATACCGCCAGGCACGTCAACGACGCATTCTGGCAGCGTTTCAATCCCGCGATTCTCGCCCGGGCCAGGACCGAGGGTATCGAGGATTTCTTCCTGTTCGGCGAGGCGTATGAACCCGACCCCGAGCGCGCGGCGCGCTTTACCACCGAGGCGGCGTTTCCCGCGGTACTCGATTTCGCGTTCGCGCACGCCGCGCAGGACGTGATCACCGGCGAGGCCGGGCCCAGGGTGCTGGCCGCGGTTTTCGCGCGTGACGGCCTGTACCGCGGGGACCCGCGTGGCGCCGGAATCCTGCCGACGTTCGTCGGCAACCACGATGACGGGCGCGTCGGGCATTTTCTGATTGCGGCGCTGGGCGAGGATGCCGATGACGGCGAACTGCTGGCACGCAGCATCCTCGGCCATGCCTTGATGCTGTTCGCGCGCGGCGTGCCGGTGATCTATTACGGCGATGAACAGGGCTTCACCGGCGACGGCCGCGACCAGGACGCGCGAGAGGACATGTTCGAAAGCCGGGTCGGAAGCTACAACGACAACCGCCTGGTCGGCACCGGCGCGACCACCGCCGAGTACAACTTCGACACCGGCCACCCGATCTACCGCGCGATCGCCGGGATGGCGCGCGTGCGCGCGGCCGAACCGGCGCTGCGCCGCGGCAGGCAAAAGGTGCTCCGCGCCGACACCGAACCCGGCGTTCTGGCCTTCACCCGCGGTACCGCCGAAACCCGGGCGCTGGTCGTGTTCAACACCGCCAGCGAGCCGCGCGCCGCGACGCTGCGGGTCGAACCTCCCGGCGACGGCTGGCGGGTAGCATTCCAGCGCGGGATGGAGGATTTTCACACCGACGGCCGCGACATTACCGTCGAACTCGCGCCGCTGTCGTTCGCGGTATTGAAAGCACAGCTGCAAGATTGATGAACATCGTCGCAGGCACCAGAGACCGCCGAATGAATGACAAACCCAATCTGTCGTTCTGGCAGATCTGGAACATGTGCTTCGGCTTTCTCGGTATCCAGTTCGGGTTCGCGCTGCAGAACGCCAACGTCAGCCGGATCTTCCAGACTCTGGGCGCGGAAATCGACCAGATTCCGCTACTGTGGATCGCCGCCCCGCTGACCGGGCTGATCGTCCAGCCCATCGTCGGCTATTACTCCGACCGGACCTGGACCCGGTTCGGCCGGCGCCGGCCCTATTTCGCGATCGGCGCGGTACTGACCACGCTGGCGCTGTTCGTGATGCCCAACTCGCCGGTGCTGTGGATCGCCGCCGGAATGCTGTGGATCATGGACGCGTCGATCAACATCTCGATGGAACCGTTCCGGGCCTACGTGGCCGACCAGATGCCGCCGGAACAACGCCCGGCGGGCTACGCGATGCAAAGTTTCTTCATCGGCGTCGGCGCGATCGTGGCCAGCATGCTGCCGTGGCTGCTGGCCCAGTGGGGCGTGGCAAATACCGGCGCGGCCGGAGGCGTACCCGACACCGTCAGGTTCTCGTTCTACATCGGCGGTCTCGTGCTGTTCGGCGCAATCATGTGGACCGTGGTCTCGACGCGCGAATATCCGCCGCAACGGCTGCGCGCGTTCAGCGATGCCAGACCGGCAATGCCACATCGGCCCGAGCCGGACAAGGTGCGCGCCCACGGCCGGATCTGGCTGCTGGCCGGGGCGGCACTGGCCGGGCTGATCGGGTGGCGCGGGCTGGACCCTCAGCTGTTCCTCCTCGCCGGCGGCATCGCCGTCTACGGCATCGCGCTGCTGGTGCTGGCCCGCGGCGGTCCGGACAACCTGTTCACGTCCATCATGTCCGACTTGCACGGCATGCCTGCGACGATGCGCAAGCTGGCGCTGGTGCAGTTCTTCTCGTGGTTCGCGCTGTTTTCGATGTGGATCTACACGACGGCGGCGGTGGCCGGAGTGCATTTCGGCTCGAGCGATCCGCAATCGACGGCCTACAACGAAGGCGCGAACTGGGTCGGCGTGCTGTTCGGTGCCTACAACGGCTTCGCCGCGCTGGCGGCGATCGGGATCCCGTTCCTGGTGCGCGCCATCGGCCTGAGAAAATCGCACATGATCAACCTCTGGTTCGGCGCGGCCGGACTTCTTTCGATCCAATACATCACCGACCCCGGCTGGCTTCTCCTGTCCATGGCCGGAGTCGGCATCGCCTGGGCATCGATTCTGTCGCTGCCCTACGCCATGCTGTCGGACAGCGTGCCAACCGACAAGATGGGCACCTACATGGGCATCTTCAATTTCTTCATCGTCATCCCGCAACTGGTTGCGGCCAGCATGCTCGGCTTTCTGCTCAAGACGTTCTTCGACGCCCAGCCGATCCACGCGCTTGCAATCGGCGCAATCAGCCTGTTCATCGCCGGCCTGAGCGTGCTCAGGCTCAAGACATTCACGACCGGCAAGGTGCCGGCCGCCGAGATTCCGGTGGATTGATGAGACTTGTCTATATGGAACCGAAGATGAACGCAGATAAACGCAGATGGATGCTGCCCGGCGCGATCGGTCTGGTCCTGATCCTGTCCGGCTGCGCGGATGAAACGTCGAGCCCCGGCCCCGCGAACCAGGATCCCATGGCGAACGAATTGCCCAGCTACTACGGCACGCTGGAGCCGTTCGTCGAAAGCGCCGTCTATTTCGTCGTCACCGACCGGTTCGTCAACGGCGACGAAAGCAATGACCACCGGGACCAGGGTGGCAAGCATCCGACCTTCGACATTCCGCTGCCCGAGTGCGACGGCGTGGCCGCCAATATCGGCTACCTGGGCGGAGACTTCGCCGGGCTGGCCGCGCATGCCGGATACATTGCCGAGATGGGCTTCGGCGCGGTCTGGATCACGCCGGTCGTCGACAATCCGAACCAGGCGTTCACCGGCGGGGACGAGATCGGCTGCGACAGCATCCTTACCGATCGCGGCAAGACCGGCTACCACGGCTACTGGGGCATGAACTTCCACCGCCTCGACGAGCACTTGCCCAGCCCGGCGATGGGTTTTCAGGGGCTGGACCGGGCGCTCGAGGCGCACGGACTGGAGCTGGTGCTCGACGTCGTCGGCAACCATTCTTCGCCCGGCTGGACGATGCCCGAGAAGCAACCCGGGTTCGGCCAGGTGTTTTCGGCCGACGGCGAACTGATGGCCGACCATTCGAACCTGCCGCCGGCCGAACTCGACCCGGAATCGAACCCGTTGCATGCCTGGTACAACACCGAGCCGGGCCTGGCCCAGCTCGCCGACTTCAATACCGACAACCCGGAAGTGGTCGACTACCTCGTCGATGCCTGTCTGCAGTGGATCGAACAGGGCGCCGACGCATTCAGGATCGATACGATCCCGTGGGCGCCGCACCGCTTCTGGAAGGAATTCGCCGACCGGATCCGCGCCGAACACCCGGGCTTCTTCATGTTTGCCGAGGCGTTCGACTACGACCCGGCGAAGATCGCGGAACACACGCGGCCGGAGAACGGCGGCGTCAGCGTGCTCGACTTCCCGATGCGCCGGGCGATGCAGAAGGTATTCGAGGATCCCGGTTCCGACTACGCCCAACTGTCCGATGCGCTGATGCTCGACGATGCGCCCTACGCCAACGTCTACGAGCTGGCGACGTTCTACGACAACCACGACATGGCGCGCCTGGACGCCGACGACGACGGCTTCATCGACGCGCACAACTGGCTGTTCACGTCCCGCGGCTTTCCGGTGGTCTATTACGGCTCGGAAACGGGCTTCATGCGCGGCCGCGCCGAGCACGCGGGCAACCGCAACTATTTCGGATCCGAGGGCATCGAGGCCGCACGCGCACACCCGATCCGGGAAAGCCTGATTCGCATCGCGCGCGCCCGCGCCGATTCGATCGCGCTGCAGCGCGGCGTGCAGGTCATGCTCGAGCTGTCAGGCCGGCGTGCTGCGTTCTACCGCGTCTACCAGCATGAGGGCATGCATCAGATCGCGCTGGTATTGCTCAACAAGGGCGATCGGCCGGAGCGGTTTGAAATTTCCCGCGGCCTCCAGCCCGGCGCCTGGCGCTCGGCGCTGGACGACGCCGTCGTCGAAATCGAAGACGGCCAGCCCCTGCTCCGCGAAGTCCCGCCCCACGGCGCCGCCGTGCTGATTCTCGACGCCCCGGTGAAAAATCCAGAGCTTGTTGCCATGCTGCGGTAAAAGTCCAAAAGGCGTTTTTATCCACAGATGAACACAGATAAACACAGATAAAAGGCAAAAAAGCGAAAAGGAAAATCTGAAAATCGTTTCAACCACGAGGGACATGTAGAGCACGAAGGGAAAAGAACAAAGTTCTTCGTGCCCTTTATGGTTCAAGGTTTTTGATGCGGTTTTATAATCTGTGTTGATCTGTGTTCATCTGTGGACAAAAAGCTGTCCAGACACTCATCGTGCCCCGCACGATGCGCGCACGACCAGCTTGCCGGGGATGACGCGGCTTTCGACCGGTTCGTCGTTGATCAGGTGCAGCAGGCTTTCGACCAGCAGCGCGCCGGCTCGTCTCGTGTCCTGCTGCACGGTCGTCAGCGGCCGCCGGGCGAATGCGGCGATCGGGATGTCGTCGAAGCCGGCCACAGATACCTGCTCGGGGACGGTGTAGCCGGCTTCGATGAGCGCCTGCATCGCGCCGATCGCGATCAGGTCGCTGGCGCCGAACACCGCATCGAACCGGGTTCCGCTTTCGATGATCCGGCGCATGCCCTCGAAGCCGGACTGCTCGCTGGTGATCGCGTCGGCCTGCAGGTCCGGGTCGATCGCGATGCCGGCCTGCTTCAGCGCCCTGCAGTAGCCGGCATACCGGTCCCGGAATTCGGGGTACTGCTTCGTCTGGGTACCGATGAACGCGATCCGGCGCCGGCCCGTCGACAGCAGGTGCCGGGTCATGTCCAGCCCTCCCTGCACGTTGTCGCAGCCGATCGATACGCCCGGCTGGCCCGCCTGGCTGGAGCCCCAGCGCACGAAATGAGCGCCGCGCTCGGTCAGCCGCTCGAGCTTGGGCCGGTATTCGATGAAATCGCCGTAGCCCAGCAGAATGAGGCCGTCAGCCTTGTGCGTGCTCTCGTAGTCGACCTGCCAGTCGTCAGAAAGCTGCTGGAACGAGACCAGCAGATCCTGCCCGACCGCGGCGCAGGCCCGGGTGATCGAAGCCAGCATCGACAGGAAGAACGGGTTGATCTGCGAGCCCTCGGCTCCGCCCGGCTCCTCGAACAGCAGCAACGCCAGCGTGTTCGAGCGCTGGGTCCGGAGGTTGGACGCCGACTTGTCGACCTTGTAGTTGAGCTCGCGCGCGATCCGCTCGACCTTCAGCCGGGTCGCCTCGCTGACCAGCGGACTTCCGCGCAGCGC
>JAVVDX010000023.1:0-30475 GCA_032251475.1 Wenzhouxiangellaceae bacterium | reverse complement strand
CTGTCGCCGGGATCACGTCGGTCTTTGCCTTCGGTGCCGGGTGGGTCCATCTGCAGGACTTTCTTGCCACGGGCAACCGGGCGGCCGCCAACTGGGGGTTCGGCGTGCTGTTCGGAAGCGTCGTCATTCCGACGACGTTGATGTGGCTGGCCCTGGTTCGCGCGCGGCGCCTGCATTTGTCCGGCGGTCGATTCGATTGACTCGAATCCTGCGGTGTGCGTCGCGGCGGTGCCCCGTGCAGCGCAACGCGGCCTGACGGCGGCCCTGGGCTACACTCCCGGTCAGTTCCGAATCGATCGCATCGCATGGCCCAGAAGGACGACAAGAAAGACGACGGGAAAGACGACTACGGCATCTGGATCAACGGCGAACTGGTGGCCGCGAACGAGGCCCGGGTCTCGGTGTTCGACTCGGGCTTCGTGCTCGGCGACGGGGTCTGGGAAGGCGTGCGCGTGGTCGGCGGCAGGGCGGCGTTTCTCGATGCGCACCTGAGACGCTTGCACGAGGGCGCGAAGGCGCTGATGCTGGCGGAGGTGCCGACGGTTCAGGAATTGCGCCACGCCGTGGAGGCCGTGATCGACGGCAACGGGCTGGTCGACGATGCCCACCTGCGCATCATGCTGACCCGGGGCGCAAGGCGCGAGCCGTACCAGAATCCGCGGCTGGCCGGCTCCGGGCCGACGCTGGTGATCATCCCGGGCCACCATCCGGTGACCGAAGAAGTCCTTTCCCGCCCGCAGACGCTGTTCACCGTACACGTCCGTCGCGGCGCGCCCGATGTGCAGGATCCGAAACTCAACAGCCACAGCAAGCTCAACTGCATCCTGGCCTGTATCCAGGCCGACGTCGCCGGCGCCGACGAGGCGCTGATGCTCGACCCGGACGGCTTTGTCGCGACCTGCAACTCGACCCACTTCTTCATCGTCCGCGACGGAGTCGTCATGACTTCCGACGGGCGTTATTGCCTGGGCGGCATCACGCGCGGCCATGTCATCGGACTGTGTACCGAACTCGGCATCGAATACCGCCAGACCACCTTCAGCCTGACCGACGTCTACGCCGCCGACGAGGCGTTCACGACCGGCACGCTTTCCGGAATCCGCCCGGTGGGAATCATCGACGGCCGGACGATCGGCCGCGGCGCGCGCGGGGCGGTAACCGAGCGCCTGCAGCAGGCCTATTCCGACCTGCTGACGCGCGAGGCGGCCGATGGCTGAACCGCTGCGCATCGCGATGTGGTCCGGGCCGCGCAACATCTCCACGGCGATGATGCGCGCGTTCGAGAACCGGCCGGACTGTTTCGTGTCCGACGAGCCGCTGTACGGCGCGTGGCTGACGATCACCGGCGAGCCGCACCCGATGGCCGGCGAAATCATCGCGACGATGGAATGCGACTGGCGCAGGGTTGTGCGCGGGCTGACCGGCCCGGTCCCCGACGGCATGGCGGTCTGGTACCAGAAGCACATGACGCATCACCTGCTGCCGGGGATGGTCGAGCGCGACTGGTTATCTAGGCTCACCCACGCGTTCCTGATCCGCGACCCGGCCGAGGTGGTTGCCTCGTACCTGAACATGCGCGGCACCGTCAGCGCCGAGGAAATCGGCGTGCCGCAGCAACTCAAACTGTATGAATTCGTGCGCGACGAACTGGGCCAGGACCCGGCAGTCATCGACTCGGGCGAATTCCTGCACGACCCGGAAGCGCACCTGCGGGCGCTGTGCGGCGCGCTGGGGATCGATTTCAGTGAGCGGATGCTGGCCTGGCCCGAGGGCCCGCGCGCGACCGACGGCCCGTGGGCGCCGCACTGGTACCGGAATGTCCGGAAGTCGACCGGCTTCGGCCCGCCGCGCGACGAGTCGCCGGCGCTGGACGGTGCGGCACGCGAGGTGGCCGAGCATTGCCGGGAGATCTATCAGCGGCTCTGGAACGCCCGGCTGCAGGTCGGATAGGACACTTGGCGCCCCCATCCAAACGCTCCCTCGCAAGCGCGGGAGGGCTCCCAGGGGCGGTGACCTGAATACGTGATCGCCGTCAACCGGCCGCGCGGCTCGTCAAGCCGGTTCCGCCTCGGCCAGCAATGCCTCGGCCCGGGCGCGCACGGCTTCCAGTTCCGGCGCGGTGTCGGGGTGCAGCTCGATGATGCGAACGATGATGTGCAGCGCATCGTCGCGGTCGGTCTGGCTCGGCAGCAGCTCCGGCAGCGCGGCCAGTGCGCTGTCCTCGTCGAACGCGACCATCAGCGCGGCCTCGCGCGCCTTTTCGATGAATCGGTCGCGCTCCAGCCCGGCGAAGCGTTCGTGCTTGTCCCAGATTTCGCGCGCGGCGGCGAAGGCCTGGGCGTCGACGCGCCGGCCGGCCTTGATCGCCGCGTAGACCATGCGCAGCACCGCGTCGGCGAAGTCGCCGCGGTGTTCGCGCGCCGCAATCGCCTTCAGCTTCAGGTCGCGCAACTGCTCCAGCGCTTTGCGTTGGCTGGCTGCCGGTTTTTTCGAATCGGCGTGGGTGGCCATCTCGCCGGCCAGCGCCTGGATCAGAGGGTGAGTCCAGATGGCCTTGAACACCTGCTCGATCGCAAGGTCCCGCTGTTCGGCGGCCTGGTCGATGAGCTCCTGGAACGATTCGACCATGCCGCGCTCGAGCCGGCGGAAGAGGTGGTCGGGTCCGACCTCGCGCCGGTTGGCGCGCACCAGTCCGGCACCGGCCCGGACGCCGGCCATCAGCGGGTTGGCGTCGGAAAACATCGTGTAGCGCAGCCGCTGCGGATTCATCAGCCGGTTGAGCTGTGCCAGCGCCGGGTTCGCGAACATCTGCACCCACGGCGCGCAGAAGCTGGAGTAGAGCCCCTCGTTGATCTCGGAAAACCGTGCCACGGCGCGAAACGGCTCCTCGTCGGCGCGGCCGTCGTCCCAGGCGCGGATATCGTCGAGCGTGCGCTGCTCGAAGTGCAGCCGGTAGGTATCGCAGACAATCCCGTCGTCGGTTTCGCGGCAGATTTCGTCGATGACCATCTCGTACAGGCCCGGCGGCAGCGTGTCGATCAGGTCCAGCGAGTTGACCAGCGAATCGTGCTCGCGCGCCGCGACCCGGCCGGAGACGAAGATGCCGAGGTGGCCGATGTCGGGATGGACGGTGTAGACGATGGTCTGCTCGTTGGCGCGGATTTCCTCGACGTCCGCGTACAGGTCCAGGACCCAGTTCAGGGCCTGCGGAGGCGGCGTGATGTTGTCGCCTTCCGACGCGATGACGACGATCGGCGAGCGGATCGCGCGCAGGTCGATCGGCGAGCCGTCGTCGGCCAGGATCCGGCCCTGGGTCAGTTTGTTGCCGACGAACAGCTCCGAGGTCAGCTCGACGATTTCCTCGCGCGAGAGCATGAAGTACCCGCTCCACCAGCGCTCGAAGTCGAGAAAGCGCCCGGCTTCGGTGTCGACGTTGGCGTAGAGCCGGTAGGGTTTGCCGACCAGCGCGTGGCCGGGGTTCAGGCTTTCGAAGTTCGAGACCAGGTTCGCGCCGTCGAACGTGCCGCCGCCGAGGTCGGCGGCCAGCGCCGAGGCCCAGGTGCCGCCGGTCAGGCCGCCGAAATAGCGCATCGGATTGCGCCCTTCGACACCGGACCAGTACGCCAGCGGCGCGCCGGCGATTCCGATCATCGAGGCCAGTTCGGGCGCGTGCGCGGCCAGCATCATGATCGCCCAGCCGGCCTGGCAGTTGCCGACGATGGCCGGCTTCGGCGCCTCCGGATGCAGCGACGCGACGTGCTGCAGGAAGCGGATCTCGGCCGCGGCGACGTCGCGCAGGGTCTGGTGCGGCTCGGGCTCGGGCCGGAACGAGACGAAATAGACCGGATGCCCGGCGCGCAGCGCGACGCCGACCTGGCTCGATTCCTTGGAGCCGGAGATGCCGGGGCCGTGGCCGGCGCGCGGATCGAAGATCACGAACGGGCGCTTGTCCGGATCGGTCGGCGCGTCCTCGGGCGGTGCGATCTTCAGCAGCAGGTAGTTGCACGGCCGTTCGAACGAGGCGGCGTCGAGCACGGTTTCGTAATCGAACACCAGCACCGGCGGCTTGCCGGCTTCACGGTGCTCCAGCGTGCGGTTGCCGCGCTGGCGCAGCGTGTCCAGGAACAGCAGCGAGCGCTGAGCGGCATCGACCCAGTAGCGCGTCGCTTCGGACGCGGCCTCGAACGGATTGAGCGGCATGCAGGGGATCCTCGGCGGGATGACGCGGTCAGCATACACTGGCTTTGTGCAATGCACAATGACGCGCCGAGGCGTGAACGTTAACTTACGCCGTTTGATCCACCGATTCCAAGTCGCCGGGAACCCGCAGCCATGACCGAAGACGACCCTCAGCGCGCCGGTACCCCGCCCGGCCGGCCGCTCGCGGCGCCGAGCCGCACGCTCCGGCCCGGCGCACCGATCGGCTGGATCGCGGCCGGCTGGCGCGACTTGCGCGCCGGCCCCGCCGTCAGCCTGGCCTACGGGGGACTCGTGTTCGCGATCAGCCTGGCGGTGTCGGCGCTGGCCTGGGCGCTGGGCAGCTATGTGCTGGTGCTGGCCATGCTGTCGGGCTTTGTGTTCGTCGCACCATTGCTGGCCACCGGCCTGTACTCGGTCAGCCGCCAGATCGGACGCGGCGAGCGGCCATCGCTGGCGCGGTCATTTCGGCGGATGCGGCTGGCGCTGCGCGACGGGCTGGTGTTCGCGCTGGTGCTGCTGGTGATCTTCCTGGTCTGGGTGCGCGCCGGCGTGATGGTGCACGTGTTCTTCCCCGTCGGCGAGCAGGTCGAGTTCGCCCAGTTGCTGCGCTTCCTGGCGATCGGCTCGGCGGTGGGCTCGATCTTCGCGCTGGTGACGTTCGCGGCCGCGGCGTTTTCGCTGCCGATGATCGTCGACCGCGATGCCGACATGATCACCGCGTGCATCACGAGCGTGAATGCCGTTCTCCGAAACAAGCCGGCGATGGCGGTATGGATCGCGCTGATCGTGCTGCTGACCGGGCTGGGCTTCGCCACCGCCGGCCTCGGGCTGGTGGTCGTGATCCCGCTGCTCGGCTACGCGACCTGGCACGCCTACGTCGAGACCATCGACGCCGGCGGCTGGCCGCAGTCGGTGGGGTAATTCAGAGGTTGTGGACCCCTTCGCGAAGGTCGGCCGGGCGCGGCCGACGCTAACCAAGGGTCCGGAGCCGCTCGAGCACGGCGCGGTCGGGTTCCGGTCGCCCGTACGGAGGCACGACCAGCGTCGTGGCGCTGGAAATACGCGCCCCGGGCAGCTCGACGAGACCGATTCGATCGGCACGGAAATCCTGGATCGGCAGCGTGGCCGCCTGGTAGAGAATCACTTCATGGTCGCGCGGATACCAGCGCGAGAGCTTGTCGACCAGCAATTCCAGCCATTCGGCGCGTGCATCGAAGCCGGTGCAGGCGAGATTGCCGGTCTGGGCGATCTGCCACAGAAGCAGCAACGCGGATGGATCGATATTGCGCTTCTCGATCAGCAGCTGCGTGGCTTCCAGCGACTGGAGGCCGTGTTCGCCGGGATCCAGGTCGAGGTCGGCGTACAGGCACGCCTCGGCCGAAATGCCCGGCTCCATCGCCGTCTCGAAGCCGTCGGTTCGCGCCTGTGCCAGCGCCTTGCGCCCGACCTGGGCGAACACGCCCGGGTGGCCGTAGAACACCACGCAGACGCGCCGGCCCGCCCGGACCTCGTCGACGATCGCCTGCTGCATGTCGCGGTAGCTCGCCCGGCGGTCGCGATCGTCGGCGTAGAACCGGCTCAGATCGTGCAGGTTACGGTTGTGCCGGGCGATCCAGTCGAGCGCGAAGGCGTCGGTCAGCGCAAACACGACCTCGGCCCGGGCGATCTCGGAGATCGACCGCTGGCTGGCGTGCCGGCTCGGCTGGAAGCCGCAGCCGACGACGACCAGCCGGCCCCTTTCGGGATCAGGCACAGGCCTGGACGACGCGGTCGCGGCCGGTGCGCTTGGCATCGTACAAGGCCTGGTCGGCGCGCTCGCGCATGGTCGTCAGCGTCTCGGAGGCGTTTCGCGGCTCGGCGATGCCGAAGCTCATGGTGATCGGCATGGGCATGTCCTCGGCACGGGTCTCGCTCAGGGCCTGGCGGAACTTTTCGATCGGTTCCTGGACATCATCGGTGCGCATTCCCGGCAGCGCGATTGCGAACTCTTCGCCGCCGATCCGGCCGATCACGCCGTCATTGCCGAAGCTTTCGCGCAGCCGCGAGCCGATCAGCCGCAGGATGTCGTCGCCGAACGCGTGACCGAAGCGATCGTTGACCTGCTTGAAATGATCGATATCGCCGAGTATCAGCGTGAAGGGCAGATTCCCGCGCCGGCAGTCCGTCAGCTCCTCGCCGGCCCGTTCGAAAAAGCGCGTGTGGTTGCTGACGCCGGTCAGGCCGTCAAGGTGCGAAAGTCCCTGGAAGCGACGCCGCTCGCGCGTGGCATGCACCAGTAGCAGCACCAGCACGAGAAACAGGAACCCGGCGATCACGTAGCCGAAGATGGTCAGGCGCACGCGCTGGCGCTGCGTCTCGGCCTCGAGTTCGCTGACTCGCGCCTGCTCGCGCAGCAGCGCCAGCTGCTGTTCCTTGTGCTGAAGGTCGAAATCCACCTCGAGATAGGCGAGCTGGCGCGCCCGGACCATGTTCAAGTGGCGCTCGCGCGCAGCCATGTGGCGGTCGTAGTGCTCGAGCGCCAGGGCCAGGTCTCCGTGCCCGCGCGCGATTTCGGCCAGCATCTCGTGGGCCTCGGCGAGGTAGTCCCAGTTCTTCTCTGCCTCGAACTGGTCGAGGCTCGGCTCCAGCAGATCGCGGACTTTTGCGTGGTTGCCGCGCGCGTTCTCCAGCCGGGCCCGGTAAAGGCGCGCTTCGGCCAGCCCGCTCTCGAAATCGGCTTCCCGCAGGCGCGCCATTGCCGAATCGAACAGTTCGAGCGCACGGTCGATCTCGCCGTGCATGCGCAACAGGTCGGCCAGGCCGGCCTCGGTGACGCCGGTAATCAGTTCGTCCCCGCTGGCACGGCAGTTTTCAAGCCCCCGCTCGTACCAGGTCCGGGCGGCCTCGATCTCCCCTGCCATCTTGTAGGCGTAGCCGACGCGCTGCGGCGCGATGCACTGGTCGCGCAAGGTGCCGTGGTGCTCGGCAATCTGCGTTGCCAGCTTGCCGTAGCGCAGCCCGCGTTCGATTTCTCCGACGCGGGTGTAGACGTACGAGGCCACGCTGTACACCCCTTCGTCGTAGGCCGAGCCCGCATTCTGCTCGAGCAGGGCGAGCGCCTCGGCGAGCAGCGTGAACGTGTCCTCGAAGCGCCGGGCAATGACAGCAACGTTGGCACCCAGGCGCAACAGGCGCAGGCGCCATCGGTCCGACATGTCGTGCTCGAGGTGGACTTTGACCCGTTCCAGCCCGCCGGCGAGGTCGCCGGCAAGCGACTGGTGGCGCGCGTCCAGGTAGACGAACTGCGCGCGCTGATCCTCGGTGGCCAGATCGAGGTAGGGCCGGATCTCGTCGAGGACCTGCTGCGACTCGCGCCACGGCGCCGAGACATCGAGCTCGGCGGCCCGTTCGAGCTTTTGCGCGAACGTCGATCGATCCATCTCGACCGCCCCCGCTCCGGCAATGAAAAGCCAGACGGCGTTCAGACAGGCAACGAGCAGGCAGGCAGCGCCGCGGTGCATGTCGAGTCCGGCGGACGGCGGCTGGCTACTTGTAGTCGTAGGCCTTGATAATGCCGTTCGACTCCAGCTCCGAAAGGCCACTGGCCTGCTTGAGCTTGTCCACATCCTTGTCGAGCATGGCCTGCACGTCGTCGCTGCTGCAGCCGTAGCGCGCCATCACCGCACGCGGATTCCTTGCGTACTCCGCGGCCAGTTCGGCATCCTTGCCAAGGTCGATCAGCAAATCCCTGATTCCAGCCATTTCTCATCCCTCCGTTTTTATTGCCGGCGCCGCCAATTCCGGGTGCCTGATTCGGCAGCGGGTGCGAACCCCGGTCGACGACAGTTGGAAAAGAGCGAGTATAAAAGTTGGCCGGTGCAAATACCAGTGGCGTTTTCATGAACTTTTTCATGGGTGCCCCAGCCTTTGCGCCGCCAGGCTCGCCCGCCCTACGCGAGCCAGCCGGCGAAACCGCGGACGACGCGACGCAATTCGGTTTCGTGCTCCGCGCAGGCCAGGCCGCCCACATCGCCGAACGCATCGCCGGCCGCCGGCAGCGCGAAGTGCTCAGGATAGACCTCGGTGCCGATATTGCGGAGGATCGAAGCCACGGTAGCGATCGCCCGGGCGCCGCCGCGTCGGCCGGGCGAGGCGCCGAGCAGCAGCGCCCGCTTGTTCTTGTAGGCGTCGAGGTTTCCGCCGCCGTCCTCGGCCCTGGAGACCCAGTCGATGACGTTTTTCATCAACGGCGTGATCGAGCTGTTGTACTCGGGACAGGCCAGCATGAAGGCGTCGGCCTCCAGCATCATCCGGCGAACCCGCGTGGCGTTTTCGTGCTGGCCGAGTTCGGCCTCGATATCCTCGTTGAAAAGCGGCATCGGGTAGTCGGCCAGTTCGAAGTGCCGGACATCCGCGCCGGCGCCGCCTAGCATCGGCACGGCGACGGCAAGCAGCCGGCGGTTGAACGACGCGCGCCGGGTGCTTCCGGCGAAGGCGAGGACTTTCGGCTGACTCATCGATGGACTCCGACCTGCGACACGGAACGGGGAGTTTCGCACGCCGGCCGGCCCGGCCGGTGACCGGTTTCGATAACCGATGGGAGGCGCGATTTCCCCAAAGTGCACTTTACCGGCGGCACGGCATCTGGTGGAATGGCCGGAATCCCGAACGCGGAAAGCGCCATGATCCGGATTGCCATCGCTGTATTGATACTGCTTGCGCCGGCCGTGCAGGCAGACGAAATTCTGGTCGAAAAGCAGGTATTCACGACGGCCGATTTCGAAACCGTGGGCGGCGAGACGCTCCCCGAGGTGCGCGTCGGCTGGGAGGCCTGGGGCGAACCGAATGCCGGGCGCAGCAAAGTCATTCTCGTCACCCATTTCTTCTCGGGCACCTCGCACGCGGCCGGCAAATATTCGCCCGACGACCCGGAGCCCGGTTACTGGGACGCGATCATCGGACCGGGCAAGGCGATCGATACGAACGAGTACTATGTCATTAGCGTCGACACGCTGGTCAACGCCAACGTGCACGACCCGAACGTCGTCACGACCGGCCCGGCGACCATCGACCCGCGCACCGGCGAGCCTTACGGGCTGGATTTCCCGGTCGTCACGATCCGCGACTTCGTCGAGGTCCAGCGCCGGCTGCTCGACTCGCTGGGCATCGAGCGGCTGCACGCGGTAATCGGCGCGTCGATGGGCGCGCTGCAGGCGCTGGAGTGGGCCGTGGCGTATCCGGACCGGGTCGAGCGCATGGTCTCGGTGATCGGCGCCGGCCGGATGCGCGCCTGGGAGATCGCGCTGCTCGAGTCGTGGGCCGTCCCGATCCGGCTCGATCCGAACTGGCGCGGCGGCGACTACTACGGCAAGACTCGACCGCTGGACGGGCTGACCGCGGCCATGATGCTGGTCACGCAGAACGCGCTGCATCCGGACTTCTTCGCGCAGCAGTTCGGGGCACGTGAAGGCGTCCCGCCCGGGCCGCTGGCGTCGATCGAAAACGGTTTCCCGGTCACCGACTGGCTGCGCGCGCGGGCGCGAGCGCGGGCCGAGGTGCAGGACGCCAATCACGTGCTCTACCTGGTGCGCGCCAGCCAGCTATTCTTCGCCGGGCACGGCGACAGCCTCGATGCCGCGTTCGAAAAGGTCCGGGCGAAATCGCTGTTTCTGCCGGCGGCCGGCGACCTGCTGCTGCGCCCCGAACTGGCTCGCGATGCGCACGAACGGCTCGAGGCACTGGGCAAGCCGAGCCGGCTCGAGGAAATCCACGGCACCATGGGCCACCTCGACGGTGTCTACGGGATCGCCACTAAAGCCGAGGTGCTGCGCGAATTCCTCGCTGACTGACGCTATCCCGAGCCTTCCCGGTCCGGCGCGGCTGCCGGATGCCCCGCGTAGCGTTCGGCGAGCAGTTTTTCGTCGCGACCGTAGACGTCGTCGGCGTAGACCAGCCGGCCGTCGTCGTCGACCCACGCGGTCCAGTAGCCGAGGTAGACCGGCACCGGCGAGTCGAGCGGAATCGTCTGGTCGGACTTGCCTTGGAAGCGGGCCTCGACGTCGGCCGCGCTCCAGCCCTGGGCGGCCAGGATGCGCCCGGCCAGGTCCTGCGGCCGCTCGACGCGCACGCAGCCGGAGGAAAACGTGCGTACGTCGCGTTCGAACAGTTCGCGCTCCGGCGTGTCGTGCAGGTAGACGTTGAATTCGTTGGGGAACATGAACTTGACGCGGCCGAGCGCGTTCCTGGGCCCCGGCGCCTGGCGCAGGCGGTAGTTGATCTCCCGGCGCTGGTGTGCCTCGAGATCGGCCTTGGCGAGCGGGACCGGCTTCGGATCTTGCCATCCCGACAGGATCTCGATGCCCATGTCGCGGAAATAATCCGGATTCTCGAGCTGTTTCGGCACGACGCTGCGCCGCCCCAGGTTGGGCGGAATTTCCCAGTACGGGTTGAACACCAGGTAGGTCATCTCGTCGGCGAACGCCGGGGTCGAAAGGTACGGCTGGCCGACGATGACCTTCTGCGTCATCACCGATTCGCCGTTTTCGATGAAATCGAGCCGGAAGCGCGCCAGGTTGACGAGGATGTAGCGCTCGCCGGGATCGTCCGGCAGCCAGCGCCAGCGGTCCAGGTTGAGCCGGACCTGCTCGATGCGCTCATCCAGCGTGCGGTTCAGCGCCCGGCGCGTGGCCGGACCGAGCACGCCGTCGGCGGCGATGCCGAACCGGCGCTGGGCCGCGCGCAGCGCCTCGGCGAGCGGTCGGTCGAAGAACTCGGGCGATTGCACCGGCGCCGGGACGTCCTCGGCGCCCTCGCGGGTCAGCCTCGTGCGCAACAGCGCCACGTGCGGATGGGTGTCGCCGACCTCGAGGACGGGCCCGGCCGGCACTTGCGGCCAGTCATTGCCGGCCGCGCGCCTGCGCTCGAGTTCGGCCAGCGCGTCGGCCAGGCGCCGGTAGCCCTCGTGCGGCGGCGGAAGTTCGGCCAGGTGCCGAGCCGGGTCCGGCTGGCCAGCGAGCTCGTCGATGAACGCCACTGCGTCGAACCGGGGCGGGTCGTGATGCCACTGCCGGTCGAGGGCCGGAAAATTCGCCCCGCCGGTGCGCACGTCGCGGCTGTAGCGCAGGAGCGCATCGCTCAGCAGCACGTCGAGTCGGGCGCGGTGTTCGGGTGTGGTGGCCGCGAGGCAGCGGCGCAACTCCGCCGGACGGTATGCGTCCGGGTCGAGACCGTGACGGCCCGCGTTTTCGAGCAACTCGATCAGTGCGCGAAGGTCGGCATTGGAACGTGCGGTTTCCAGCCACGCCGGGCGCCAGGCCTGGCTGCCGTAGAGATCGCGCAGCGCCTCGCTCCGGTGTGGATCGGGTTGCGCGCCCAGCACGTCGTCGACAGTGGCGGCGATGCATTGCGCGGGCGGTTCGATGGCCGGTGCAAGCACCGGCAGGCCGAGCGCGAGCAGCACCGCAACGGCGTGGAGCAGCCGAACCCGGGGAGTCGTCCGTCGTTTTCGAATGACGCGTCTCATGCCAGACAGGACCGGGCGGCGTGTCCGGCGCTTGCCTGCTACCAGTAACGTACGCGCCCGGTGTCGATGTGGATGAAATCCGACTTCGGGTAGTAACCGACCCCGCCGCGCTCGAGCGCAAGCGCGGCCTTGCGCAGGTCGGTCAGCGCACAGCCGGGCAGGCGGATGTCGATGGCGCGCGCCTGGGTGTGCAGGCTGCCCTTGACCACGCCGCGGCCGGCCGCGCGCAGCTTCTCATTGGTCTTTGGCGAGCGATACCCGGAAATCACGTGGAATTCGCCTGGCGTGTCGACCTTCTGCTGCAGCAGGTAGAGCACATCGAGCAGGTCGCGGTCGATCCGGGCGACATCGCCGGTGCGGAAATCGCGCAGCACCCGGTCGATCGCGCGGCACTCGGTCTCGATCCGGGCGCCGTCGGCGTGATAGACGGCGGCCAGCCGCTCGCCGGTATGCAGGTTCAGGAATTTCAGCCGCCGCTCGCCGGCCGTGGCCGCCGCGGCCCAGGCCGGGCCCAGCAGCACGCCGGCGGCAAGGCCGGCCCCGGCGCCGAGCAGGCGGCGCCGCGCCATGGATTCGGGAGATTGCGACGCACCGGCGTCGCGCCTGGCTTTGTATTGAATGGGCTCGGGCGAATATACCGGCACGAAACGCTCCTGCCGACCGTGCCAATCGGGAGTCGGCTGCAATATTCCAATAAAAACGGGCGCGCGGATGACCGCGCGCTGGCAACTATAGGACGGGCAGGTGCGAGTTGCAAGCGGAACCGGCCTGGTCGGGTTACCGCAACTTCTCGCTATAGCTCGGCGCCCGCAGCACTGCGTTGACCAGCAGCATGTTCAGCCCGTCGAGATAGGCGCGCACGGCCGGATCCTCGGTGAAGCCGATGACCATGCCGCGGGCTTTCGGCTGCACGACGACGAACGGCTTGTACGCCAGTTGCCGGCGGTTTTGATCCCACAGGTGACCGGCCGTGACCAGTTCATCGGCCGCGGCGAAACGGACGACGTTGGCGCCCTGATCGCGCTTGATCGGCTGGAACACGCGGTCGCCGCGCACCAGCACGTGGACCGTTTCGGCCACGCCCGAGGCCAGCCAGTGGTCCTGGTCGACGACCGCGCGCACGAGCACTCCGGCGACCGGATCGGGGTTCTCGTTGTCGGGTTGTGCGGCCTGATCGAATTCTTCGGCCGTCTCGATCAGCGTTCCCGGCACGCGCGCCTCGTCGGCATCGTCATTGCCATTGCCATTGCCATTGCCATTGCCGTCCTCATCGCTGTCTTCGCGTAGCTGGTATTCGGCGCGCGCCGACAGCAAGTCCACGTCCGGGTGCGCGGCCCATTCGGTGGCGCCGGCCATCGTCACCAGCACGCCGCCGTTCTCGACCCATTCGGCGAGATTGTCGCGACCGCGCTCGCCCAGTACATCGGCGTAGCCGCCGCCGCGCCAGCGCGATTCGTCGGCCATGATGACGACGTCGAACCGGTTCAGGTCGGCCCGCGCCAGCGTCGAGGTCCGGATCGGAACGACCGGGAAGCCGATCTGGCGTTCGAGCACGAACCGGACCGCACCCGGCGAATAGACGTCGGTCGGGGTATCCCAGGCCAGCGCGACGCGGGGCGTGACGAGGCGGCGGACCTTTTCGCTGCCGAAGCTCGGCCCTGCGGTGATCCAGCTCGAATCGACGCCGGTGATCGCGGCGCCGGTGTCGCGGGCGATTTGGTCGAGCACCGTCGCGACGTCGTCGGGGTTCGGTGCGGTCGGGAAGATCAAGGTGCCGGCCGGGTAGCTGCGCCCGGCGTGCGTGAATGGATCTTCGTTGGAATGGACTTCCAGCCCGCGTCGCAGTGCAGCGGCCAGCATGCGCGCCGTGGCGCGCGAGCCGCCCGGGACCAGGAACGCGACCGCGCCATCCGGGCTGGCGACCCGGCCGGCCGGCGTCTCGCCGGGGCCGACCCGCGCCATGTTCTCGATGGCGACGGCTCGCGAACATTCCAGCGTCTCGACGTTGAACATCAACGGCAGCGACCAGGCCGTGACGTCGTAGATCTCGTCGGGCAGGTCCTTGGCGCGCCGCCGTTCCTGCTCGGCGACGAACGCGGCGTCCATCCCGATGTCGCGGTCCATCAGCACGCGCAGCTTGCGATAGGCGGGCTGCGTGGCCGGCACGACGTAGCTGCCGGCGCCGAGTTCGCGCCCGCACGCGTTCACGGTCTGCCCGGTGCGATAGACGTCGGCGCCGTGCCGGGCGAGCAGGCCGGCCAGCCGGTCGGCGCCGCCCTGGTCGCGCTGGGCCGGGATGACCCAGGCGCGGGGCCCTTCGCTGCGCGCCAGCTCGCTGCCGGCGCGGCGATATTCGACGAAATCGCGCCAGAGCTTGTCGCGGTTTTCCGAGACGGTCTGAATCGTGGCCAACATCGCGACGAAGTATTCGCGCACGGTGTCGGCGTAGGTCATTTCCCGGCCGTCGCGCAGTCGCATCACCAATCCGTTCGCCGAACCCTGCTCGTAGGTCATCGCCACGCCGCCGTAGTAAGACGGCCAGCTCGCGCCGTAACCCGGATAGAACGCGTCGAAGATGTCGCGCGTGAAGTACGGGAAACCGAAGCGGTCGAACCAGCGCGCGTTGTTGCGCCCGAACAGCGCCAGGCTCTCGCGCTGGCCGTCGGCCAGCAGCGGGTTGTACGGCAGCGCTTCGGGCGCGAAGAAGAACGTCGAATCCGAACCCATCTCGTGGGCGTCGACAAACGCCAGCGGGTACCAGTCGAGCAGCGCTTCGACGTGGCCCTGCGTCTCCGGCTGGGTGATCGCGAGCCAGTCGCGGTTGAGGTCGAACAGGTAGTGGTTGACGCGCCCCGACGGCCACGGCTCGTCGTACTCGGCCGCGAGCCGGGACGCGGCCGGCTCCAGCCCCTCGGCCATCTCGAAGCCGTGCACGAAGCGCGCTCGCCCGTCCGGGTTCTGCATCGGGTTGATGAACACCAGCGTGTTGGCCAGGACCGAATCGACCAGTTCATCGTCGCGCGCCGCCAGCAGGTGCCAGGCGGTGACCATCGCGCCGTCGGCCGGCGAGATCTCGTTGCCGTGCACCGACGCGGCGATCCAGACCGTCGCCGGCACCCGCGCCAGCGCCTGTTCGACTTCCGACGAGGCATGCTGCCCGGGCTGCGCGATGGTCCGGATATCGGCGCGGATGGCATCGAGATCGGCGATGCGTTCAGGCGTGCCGATCACGGCGTAGAACAGGTCGCGGCCTTCCCAGCTCGTCGCATACGGAACCAGCCGGATCCGGTCCGGGTAGGCCTCGGCAAGCGCCTCGAACCAGCGATGGATGTCGCGCGGGTGGCTGATCCGTTCGCCGGCGGCATAGCCGAGCACCTCTTCGAACTTCGGTGCCTCCGGATCGTATTGGCTGCCGGGCAGAAAGTGCCCGGCCCCGGCGGCCGCGGCCGACGAGGCGGCGAGAAACGCCAGGGCGAGGGAAATGATGCGCATGTTTTCGAGCCTGATCTTTGCAAAGCCCGCAGCATAACCAAATCGCGGTCTCGGCGCGGGCGCGAGACATCACGCCGATCGTTCTGCGAGTCCGACCACGCGGTTGCGGCCCAGCGACTTGGCACGGTAGAGGCGGCGGTCGGCAACTCGCAGCATGGCGTCCAGATCGGCTGCGTCCGGCGCAAGTTCGGCGACGCCGATGCTGATCGACAGCGCGATCGACGCGTCGCCGAACTCGATCAGCGTGGCCTCGGTCGCCGTCCGCAGCGCCTCGGCGAGCATTGCGGCCTGCCCGGCGTCGGTCTCGGGCAGCAGCGCGAGAAATTCCTCGCCGCCGTGACGGCAGATGAAATCACCGCCGCGCAGACGCCGGCGCAGCAACCGCGCGAACTCCACCAGTACCCGGTCGCCTGCGGCGTGGCCGTAACAGTCGTTGATGCGCTTGAAGTGATCCAGATCTATAATCAGCAGCGAAAGTGCGGTGCCGCGCCGGCGTGCAATGGCGGAGAAGCGCTCGAAGGTTTCGTCGAGCAGCATCCGGTTCGGCAATTGCGTCAGCGTGTCGGTCGTGGCCAGCTCGTGCAATCGCTGCTCGCTCAGCTCGCGGCCGCGCTCGTAGACGTGCGCGAGCAGCAGCGCCAGCACTGCGGCGAGCACAAGGTTGCCTGCCAGTACCGCTTCGTCCGCTCCGTGCGGCCAACCGAAGCGCTGCCATCCGATAAGTATTGCGGCCAGCAGTCCCGCAGTCGACAGCACCAGACCCAGCCCACGCCCGAGCAGGAAGTGCAGCACCAGCGGCAATAGCACCGGCCAGATGAAAACGGTCGGCGACGAACCCGGCATGGCCAGGATCGCGATCATCGCGCAGCTCCACGGCACCACGTAGGCCACGGTCCAGCGCCGGAGATGCTGCGCATTCAGGACCACCGGCATCAGAATCACCGAATAGGCGACGAATACGGCCTCGATCACGGCTCCCCAGAACAGTCCGCGCTGCAGGTTCTGGCTGACGAAGAACAGGCCGGCCGTGGCGGTGACGGCCATCATGACCAGCAGGACGTTGCGGCGCTGGCGTTCGCTGTCGTGAAAGTTCGGCATCGGATTCCCCTTGCTGGCTGCGTCTCGTCGCTGTCCTACGCAGTCAACGCCGGAGAATACAGGACGGGATACGGATTCGCTTGCCCAAAGCAGGCGCGCTCAGGAGATCAGTTCGAGCTGGTCGCCAGGACGAGCCGGGGCGGCGAACAGATCGGTTCTCAACCCCTCGTTGCCGCGGCGGTTCAGCCCCAACCGGCCGCAGGCCAGCCGGAAGCGCATTTCGATCAGGTCGGCGAACTGACCGGTGCCCCGCATGCGCGTGCCCCAGGCCGAGTCGTAGTCCTTTCCGCCGCGGGACTGGCGAACCAGGCTCATGACGTGCCGGGCGCGGTCGGGGTAGTGGGCCTCGAGCCATTCGGCGAACAGGTCGGCGACCTCGTGCGGCAGCCGCAGCAGGATGTACGATGCCGAGCTTGCACCGGCTTCAGCGATACGCTCGAGGATGGCTTCGAGTTCGTGGTCGGTCAGCGCCGGGATGACCGGGGCGACCAGCGCGCCGACCGGGATGCCGGCTCCGCTCAGCCGTTCGATCGCGCGCAGGCGCGCCGCGGCCGAA
This sequence comes from Wenzhouxiangellaceae bacterium, assembly GCA_032251475.1. Taxonomy (GTDB): domain Bacteria; phylum Pseudomonadota; class Gammaproteobacteria; order Xanthomonadales; family Wenzhouxiangellaceae. The sequence continues at coordinate 13,628 of JAVVDX010000023.1, read as the reverse complement.
GCCGCCCGGGGTTCCAGCCGGCGTTTCAGTTCGTCATCCAGGCTGGTGACGCTGATGAAGACAGAGACCAGGTTCAGCCCGGCGAGCTCGGAGAGCAGGTCCAGGTCGCGCTCGACGAGCACGCCCTTGGTGATCAGGCTGACCGGGTGGCGGTACTCGAGCATCTTCTCGAGCAGCCGGCGGGTGAGCCGGTGCTCGCGCTCGATCGGCTGGTACGGATCGGTGTTTGCGCCGATCGTGATCGGCTTGCAGACGTAGCCGGGCCTGCGCAGCTCGGCCTCCAGCAGCTCGACCGCATTGCGCTTGTAGAACAGCCGTGTCTCGAAGTCCAGCCCGGGCGACAGGTCCAGGTAGCTGTGTGTCGGACGGGCATAGCAGTAGAGGCATCCATGTTCGCATCCCCGGTAGGGGTTGATGGACTGCTCGAATGGCACGTCGGGTGAGGCATTGTGCGAAATGATCGATTTCGCTGTCTCGGCGTGCGTCACGGTCGACAGTTTCGGAAGCGCGTCGAGTTCCGTGGCCCATGTGTCGGCGACGGGTTCGCGGGCCTCGCGGGCAAATCTCCCGGCCCGATTTGAAACTGCGCCGCGGCCGGGGCGAGGGGTGGGGATTTTCATTCAACTCGCGGCGATACTGTATTTATGAATAGTATATCCGATTCGCGGACTGTAGGCCTGCGGTCTCCGCGACTTCCCCGGCGATTACTCTCTTCCGACAACCATGTACATGCCGGGCGCGCCCTCCGGGCACGCCCGCTCGCAGCGTTCCGCTGGCTCGACGTAGGCTCAACTATGCCTTCGCCAGCGCGCCTTGCGAGCGAACGTGTCCGAAGCTCTGAATGTCGGCTGACTAACGTTAGTAAGACACAAATATTCCGAAGGCGTGGGCACTCGGTTCTCGAATTCGATCACGGCTTGGCCCCGGCCGTTTTCAAAGGTGCGATTCGATGACTTGACCGTCTTGCTTGAACACGATGCCGCCCTTCATCACGAACTCGACGTTCTGCAGCAAATTGATGTGCTCGAGCACGTCGCCGTCAACGGCGATGATGTCGGCCTTCTTTCCGGGCGAGACGGTGCCCAGCTCGTCGTCGACGCCCATCATCACCGCCGGCCAGTAGGTGGCCGCGCGGAGGACCTCCATCGGTTCCATGCCGAAGATTTCGACCAGCCCGTCCATTTCGCGCCAGGTCGAGTCGCAGTGGAAGTTCATCGGCACGCCCGAATCGGTGCCGACCAGGAATACGACGCCGGCTTCTTTCAGCTGCGCGATCTTGCGCTTGAGCGTCGGCGCGCGCAGCGGGTGGAGCTGCATGTAGGAAAGTTTGCCGGGGTGTGCGATCGACTGGCGGATGTCGGCGATCGTGTCGGGCCTCAGGCCCCTCCGCCAGCACGGGTCGTCGAGCGGTTCGGGGTTGTCGACCAGGTCGGTATAGCTGTACAGTCCCTCGACGGTCGGCGTCCAGAACAGCGGTCCGCCGGCGATCCGCCCGGTCGCGGTGCGCTCGGCGAGCATGCGCATGACGTCTTCGGGGTATGCGGGAGCGGTCGTCAGCCCGGTGTGCTCGAAGTTGTCGACGCCGATCGCGAGCCCGCGCCGGATCTCGTCGGGCCGGTGCGAGTGCGCAACCACCTTGAGCCCGCGGGCGTGGGCGGCGTCGACCACGGCCTGCGCCTCCTCCAGCGTCATCTTGTCCTGGTCGATCAGCTTGATCACGTCGACGCCGGCGTCGGCGAGTTGGTCGACCCTGGCGCGCGCATCGTCCGCGCCCTCGACCGCCCAGCGGTAGTGCGACTCCCAGTCCTCGACCTCGTGCTGCAGGAACGGGCCGGAAACGAACAGCCTGGGCCCTGGAATCTCGCCGTTCGCGATCCGGTCGCGCACGTCGATCGATACCTCCAGCGGCGCGCCCAGGTCGCGCGCCGACGTGACGCCTGCCAGCAGCAACTGCACCGCCGCGGCTGGCATGATCTCGGTGCCGTAGCGATTGCGGTAAGTACGCTCCCAGTGCGGGTAATCGGCGTGGCCGACCAGCATCAGGTGCGCGTGCGACTCCCAAAGGCCCGGCAGCACGTCCATGCCCTCGGTGGAAACGACCGTGTAGCCGTCGGGCACCGGCAACGTCCCGACGGTGCCGATTTCGACGATGGTGTCGTCTTCGACGAGGATCACGCTGTCGGCCAGCGGCCGGTGGCCGAAGCCGTCGATCAGCCTTCCGCCGACCAGCGCGGTGCGCTGCTGGGCGGGCAATGTCGATGACAGTACGGCGAGCGCGACGGCGAAAACCAGCGAAGGCAAGCGTAAACACATGGACGGTTCTCCGGAGCGAAGGTCGGGTCAGGACCTTCGCCGATTCCCGTCCGGACGTCAAGCGGCGATGTCTCCTCCATTGCCGCCGGGCGCTATTCGAAATCGGAAGTGGATGAAAGGAAGCGGGCGCCGGGCGACGCCCGCTTCACGTGGTCGACTGGTGTTCAGTCGACAACGCGCAGATCGCTTGATCGGACCTCGATGACGCCGTCGACATCGCTGGCGACATCGTCGGCGAGTGCGGCTTCCTCGTGGGAGCCGACGACTCCGCTCAGGTAGACGACCCGGTCGTCGACCCGAATTTCGATGCTTTCCTCGTGAATCGCGTCATGGATTTCGAACGCCTGATGGACCTCTTCGAGGATCCGGTGGTCGATATCATCGTCATACGGATCGTCCACAGGATGCACGACGCAGGCCGCCAGAAATGTAGCGAAAACCATCACAAGAAGGCCTTGGATCATTCGCATCGAGCGCATCGTTGTCGCTCCTTGGCTTGTCAGCTCATGTGGGTTTGCACCCCGCCTTTTGGCATGCGCGAACCGGCCCGTTGCGACTGGATTTCGCCGTCCCGTCGAACTTGAGACATTACGATCTGAACCTGACCGCCCCCGTAGCCGATTGCGCAACGCCGCGTAATATACAGACCTCCGAGGGCATGAATCGTTCAGAGTGCCGGTTGGCGAGCAGCCTGCCAACCGGACGATGGCGAATACGATGCCGCCCCGCGCGGAACGTATCGGCCGGGGCGCTGCGGCTAAAATCGTGACATTCCGACTCGACCCTGTATCCGGTGTCCGACTTCTTTGCGTTCTTCGTGCCCTGGGAATTCAGTTGGGAGGTGCAGGCCGCGGTCTGGGCCTCGCTGCTGATCTACTGGAACGGCCTGCGCCGCAGCGCGCCGGACGAACTGCCGGGCGCCGGCGCGGTCGCGGCGTTCGTCATCGGCGTGGCGCTGATGTACCTGGTCACGCAGACCCGGTTCGATTACTGGTCGCAGTACATGTTCTTCGTCCACCGCGGCCAGCACCTGGCGCTGCACCACCTGGCGCCGTTTCTGATCGCGCTGGCGATGCCGGCACCGGTGCTGGCGCGCGGGCTGCCGCGCCCGGTCACGGCGTGGTTCGCGCGCCGGAACCTGCTGCGCGCGGTCTGGGTCAGAAGCTACCGGGCGCTGCAGCAACCGTTCGTCGCCTGTTTGCTGTTCGTCGGCCTGATCGCGTTCTGGCTGACCCCCGAGATCCACTTCGACGCGATGCTGAGCTCGACGCTGTACTGGGTCATGAACTGGACCATGGCGCTGGACGGGTTGCTGTTCTGGTGGCTTATGTTCGAGCACGGATCGCGCGGGATCACCCCCAGGCTGGGTTACGGCACCCGGGTGCTGCTGCTGGCCGCGGTGATGGTGCCGCAGATCGTCATCGGCGCGAGCATCACGTTCGCCGATGCGGTCTGGTTCGACGTCTACGCGGTCTGCGGCCGGGCCTGGCCGCTGGCGCCGCTGACCGACCAGCAACTCGGCGGCCTGATCACGTGGATTCCCGCGACGATGATGAGCGTGGCCGGCGCGCTGATCGTGCTGCGCTTCTGGATCCACGACGACCACGCGCGCCGGACCGCCGGCGCGTTCGCCCCGGGAACCCAAACGAACTGGAAGACCACGACATGAAATACACGAGCGCAATCCTGACGCTGGCGGTGCTCGCCGCGGGCGCGTTCTGGTGGGTGTCCGGCATCTCGCCCGACGCCCCGCTTGCGATCGAAAACGCCCGCGTGCGGCTGGTACCCGGCGGCGGGCCTATGGCCGGCTACATGGACATCCGCAACCATTCCGACGCGCAGATCCGGCTCGTCGAAGCGCGCAGCGGGGCGTTCGGCCGGGTCATGATTCACCGGTCCGTGCTTGAAGGCGGCCGGGCCGCGATGCAGCATCAGGCCGGCGGCGTGCGCATCGAACCCGGCGAGGTCGTCTCGTTCGAGCCGGGCGGCCTGCACCTGATGCTGATGCAGCCGCAACAAACGCTGAAGGTGGGCGACCCGGTCGAGATCGTGCTCGAGTTCGACGGCATCGAGCCCCGGCTGCGGCCGGTCTCGTTCACCGTCGTCCCGGTCACGGCCCCGTGAGCAGTGGTCGCGAGAGGCTCGCCGCCGTCGCGCCGGCCATGCTGCTGGCCATGCTGCTGGGCGGCTGCGGCGACGAATCCTTCCACGGCAAGGACATCTCGCACCTGATGCCGCCGCTGGATTTCGAGCTGGTCGACGAGCGCGGCGAGGCCGTCACCGAACAGGTCTTCGCCGGCAGGCCGGTGGCGATGTACTTCGGCTTCACGCATTGCCCCGATGTCTGCCCCACGACGCTGGCCCGGCTCGCCGCGGCCGCGCGCCGGCTGCCGGAGCAGGCGCGCGGCAGGCTGCAACTGGCGTTCGTCAGCGTCGATCCGGCCCGCGACGGCCCGGCGCAGCTGGCCGCCTACACGGCGGCGTTCAGCGAGGACATGGTCGGGCTGACCGGCAGCCAGCGGCAACTGCAGGCCCTGACCCGGCGCTACCGGATCACCTACGGCTACGACGAGCGGGACGCTGCCGGCAACTACGACGTCAGCCACAGTTCGGCGGTCTGGGTGTTCAACGAACGGCTGGAGCCGGAAGTGATGCTGTTCGACGATCTGAGCATCGAGCAGGTGGCAGACGATCTGGGGCGAGTGGTCGGCGGAGGGGAAATCCCCTGAAACCCGCTGCGCGCACGAGAAATTCGGGCAGGGAATCTTGCATTTCAAGGCCTTTTGCGGTATAAAGCTCCGCTTGACACGGATCGGCTGCCGACGCTGTGGGCGTCGCGGCGGGGCCCTCCGACGAATTCGAACCCAGGAATTGGAATTGCCGTTATGTCCAGAGTCTGCCAGGTGACCGGCAAGCGCCCGCTGGTCGGGAACAACGTCTCGCACGCCAACAACAGGACCCGGAAGCGCTCGCTGCCGAATCTCCACAGCCATCGCTTCTGGGTCGAAAGCGAAAACCGCTGGGTCAAGCTGCGTGTCTCGACCAAGGGGCTGCGCGTGATCGACAAGAACGGCATCGACGCCGTGCTGGCCGACCTTCGTGCGGCCGGCCAGAAGATTTAACGGAGGCTCGTCATGGCTGGTAGCGCCCGCGACAAGATCAAGCTCGTTTCCTCGGCGGGGACGGGCCACTATTACACGACCAACAAGAACAAGAAGAACACGCCGCACAAGCTGGAGTTCAAGAAGTACGACCCGGTCGTGCGCAAGCACGTGATTTACAAGGAAGCCAAGATCAAGTAATCACGGCTTCGGCTCGTGTAATTCTTCAAGAACGCCGGGTTTTCCCGGCGTTTCTTTTTTGCTTCCTTGCTTGCCGGTTGCCGTGCGGCAGTCGTCGCGGGATTCCGGGTTCTGCATTCGGCAGCCCCGGAACGACCAAGCCGGCGCCAACGAGCCAACGTTCAAACCAGCCCCCGCTCGGCCAGCGAGACGACCTCGCCGTCGCCGACGATGAAGTGATCGAGCAGCCGGATGTCGACCAGGCCCAGCGCATCGCGCAGGCGGCGTGTGATGGCCAGGTCGGCCTGGCTCGGCTCGGCGACGCCGGATGGATGGTTGTGGGCGACGATGACGGCGGCGGCCTGGCGGCTCAGGGCCTTTTCGACGACCACGCGCGGGTGCACATGGGCCGCATCTATCGTGCCGGTGAACAGTTCCTCGAACGAGATGACCCGGTGCCGGGTGTCGAGCATCAGCGCGCCGAACACCTCGTGCGGGCGGTGGCGCAGCTCGGCCGACAGGAACCGGCGGGTCGCGTCGGGGCTGGTCAGCGCCTCGCCGCGCGCCAGCCGCGCCTTGAGGTGACGGCGCGCCAGTTCCAGCGCGGCGTGAATCTGCGCGTACTTCGCCGGGCCCAGCCCCGGCCGGGCGCACAGCGTTTCCCGGTCGGCCTCGAGCAGCCCCCGAAGGCCGCGGAACTCGTTGATCAGCTGCCGGGCCAGGTCCAGCGCCGAGCGGCCGCGCGCGCCGATGCGCAGCAGGATCGCGAGCAACTCCGCGTCGCTGAGCGCCCCGGGCCCGTTTTCCAGCAACCGCTCGCGCGGGCGCTCGGCCAGTGGCCAGTCGTTGATTCGCATACAATTCTTCCGTAACCTTTCGCCAGGCCTTGCAGAATGGCCGCATTCGCCGCCGGGCGCCATCGGCGGATTTCTCGCATCCGGGTAGGAAAATGAGCCAATCGAACTCGGAATCCGCCCACGTGCCGCGCCGCGTGCTGGTCGGGATCTCGGCCGGCATCGCCGCCTACAAGGCGCCCGAGCTGGTCCGCCGGCTGCGCGAGCGCGGCGCCGACGTGCGCGTGGCGATGACCCGGGGCGCGACCGAGTTCATCGCGCCGCTGACGCTGCAGGCGGTCAGCGGCCATCGCGTCCACACCACGCTGCTCGATGCCGAAGCCGAGGCCGGCATGGGCCATATCGAGCTGGCGCGCTGGGCGGACGACACCGTCGTTGCGCCGGCCACGGCCGACCTGCTCGCACGCCTGGCCCACGGGCTGGCCGACGACCTGCTGACGACGCTGGTGCTGGCCAGCCGGGCGCGGCTGTGGCTGGCGCCGGCGATGAACCACGTCATGTGGGACCATCCGGCGGTGCAGGCCAACGCCTCGGCGCTGGCCGGGCGCGGCGCGCGCCTGCTCGGGCCGGATTCGGGAAGCCAGGCCTGCGGCGAGGAGGGCTACGGGCGGATGCTTGCGCCCGACGAGATCGCCGCGCGCGTCATGACCGCGGCTGGCGACAGGCGACTTGCAGGCAACCGCTTCATCGTCACGGCCGGTCCGACCTACGAGGCGCTGGACCCGGTCCGGTTCATCGGCAACCGTTCGTCGGGCAAGATGGGATTCGCGGTCGCCGCGGCTCTGGCCGAAGCCGGCGCCGGGGTCACGCTGATCGCCGGGCCGGTGCACCTTGCGACGCCGCCCGGCGTCGAGCGGATCAATGTCAAATGCGCCGCCGAAATGCACCGGGCGGTGTTCGACGCGCTGCCGGCCGACGGCTTCGTTTCGGTCGCCGCGGTGGCCGACTACCGGCCGGCCGAGAGGAGCCGCGAGAAGATCAAGCGCAGCAGCGGGCCGATGACCGTGGAGCTGGTGCCCAATCCGGACATCGTGCGCGAAGTCGCCGCCTCGAGCCCGCGGCCGTTCACGGTCGGGTTCGCCGCCGAGACCGGCAACGTGGCCGAAAACGCGCGCGGCAAGCTCGCGGCGAAGAATCTGGACTTGATCGCGGCCAACCGGGTCGGCGATGATTGCGGCTTCGATACCTGCGAGAACGAACTGGTCGTGTTTTCGGCCGAACGGCAGTGGGACCTCGGTGCGGACTCGAAGCGCGAGCTCGGGCGCCGGCTCGTCGGGATCATCGCCGACGCCATGGACGAGGCGGCACCCGGGGCAAAGGAGCAGCCGGAATGAGGGAGCTGGAAGTCCGGATTCTCGACCCGCGCATCGGCCGCGAATGGCCGCTGCCGGAATACGCCACCGACGGCTCGGCCGGCATGGACATGCGCGCGGCGATCGACGAGGTCGTCGAGCTGGGGCCCGGAGATACGGCGCTGATCCCGTCGGGGCTGGCGATCCACATCGCCGATCCGGCGCTGGCGGCGGTGTTGCTGCCGCGCTCGGGGCTGGGCTACAAGCAGGGACTGGTGCTCGGCAATCTCGTCGGGCTGATCGACAGCGATTACCAGGGGCCGGTCAAGATGCCGTGCTGGAATCGCGGGTCCGAAACGATCCGGATCGAGCCCGGCCAGCGCATCGCGCAGATGGTGCTGCTGCCGGTCGTGCAGGTCCGGCTGAGGCCGGTCGCGGCGTTCGACGAGTCGGCGCGCGCGGCGGGGGGCTTCGGCCACACCGGCACCGGCTGAGGAAAAAGGGGAAATGGACATGATGCGAACATCGATGCGATCCGAACGGGGCGCGGCGTTGCCGCGGCTGATCGGGCTGATCCTGCTGGCCGCCGGACTTGCGGTGCTTCTGCTTGGCGGCTATCTGTTCTGGAACAGCCTGCAGGCGCGCATGGCGCTGGAGGATGCGGCCGCGGACGCGCGCGCCCAGGCCGGGAACCTCGGGGACCACCTCGCGAGCCTGCGCGCGGCGTTGCAAAGCGATGAATTCGCCGCAGCCGTCGAGGCGGCCTCCGCCTCTGAAGATGCGGTCGAGCGCGACACGCTGGTCGCGGTGCTGCGCGAAGCCGGCGTGCGCAACGTCCTCAACGTCGTGGTCGCGCGCGAGGCGCTCGAGGATGTCGATGTCGGCGCGTTTCCGGGCAGCGGATTCGCGGCGCTGGAAATGCTGCTCGAGGCGCGCACCGACGGCAGCGCGCCGGCCCAGGTCCATTTCGCCGGCACGCCGGACGAATACCTGGCCCTCGCCGAGCGGATCGACGCCGGCGCGACGCCGCCGGTTGCCGTACTCGTGACGTTCCCGGTCAGCGTTGCGGTCAACCATCTCGAACTGCCGCCGTCGGTGGATGCCATGCAGCTGGTCCAGCACTCGGGCGATGCCTCGATCGCCGTCCGGCGCTTCGGCGGCGCGCAACGCGCCGGCCAGCCCGGGATCCCGGTCGCCGGCTCGCTGTTCCGGCTGCACTGGAGCCGCGCCGCGGCACTCGGGCCGATGAGCACCCGCCAGCTGGCCGGCGTGACCGGCATCGGCCTGCTGACCGCGCTGCTCGGCCTACTGCTGATGCGCCGCGCGCGCGCCGAACCCGAACGGGAACCCCAGGTCGAATCCGCGCCCGAATCCGAACCCATGCCCGAGCAGGTGCGGGCGAACGAGGAACCGCCCCCGCGGCCGCGCCCCGAGTCGCAGCCCGAGCCGCAACCCGGGCCGCAACCGGTCCCGACCGCGGAAGAGGGGGCCCCGCTGACGTCCGACGGGGAACCGCGCCGGGAGGCGGCCGAGCAGCGCAGCATCGACGCGCCGGAACTGGGCCTGGCCGGGACCGCTGCCGACGGGCCGCCCGCGGCCGGCAACGGGATTTTCGAGATCGAGACCCCGAACGAGGAAGACGACGAGATGAGCCGGATGCTGCGATCGCTGATCGACGAGGACGAAGAGCCGGAGCAGGGCGCGGCACCGACGCCGCCGGCGTCGGCAGCAACCGACGAGACTGCGTCCGCCGGCGCCGCCGGGAACGAGAGCGCGGCCTCGCAGCAGGGCGGTTCGACGCTGCCTCCGGCGTCGATCTTCCGCGCCTACGATATCCGCGGCGTGGTCGGCGACACGCTGAGCCCCGAGATTGCCGAGGCGATCGGGCGGGCGATCGGCTCCGAGGCCCGCAGCCGCGATCTGGGCCGGATCGCGGTCGCGCGCGACGGCCGGCTGTCGGGCGCCGAACTGCTCGCCGCGCTCAGCCGCGGCCTGACTTCGACCGGTATCGACGTGATCGACGTCGGCGCGGTGCCGACACCGGTGCTGTATTTTGCCGCGCAGGAAGTCGGCGGCGGCTCCGGCGTCATGGTCACCGGAAGCCACAACCCGCCCGACTACAACGGCTTCAAGATCGTGCTCGGCGGCGACACGCTGTTCGGCGACGCGATCACGGCGCTGCACCGGCGGCTCGAGGCCGGCGACCTGGTCGACGGCGAGGGGCAGGTCAGCGAGCAGCGCGTGACCGGGAAGTACATCGAGCGCATCAGCAGCGACATCCAGCTCGAACGCCCGCTCAAGATCGTCGCGGACTGCGGCAACGGCATCGCCGGCGCCGTCGCGCCCGACCTGCTCGAAGCCATCGGCGCCGAGGTGATCCCGCTGTACGCCGAGGTCGACGGCACGTTCCCGAACCACCACCCCGACCCCGGCGACCCGGCCACGCTCGAGGATCTCAAGCTGTGCGTGCGCAACTTCAGCGCCGATGTCGGGGTCGCATTCGACGGCGACGGCGACCGGCTGGGCGTCGTGGCGCCCGACGGCGAGATCATTTACGCCGATCGGCTGATGATGCTGTTCGCGCGCGACGTGCTCTCGCGCAACGCCGGCGCGCCGGTGATCTTCGACGTCAAGTGCTCGAGCCTGCTCAAGGACGAGATCGAGAAGGCCGGCGGCAAGCCGATCATGTCGCGCACCGGCCACTCGTACCTGAAACAGCGCCTGCGCCAGGAACAGGCGCCGCTGGCCGGAGAAATGAGCGGGCACTTCTTTTTCGGCGAGCGCTGGTACGGGTTCGACGACGGCCTTTACTCGGCCGCCCGCCTGCTCGAAATCCTTGCGGCCGATACCCGCGATTCGAGCGAAATCCTGGCCGCGCTTCCCAAGGCCGAGAGCACGCCGGAACTGAAAGTGGAGATGAAAGAGGGCGAGCCGCACCCGTTCGTGCGCGAGTTCCAGCGCCGGGCGCGCTTCGAGGGCGCCGAAATCAACACCACCGACGGGGTCCGGGCCGACTTCGAGGACGGCTTCGGGCTGCTGCGCGCGTCGAACACGACGCCGGTGCTGGTGCTTCGCTTCGAGGGCATCGACCGCAAGGCCCTAGGCCGCATCCAGAAGGCGTTCCGCGACGCGATGCTGGAGATCGATCCTTCGCTGAAACTGCCGTTCTGACGAGCGGATTCGCGCAACGCTGCGCGCGGTGTCTCAGTAGTACGCCTGCTCGCGGAACAGCGGCGCCAGGCTGCCGGCCCATTCGTGCTCGTAACGCTCGAGCAGCACTTCGGCCGGCGTGCGCCCGGTCTCGACGATCTCGGTCAGCGGCTGCAGAAACCCGGTCTCGTTCTGGCCGGAAACGCCCAGCTGGTTGCGGGCCGAAAGGCCCCGGTAGGCGATTTCGAGCAGGTCGCGCGCGCTGTCGCGCACCGGCCGGCCGTGGATCTGCGCGTTCAGGCCGTGCCGGGCGACGTCGCGGCGGAGCCGCTCCTGGTCGGCGACCGACCAGCCCTCGACGAGATCAAGGCAGCCATCGAGACTGGCCTGATCGTAGAGCGCGCCGACCCACAGCGCCGGCAGCGCGCACAGTCGTTTCCAGGGCCCGCCGTCGGCGCCGCGCATTTCGAGAAACCTTTTCAGCCGGACTTCGGGAAACGCGGTGGTCAGGTGGTCCTCCCAGTCCGACAGCGTCGGATGCTCGCCCGGCAGCGCCGGCAGCCGGCCGGCGAGGAAGTCGCGGAACGACTGGCCGGCGGCATCGATGTAGCGGCCTTCGCGGCGCACGAAGTACATCGGCACGTCGAGCATCCATTCGGCGTAGCGCTCGAAACCGAATCCGTCGTCGAACACGAACGGAAGCTGACCGGTACGGTCCGGATCGGTATCGGTCCAGATATGACTGCGGTAGCTGACATAGCCCGACGGCTTGCCCTCGACGAACGGCGAGTTCGCGAACAGCGCGGTTGCGACCGGCTGCAGGGCCAGCGCGGCGCGGAACTTGGAGATCATGTCGCGTTCGCTGGAAAAGTCCAGGTTGACCTGGACCGTGCAGGTGCGCGTCATCATGTCCAGCCCGAGGCTGCCGACACGCGGCATGTAGGCGCGCATGATCCGGTAGCGGTCCTTGGGCATCCACGGAATTTCGTCGCGCCGCGCGGTCGGGTGGAAGCCGAGCCCGAAAAAGCCCACCCCCATCGGTTCCGCCACGGCGCGGACCTCGGCCAGGTGCGCGTTGACCTCGTTGCAGGTCTGGTGCAGATCCTCGAGCAGGTCGCCCGAAAGCTCGAACTGGCCGCCGGGTTCCAGCGTGATCGAGCATCCGGCACGCTTGAGCGCGATGATGTTGCCGTTCTCGAGTTCGGGTTCCCAGTCGTACTTTCCGGCCATTCCGGCCAGCAGCGCACCGATGCCGCGCTCGCCCTCGTACGGCAGCGGCGCGCGGTCGTCCAGCGTGAAACCGAATTTCTCGTGCTCGGTCCCGATACGCCATTGCTCGCGCGGCTTGCAGCCGGCCTCGAGGTATTCGACCAGCGGACGGATGCCGGTAACCGGCTCGGACGACGGGGTGGGATCGGCCATGGCGCGCGCGCACTGCGAAGGAGCCGGAATTATCGCGCAATCACGCCCCGTTCGCAGGCAGATCCTTTCCGGACGTTCCGGAACCGGGCGCGAGCCGGGCCGGCGCGCGGCAATGTACCCTGATGCGATGATCCGCACGCTCGCATTGATCGCGCTCGGCCTTGCCCTTTGTTCGGTCCGGCCGGCCGCCGGCGCGGAGCAGGTCATCCACCGCGGGCTCGGACCGGCGCCCGGTACGCTCGACATCCACCGCGCCCAGGGCATTTCGGCGTTCAACCTGCTGCGCGATCTGCACGAGGGCCTGCTGACGCGCGACGCCGGCGGTCGGCCGGTCGCGGCCATCGCCCGCCGCTGGCACGTGTCCGGCGACGGGCGGGAGTGGACCTTCGATTTCGATCCCGACGCGCGCTGGTCCGACGGCCAGCCGATCACGGCCGACGATTTCGTGCGCGGGTTCGAGAGCGCGCGCGACCCGGCCACGGCCTCGCCGACGGCACGTTGGCTGGCGCCGGTCGTCGACATCGCCGCGATCGCGCCCGACCGGCTCCGGATCCGGCTGGAGCGGCGCGTGCCGTGGTTCGACGAACTGCTGACGCTGCCGGTCGCGTTTCCGTGGCCGGACGGCGGGCGCGCCGTCTACAGCGGCGCGTTCGTGCTCGAGCGCGAAACGCCGGGCGCGCGCTTCGAACTGGCGCGCAACCGGCACTTCCGTGCTGCCGGGGACGTCGGCCCGGACCGGGTCGTCTGGCACGTGACCGAGGACCCGTCGGCCGAACTGGCCCGGTTTCGCACCGGCGAACTGCATGTGACCGAAACGGTGCCGCCGGGCCGGCTCGATTGGCTGGATGCCGAACTCGGCGGTGCGCTGCGCGTCGCACCGTATCTCGGCAGTTTCTACCTGGCCTTCAATCTGTCGCGGCCGCCGTTCGCCGGGCGACCGAAGGTGCGCGAGGCGCTGTCGCTGGCGATCGACCGCGACATTCTCGTCGACCGCGTTCTCGGCACCGGCGAGCGTCCGGCCTGGCGCCTGGTGCCGCCGGGCATGCCCGGCTGGCCCCCGGCCGGGCACGAGGCGCAGCCCGGCATCGCGCACATGGAAAGGGCCGAACGCATCGAACGTGCGCGCGAGCTTTACCGCGCTGCCGGGTTCGGCCGCGACCGGCCGCTGGAGCTGGAGTTGCGGTTCAATTCGTCGCTTTCCCACCGCCGGCTGGCGGTCGCGGTCGCGGCGATGTGGAAGCAGTACCTGGGCGTGCGCACCCGGCTGGTCAACGAAGAATGGAAGGTGTTCGTCACCAACCGCCGGCACGGCCGGA
>JAVVDX010000022.1:16932-31178 GCA_032251475.1 Wenzhouxiangellaceae bacterium | reverse complement strand
CGGGACGGCTTTTCGTCATCTACTCGGCGCGGGCAGAGTCAGAACTGGTACGGCCTTGGCCGAAGTTAGTGCGGCGCGCTAATCCGCGGCAGGATCTGCGAAATCGCGTGCGCGACCACCAGCGTCCGGCGGTCGGCGCCGGGGGTACCCATCACATCCGTGCCGCCGGCCGGAAGTTGTTTGCGGGTCTGGCCGATCGGCAACGTCACGGCGGGAGCTCCCATCAGCGGCGCATAGTGCATGTTGCGCAGGAAAATTTCGAAGGTGCTGACCTGCTGGCCATCGATTTTGAGCACTTCCTGGCCGATCGGGAGCGCTGGCATCCTTAAGTTTGTCTGGAAGATTCACTGACCGGGCGCGTCTGAAGCCGGATCTTAATCAGTAGACCCTCGGCGCTCGCGCGACTCACGAACCGCTTCAAGAATATCCGAGGTCGTGGCCGCAGTATCGACTCCGGGCACATCGAATGGCGAGCCGGCGCGGCTGCGCTTCGCGCGTAGCGTGAATACGCTGCCATCCTTTCTTCGGATTTCCACCTCTTCCTTCTGGGCCAACGCCAGCAATTTTGAAAGATTCTGGCGCGCTTCGGAATATGTAAATACTTTCATGGCAACTACTCGAGAATCCTGATTCCCATCTGAACCGCTACCTGCTTCATGTGCCCATCCAGGGTCAGAAGGGGGCGTGAACGACTTCGTGCGAACTCCAGAAAATAAGCATCGTAAGCATAGATTCTGTGCTCCAGAGCAATCCGCAATGAGGCTCTGATATCGACTCGCGCCAGCCGCACTGCAATCCGATCGATCGATGATTCGGCTTCCAGCGCTTCCGTCACAGCAAGCTTTCCGCGCTTGACCATGGCCGACAACGCATTGCCGATTTCGTACGGCAGAATCTCAGGGGCCATGATCGTCGCTTCAGCAGTAATCTCGACAATCCGCGCGCGCTCCGGTTCGTTCAAGGCAACGGCGAGGAAAATGTTCGTGTCGGCGACGATCTCCATATTGTACAATTGTACAACAATTTGAGAATTCGCCAATGAGAACTAGGGTTACCCCGACGCCCGGGGATCCGGAGGGTTCGGCCATTCGGTGGGGGTCCGGCGTATTCCTGAGTCTTGGGTCAGGCGTTCGCTCAGGTCCGGCAGGTGATCGGCGCCGTCGACGTTGGCAGCGTACGGCTTTGTCTTGATTGCCGGAATGGACGTCGGTGGTGGCAAATCCGGAGGGCGCCGGCAGGTCCGGCGCGCTGCACCATGCGGAAGGGCGGCAGGCCGGCTTGATCCAGCCCCGACCCGCCCAGGGGGCCGGGGCATAGACCATAGCGCACAGCCGCTCAGAACTGATACGGCCGGGGCTCGAGCTCGCACGGCGCGCGGATTCTCGGGAGCACCTGCGCGATCGCGTGCGCGACCGCCAGAGTCCGGCGGTCGGCGCCCGGGGCACCCATCACGTCCATGCCACCGACCGGAAGTTGTTCGCGCGTCTGGCCGATCGGCAACGTCACGGCGGGCGCGCCCATCAGCGGCGCGTAGTGCATGTTGCGCAGGAAGACTTCGAACGTGCTGACCTGCCGGCCGTCGATTTCGAAGACTTCCTGGCCGATCGGAAGCGCCGGCATCGGCACGGTCGGATAGATCACCGCATCCAGGTCATTGCTGTCCAGATAGTCGAGATAAAGCTGGCGCAATGCCGGCATGCCGTTTTCCAGCGTGTCGAGATAGACCTCTTCGGTGATCGGATTTTCCCGGGCGATCTCGAACAGCACGATGACCGACGGCGATGCCAGCATCGAGACCAGTTCTTCGACCGAACTCAGCCCGGTATCGTTTTCCTGCAGGAATGCGGTGAGCTCGATCGCCGTTTCGAAGAACGTGACCGCCTGGTAGGCCAGCAGGCTGTCCATGCCCAGGCCCGGCATCTCGGCCTCGACCAGCGTGACGCCGGCGCGATCCAGCCGGCGCAGCATGCGCTGAAAATGCCACTCGACCGGAAACGCCAGGCCCTCGCGAAGCAATACCGAAGGCACGCCGATGCGCAGTTCGCCCAGCGCGACCGGTTCGAGTTCGGGGTCTTGCGCGCCGGTCAGCACCGCATCCATCAACGCCAGGTCGCGCACGTCGCGGGCCATCGGCCCGACCGCATCCATAGTCGACGAAAGCGGAACCAGCCCGTAGATGAAATAGCGCCCGGTCGTCGGGCGAAAACCCATCGTACCGGTCAGCGCGGCCGGTCCGGACTGCGCCAGTGCCAGGACCAGCGCGATCAGCAAAAAAGGACGATGGCGGCCTGAAGCGGGCGGCACGCCGAAAAGCCGAGTCGGGTACGGGTCATGTCGGGTTCTCCTTGCGTTTGCCAGCGCTGAGTCCGGCCCCAGCGCATGCCGACTGTCCTCACGGAATCCTCTCGGATTCGTCACGATCTTCAATTCGGGTAATTGCGGATTACTTTTCAGGCACAGACAGGCTGCCGTTCACGAACCTGCGGGGACGAAAAGGCGGGCTCGCGACACCCGCGGCCATGCCGCGAGCGCGTGTACGCAGCAGTTTCGAAATGGAAGTGCTTCAGTCCTCGGGTGGCCCGAAAGGCACGCCGGATTCGAGGTCGTAGATGGCCACCTCGTCCTTGAGCCTGACCATGCGCTTGCCGAGTCTGGGGAAGTCGGCGATTTCGCAGTCGCGGTTCTCGCCGCCCATCAGGTACACCAGTTCCTCGTCGAACGAGTTTCGCAGATGGTGTGCGACAGACGGGGCCGGAAACGCCATGAAATCGCCGGGCCCGACCTCATGCTCGACCCCGTCGATCTCGGCGATTCCGCTGCCGGAGAGGATGTAGATCCACTCCTCCTCGCGATGGTGCAGGTGGTAAGTAAACGATTCCTTGCCGCCGGGAATCCGCACGATGCTCACGCCGGTCCGCTCAAGCCCCCCGAGTCGGCTCAGGTGCGTACCGATCAGTTGCGAATCCGGATTCCACGGGTGCGAGGCGGTCGACTCGGCGGCCTTTACCGCGTCGGCGCGAATCAGGTGTGGGGTCGTTCCGGAGTCAGACATCAGTGGTTTCCTCGTTGGTAAATGCACACGTGACCGGTTCGAGCGTCCAGGCGGCGGGCAGTAGCCGCCCTCCGGGCGGGATCATCTACTCGGACGAACGCAGATCCCAGGCTTCCAGCCATTCAATGCCGGTCCGTTGCAACTCGAATTCCCGCTGCAGGCGCTCGGCCAGGTCCGGCAGGTGGCCGGCGCCGTAGAAGATGGCGATTCGCCGCCGGCCGGCGGCAAGTTCGCGCTCGAGTACCTCCAGCGCGCGGGCGTTGCGGACCTCGATAAGCGTCGAGCCGTCCTTGCCCGAGATCATCCGCAGCAGATCGGCCTGGTCGGAGAGCTGCGCGGCCAGCAGCCGCTTGAGTGCAAGCTGGCGGTCCTCGGCAAACAGGACCTTCAGCAGATCCGCCTGACCGGCCGCCGGGCCTCGCCGGGACTGCTCTGCCATGCCCAGCACCCAGGCGCGGAACAGCAGCCCCATCAGCGATTCGTCGCGCTCGCGCATGCTTTGGGAGAATTCCCGGCGGGTCAGGTCGGCGTGAACGAAGTTGGACCGGGAATAGTCGATCTCCTCGAGCTGGAACGCCAGCCCGAGCGCATCCTTCATCCCGCCCTGAAGCAGACCGACGATGGACGGGGACGCCCCCGGCGGCGGCACAGTCGCACCCGGCTCGCCGACCAGCTCGTAGAGCACCGCTTCGTACCCGGCCAGCCGGGCATCCAGGGCGCGGAAGTAGGCGGGCTCGGCGACGTGCACGGCCCCGACCAGGTCGACCCGCGCCCCCGATTCGTGCTTGAAGCGCGCGATCGCCACCTCCAGCGCAACCGGCTCCCCGGCCCGATCCCGGACCGTGCGCACGAAAGTCTCGTCGG
Organism: Wenzhouxiangellaceae bacterium; assembly: GCA_032251475.1. Lineage (GTDB taxonomy): Bacteria > Pseudomonadota > Gammaproteobacteria > Xanthomonadales > Wenzhouxiangellaceae. The sequence goes on along the minus strand of JAVVDX010000022.1, from coordinate 27,262 downwards.
CCGCCCGCACCGCGCCGGCCCAGCCGAACATCGCCACCGCCAGCGCCAGTGCCGCTGCTGCGGTCGCCGCGGTCGCCGCATCGCGGCCGGAAACGGTTCGGACCGGAAAAAGCATCATGTTTTCATTATCCCGGATTATTCATGACCTGGCCCGGACGCGAGCGGCGCTGCTATTATTGCCGGTCAGTTCACCCATTCCCGAGGCACTCCATCCATGTGCGGAATCGTCGCCGCGGTTGCCAATCGCAACGCCGTGCCGCTTCTGATCGACGGCCTGAAGCGGCTCGAATACCGGGGTTACGACTCGGCCGGCATCGCCGTGATCCATGCCGGCGCGAAACTGGTACGCAAGCGCGCCGTCGGCAAGGTGGCAGCGCTGGAAGCGGCCGTCGACGACGGGCTGACCGGCCGCGTCGGTATCGCGCACACGCGCTGGGCCACGCACGGCCGGCCGAACGAAGTCAATGCGCACCCGCACGTCTCCAGCGGCCGCATCGCCGTGGTGCACAACGGCATCATCGAGAACTACCAGGCACTCCGGACCGAGCTCGAAGAGGCAGGCTACGGCTTCGAGTCCGAGACCGACACCGAGATTGTCGGCCACCTGATTCACCGCGAACTCGACCGGCATGAATCCGTGCGCGACGCGATCCGCACCGCGGTCGCCCGGCTCGAAGGCAGCTTTGCGCTCGCCATTCTCGATGCCGGGCACCCGGACCGCATCTGGGGGGTCCGCAAGGGCAGCCCGCTGGTCATCGGCGTCGGCGTCGGCGAGCATTTCCTCGCCTCGGACGCGGCCGCGCTGGTGCCGCTGACCCAGCAGATGACCTACCTCGAGGAGGGCGACATTGCCGAGATCGCGCATGACGAGGTCACCGTGCTCGACCGTGACGGGGCGCCGGCGCAACGGCCGACGCGGATCTCGGCGATTCCGGCCGACACCGCAGACAAGGGCGCATTCAGGCATTTCATGCTCAAGGAGATCCACGAGCAGCCCGGCGCGATCGCGGCGACGCTGGACGGCTACCTCGAAGGCGCCGAGATCCTGCCCGGGCTGGACCGCGACCTGCTCCGGGCCACGCACGCGATCCACATCCTGGCCTGCGGCACCAGCTACCACGCCGGGCTCGTCGCACGCTATTGGATCGAGCAGATGGCCGGCATTCCGGTCATGGTCGAGATCGCCAGCGAGTACCGTTACCGCACGCCGGCAGTCCCCGAGGGCACCTTGATGCTGGCGATCTCGCAATCCGGCGAAACCGCCGACACGCTGGCCGCGCTGGAACTGGCCGCCGACCGCCGCTACCTGGCCCGGCTGGGCATCTGCAACGTCCCCGAAAGCGCGCTGACCCGGATCTGCGATCACGTGCTGATGACCCGGGCCGGGCTCGAAATCGGCGTGGCCTCGACCAAGGCGTTCACGACCCAGCTCACGGTGCTGCTGCTGCTGAGTGCGGCGCTGGCGCGCGAGAACGGGGCACCGGCCGAATCGCTGCGCGAAATCGTCGACGCGCTGGGCGAGGCTGGCCAGCAGGCGCGCGAGGTGCTGGCGCTGGACGATCGCATCGAGTCCATCGCGACCCGGATCGCAGGCAAGGAGCACGCGCTGTTCCTGGGCCGCGGACCCGGGTATCCCATCGCGCTCGAAGGCGCGCTGAAGCTCAAGGAAATCTCCTACATCCACGCCGAAGGCTACGCCGCCGGCGAACTCAAGCACGGCCCGCTGGCGCTGATCGACGAGGATCTGCCGGTGATCGTTTCGGCCTCGAGCAACCACCTGCTCGAAAAGCTCAAGTCCAACCTGCACGAAGTGCGGGCGCGCGGCGGCAAGGTCGTCGTGTTCGCCGACCGCAACGTCACGCTGGACAGTTCCGACAACATCGAGGTGGTGCACCTGCCGATCGCGCACACCAGCGCCTCACCGATCCTGCAGGTGCTGCCGCTGCAGTTGCTGGCCTATCACGTCGGCGTGCTGCGCGGAACCGACGTCGACCAGCCGCGCAACCTGGCCAAGTCGGTCACCGTCGAATAGTCGCCGGGTCCGTGCGCCGAAAAGAAGAAAGCCATCCGGCAGGCGCCGCGCGACGAGCGCGCAAGCGTCTGCGGGACGGCTTCGGAAAAAGAACGCACCCGAACGGATCGGGTGCGTGACTTCCTGTCCCTGCGATCAGGCCGCAGGTGCGTGGCCGGCCAAACCCCTTTGCCTGGCCACCTTTCAGGATCCCCTTCCCCGGGAATTCTCAGTGGGCCAGACGGGCCGGCTTGAAATCGTCGGCTTCGGCGATTTCGTAATCGGTGTCGTCGGACTCCAGGTTCGCCAGCCAGTCGAGGATCGCTTCCTCGGCAATCATTGCGTCGAAATTCGCCGCGTCGATGCTGCTCAGTTCCATGTCGGTCTCCTCCACGGTCAGTCTTCTCGTATTCGTCATCTCGTCGTTCCTGCACAGGCTCGGATCGAGGTCTCACGGAAATTGATGCAAACCGCGTGCCAAAAATTCCGACCCGGCCCGAAAACGCCGCAAACACAAGGTTTTCCCGTGCCCGCGAAATCCGCGGCACGCGCCGAAAGTGACGATATTGGTCATGGAGTGCGCCCAATTCGTCACCCGATGGACGCTTGCCGGCATCCGCCTCCCATGCCCGACCGCCACATCGGGCATGCCCGTCCCGGGGTGCGTCGGTGCCGCTGAACCATCGCGCGGCGCTGCTGGCGATCTGCCTGATCTGGGCCGGCAATTTCGTTGCCGCGGCGATCGCGGTCGATCACCTGCCGGCGCTCACGTTCACCGTGCTGCGGTTCGCGCTGGTGCTGGCGCTGCTGGCGCCGTTCCTCAGGCGCCCGGTGCGCGGCCAGTGGGGCAACCTGCTGGCGGCCTGCTGGTGCATGGGCACGCTGCATTTCGGGCTCGTGTTCGTTGCCCTTGACCGTTCGACCGACGTGTCGTCTATCGCGATCCTGATGCAGGTCTACGTACCTTTCTCGACGCTGCTGGCCGTCCTCGTGCTCGGCGAGCGGATCGGCTGGCGCACGGCCAGCGGCGTCGCAATGGCTTTCGGCGGTGTGCTGGTCGTCGGCCTCGACCCGGTGGTACTGGCGCAGCTCGACGTGGTGGCGCTGGTGCTGGCCTCGGCGTTCTTCCTGGCGCTGGGCACGATCTTCATGCGCCGCGTGCGCGGCGTCGGTGTGTTCGGCTTCCAGGCCTGGAACGCGCTGCTGTCGCTGGTACCGCTGACACTGCTCGCGCTTTTGCTGGAGCAGCCGACAACGGCGATCCGAGCGCTGGACTGGGCCTCGCCGGCGCTGCCGGCCGTCGCCTATTCGGCGATCGGCGCCACGATTATCGGCCACGGCACGTTCTACTGGCTGATCCAGCGCCACGAGGTCAACACGGTCACGCCGTACCTGCTGCTGGTGCCCATCCTCGCGGTCGCACTCGGCGTGCTGCTGCGCGACGACCGGCCGGGCCCCCGGCTTCTCGTCGGCGGGGCGATGGTCATCGCCGGCGTCCTTTGGGTGACGCTGCGCGCCCGGCACCGGCGGCGCTGGGTTCCCGAGCCCGAGATTTGAACCGTCCCTGAACCGCCGATTCAGAACGGATTCAGCGGACCCGTCGCAGACTGGCTCCACCCGTAACCGGAGGAGCCTGAAAATGAAATCGACCCTGATCACGATCGCCGCCGCAGTCCTGCTCACCACCGCCAACGTCGCCGCGCAATCGCCGCGGGCCGGGCTGCTGGCCGCCGGCGGCCGGACCCAGCTTGCCGTCCGGCACGACCTCGACCCGCCGCGCTACGAGCGTCGCCATGATCGCTACGACCGTTACGAACAACGCGGCCCACGGCACCACGACCATCGCCATCACGGCGCTCACCTGTACGCTGAAAAGGCCGTTCGCCAGGCGCGCGAGGCGCGACGGCTCGGCTACTACAGCGACCACCCGCGCTGGTCGATGAGCTTCGAGCGCCATTTCCGCTGGGCGCTGGAGACGTCCACCCGCCGGCTGGAGCGCGAGGAATACCGGCGCGCCCGCAAGCTGCGCGAACTGCGCGCGTATTACAACGACCGGCACCGACATCGTTACGGTCACCACTGAGCGCTCGCGCCGGCGGGAATTAGGCGTCGACCGAGTCCGCCGTCGCGGCCGCTTCGGGCTTCAGGCCGCCTCGAGCCGGAGCCAGGCCGCCATCACCTGCTCGAGTTCGTCGACCCCGAGCCCCGATGCGGCCGAGAACGCCTGGACCGTCGCGACGCCGCCGAGCGCGTCGCGCACCCTGCGCACCGCCTCGGTACGCTTGCCGCGGCCGAGCTTGTCGGCCTTGGTCAGCACCGCGTGCAGCGCCAGGCCGCGAGCCAGCGCAAACTCGGCCAGCTGCACGTCGAGGTCCTTGAGCGGATGTCGGATGTCCATGACCATCACCAGCCCGGCGAGCGCACCCCGGGTCTCGAGATAGCGCCGGATCTGGGCCTGCCAGTGGCGCCTGAGTTCGGCGCCGACCGCGGCATAACCGTAGCCCGGCAGGTCGACCAGCCGGCGGTCGTCGTCGAGCCGGAAGAACACGATCTGCTGCGTTCGCCCGGGCGTGCGGCTGGTGCGCGCCAGTGCCTTGCGCCGGCACAGACGGTTGATCAGGCTGGACTTGCCCGAATTCGAGCGCCCGGCGATCGCCACCTCGACGCCTTCGTCGGGCGGATGCTGCGAGCGATTGTGCGCGCTGACAAGATATTCTGCGCCGGAAAGGAGTCGGGCGATGTGCGTCATGGCTGCAAACAGGCGGCGGGTTCGGGCGATAATATCGGATTGTCCGGCCCGTGGCCGAAATGAACCCGACACAAACTGGAGCCATCAGCATGCTTCGAATCGCAATCCTGATCGCGGCGCTCGCGCCGGCGGCCGCATCGGCCCAGGCCGGCGTCCAGGGCGACGCCGAGGCCGGCCAGTCCAAGGCCGGTGTGTGTGCTGCGTGCCACGGCATGGACGGCAACAGCCAGGTGCCCCAGTGGCCCAAGCTCGCCGGCCAGCACGAGGACTACCTCGCGCGGCAGACGCGGCTTGTGCGCGACCGGCAGCGCGACGTGCCGCAGATGTACCCGATCGTCATGAACCTGACCGACCAGGACATCGCCGATATTTCGGCCTGGTTCGCGTCGCAGACGATCAAGCCCGGCGTGGCCGACGAGGCGCTGGTCGAGGCCGGCCGGTCGCTGTATCACGGCGGCAACCACGACTCCGGCGTCCCGGCCTGCATGGCCTGTCACGGCCCGGCCGGCTACGGCATCCCGGGCACCGGATTTCCGATGGTGCGCGCCCAGCACGCGACCTATCTTGCCGACCGCCTGCGTCGCTACCGCAACGGCGAGACCAACGGCCCGAACGATCCGTACAGCAAGATCATGGTCGCCGTCGCGCAGGAGCTGACCGACGCCGAGATCGAGGCCGTCAGCTCCTACATGGAAGGCCTGCACGCGGCCGAGTGACCCGTACTTCGCCGCACCGGGCCGGAACCTCGGCCCGGCGCGGCTGTCTCCAATTAGTTGCAACCAAGAATTCCAGATCTTCAATTTCATTCGGGGAATGACCACGATGACCAAATCGATCCAACTCCTGATCCTGGCCGGCGCCTTCGCCGCCGCCGGTTCGCTGCAGGCCCAGCCTTTCGAGGAAGGCGTTCACTACGAACGGATCTCCGGCCCGGACGTGGCCGACAGCGACGGCACCATCGAAGTCGTCGAGGTGTTCAGCTACATGTGCCCGCATTGCCGCAACTTCCAGCCGTTCGTGTCGCCGTGGGAAGAGCAACTGCCCGAGCAGGTCGAATTCAGCCGCGTGCCGGTGTCGTTCAACCGTTCGTGGGAGCCGTTCGCGCGTGCCTACTACACCGCCGAGGTGCTGAACATCCTCGACGAATCGCACGAAAAATTCTTCGCCGCGCTGCACGACGAGAGAAAGCCGATCCGCACGCTGAGCGACATCGCCGAGTTCCACGCCCAGTTCGGGGTCGATGCGGCCCAGTTCGAATCGACGGCGAAGTCGTTTCCGGTCGAGTCGCGCATGCGCATGGGCAACGCGCAGATCGGCAAGTGGCAGGTGCGCTCGACGCCGACGCTGGTGATCAATGGCAAGTGGCGCGTCAGCCCGCGCCGCGGCGGCACGTTCGACGAAATGCTCGAGGTCGCCGACCACCTGATCGAGCGCGAGCTCGAAAGCGCCGGGTCCGATACGCCCGACGCCGGCTGAGCCCGGAGCGGGCCATGTGCGAGTCGGGCTCGTTGCCCGCCACGCGGCCGGCGCGCCGGGACCGGTCATGAGCGCCGGCCGTCCCGAGGTGTTGAAGCTGCTGAGCTTCAACATCCAGGCCGGCACGACCACGGCGAAATACCGCCAGTACGTCACGCGCAGCTGGCGCCAGGTGTTGCCGAACAACCAGCGCGTGGCCAACCTCGACGCGATTTCCGACCTGGTCGCCGACTTCGACATCGTCGGCCTGCAGGAAGTCGACTGCGGCTCGCTCCGGTCCGGCTTCGTCAACCAGGCCAAGTATCTCGCCACGCACGCCGGCTTCCCGTGGTGGACGCACCAGCCCAACCGCAAGATCGGCGTCATCGCGCACGCCGGCAACGGCGTCCTCAGCAGGCCCACCCCCGAACGGGTCGACGAGCACCGGCTGCCGGGCGCGATTCCGGGCCGCGGCGCGCTGATCGTCAAGTACGGTCGCGACGACCAGGCGCTGTGGGTGGTCGTGCTGCACCTGGCGCTGGGCCGGCGCGCGCGCTTCCAGCAGCTGCGCTACGTCGCCCACCTCGTGGCCGGCCGGCCCAACGTCGTCGTTATGGGCGACCTGAACACCGGCCCCGACAGCCACGAGATCGAGGAATTCTGCTCGCGTTCCGGGCTGGTACTCCCGCCCGAGCGGCCGCGCACGTTCCCGAGCTGGCAGCCCCAGCGCGCGATCGACCACGTGTTGCTGTCGCCGGAACTGGAAATCGTCGAACACCGGGTGCTGCCGTCGCAGCTTTCCGACCACCGCCCGCTGGCCACGACGATCCGGCTGCCCGAAGGCCTGTTACTGGAACGCCATGCGCGCGGCCACCAGGACCAGCAGCACGCCGAACAGCCGCGCAAGGCCGGCTGAGCCGATCCGGTGCGCCAGTCGCGCGCCCAGCGGCGCGGCCACGCTGCCGGCGATTCCGACCGCGAACACCCCCGGCAGGTACCAGTAACCGATCGCGCCCGGCCAGTCCACCTCGCCCCGGCCTTCGATGATGAACCCGATGCTGCCGGCCAGCGCGATCGGCCAGCCGCAGGCCGCGGCGATTCCGACCGCGCGCAGCGTCGAGTAGCCGTTGAACGTCAGGTAGGGCACGTTGAAGCTGCCGCCGCCGATGCCGATCATCGCCGAGGCGGCGCCGATCAGCGGTCCGAGCGCGAACCACGCGCGCGGCCGCGGCGCAACCGGGCGTGTCGGGTTGGCGGCGCCGGTCAGCATCTTCAGCGCGATCAGCACCGTGAACACGGCAAACACGCGCGCCAGCGCGAGCCCGGAAATAGCCGTGGCCAGCCACGCCCCGACCAGCCCGCCGAGCGCGACGGCCGGGCCCAGTCGCAGCACCGCCGGCCAGTCGATCGTGCCGCGGCGGGCGTGGGCCCAGGCGCTGGCGGCCGAGGTCAGCAGCATCGAGCCGAGCGCGGTGGCCACCGCCATCGGCACCGCCACGTCGGCGACTGCGCCCCGGGCGACCAGCAGCGCCGTGACCGAAGGCACGATGATCAGACCGCCGCCGATGCCGAACAGCCCGGCCAGCACGCCGGCGACGATTCCGACCGCGAGCAGCGCAACGATTTCGATCAACGGCGGTTCCTTGAACCCGGCTTATTCATGGCCCAGACGTAGCGAGACGGCGCCAGGTCCCGTAGATGAGGCGTTTCGCGACCGAGCGCACCGGAGGCGTACTCGTCGGTACGGTGAGGATGCGCGACCGAGCGAAACGTCGCAGATGCGGGGCCTGGCGTCGTCGCAGTAGACTGGGTCATGAATAATCCGGGTTGAATATGCGTCTTGTCGGCAGGGTACTATGAAGCCAATGCGATTCCTCGCATCGATCCCGATTTTCGCCCTGCTCGCGTGGGCGCCGGCGCCGGCCGAAGAATTGGCGCCGGCGCAGCAACACCCCGAAGCCCGGCGCGTGTTCATCGACGCCTGGCAACAGGCCGGGCGCGGCAACGACGAGGCGCTGCGCGAGGCCATCGAGCGCATCCCGGACTATCGACTCACGCCATACCTGCGCTTCGAGTGGCTGCGCCAGAACCTCGAGCAGGCAACCGGCCCGGAAATGGAGCGCTTCCTCGCCCGTTACCGCAACTGGTCGTTCGCCGGGTCGCTGGAACGGCAATGGCTGCGGGAGCTGGCGCGTGCCGGCGACGACGAGGCCCTGCTGCGCTACGGCGACAACGCGCGCGAGCCCGAGGTCGTCTGCCGCATCGAGCGGGCCCGGATCGCGCGCGACCGGACCGACGGGCTGGCCGGGCGCGTGCGCGAATTGTGGGTCAGCCCGGTCTCGCAGCCGCGCGCCTGCGACCCGCTGTTCAAGTGGTGGCGGAACCGGGGCCACCCGGATGCCGATACCGCGTGGCAACGCTTCGGCATGGCCATCGAGGCCGGCGAACTGCGCCTGGCCGGCTACCTGAAGCGCTACCTCGACCCGGCCGACCGGACGCTGGCCGACGGCTGGATCCGGATGGCGCGGCGCCCGCTGTCCGGCCTCAACGCCGCGACCGGCTGGCCGGACCGGGAACAAGCCCGCCGTCTCGTCGCCTGGGGCCTGCATCGGCTGGCCGCGCAGGACTGGGAGACCGCGGCCGAGGCGCTGGCGCGCATGCGCGCGAACTTCGACTTCACCGACGACGAGATCGGCCCCGCGCAGCGCCGCATCGCGCTGTTTCGGGCCGTGGACCTCGACGACGGCGCGGTCGCGGCCATCGACGATTTGAATGCGCGCTGGCTGGATCAGCAGATACTCGAATGGCGGCTGCGCGCGGCGCTGGCGAACGGGCAGTGGAACGAGGTGCTGGCCAGCGTGAGGCGAATGGCGCCGGCCGAGCAGTTGCGCGAGCGCTGGCGCTACTGGAAGGCACGGGCGCTGGAGGCCACGGGCGACCCGGACGCGAACGCGGTCTACGTGACGCTGGCGGCCGAAGCCGACTATTACGGCTTCCTCGCCGCGCTCCGCAGCGGGCGGCCGCTGACGTTGTGCAGCCGCGAGATCGACGCCGACGGCGACGTCCAGCGCAGACTGATGCGCGACGCCGAGTTCGCGCGCGCGATCGAACTCAAGCAGGCCGGCCTGGACTGGCACGCGCGCTGGACCTGGAACCGTGTCAGCGGCCGGCTGAGCGACCGCGAGCGACGCCAGGCCGCGCTGCTGGCCGCCGGCATCGGCTGGCACGACCGCGCGATCGCCGAGCTCGGCCGGGCCCGCGCCTTCCACGCCTACCCGTGGCGCTTCCCGGTCGTCGAGCGCGAACGCGTGGTCGCCGAATCGAGCCGGCGCGGCATCGAACCGGTGCTGGTCATGGGGCTGATGCGGGCCGAATCGGCGATGCAGCCCGACGCGCGCTCGCCGGCCGGCGCCCGCGGCCTGCTGCAGTTGATGAACGGCACCGCGCGCGCGGTCGCCCGGCGCCACGGCATCGAATACGACGGACCGGGCGACCTGTACCGGCCCGAACGCAACATCGCGCTGGGCGTCGCCCACCTGGCCGAACTGGCCGAACGATTCGACGGCGACTGGACGCGGATCGCTGCGGCCTACAACGCCGGCATCCGCAACGCCGAGCGCTGGCAACGCGAGCGTGCCGACCTGCCGCGCGATGTCTGGATCGAAACGCTGCCGTTTTTTGAAACGCGCGACTACATCCCGCGCGTGCTCGCGTTCGCGACCGTCTACGAGTGGCTGCTGGAACGCCCGCCGCGCGTTCTCGCGGCCAGCCTTCTCGACACGTCGAACACGTCGAACACGTCGGCCGCCTTCGGCTGCCCGGAAGACGGACCCGTGCCCGGAATCGCGGCGCGGTAATCCAACTATTGCATAAATTCCCGGATGCAAGAGCCCGGAGAGTCGTGTTTCCGGGGCGTGGCGCGGAGTTTTTTCAACCGGAGCATAGTTCACACGATGTGAGGATTGAAGAATCGAGCACGCGGCCCGCCATGTAATGACCTTGGGCTGCCATTCGGGGCAGTACAGCGATCTGGTGCCGGGAATTTATGCAATAGTTGGGCTAACATGCCCGGTTCGTGCGCGCAGGCGTCTCGCGGTGCGGCGCCCCTGCGACGC
>JAVVDX010000022.1:0-16832 GCA_032251475.1 Wenzhouxiangellaceae bacterium | reverse complement strand
TAACATGCCCGGTTCGTGCGCGCAGGCGTCTCGCGGTGCGGCGCCCCTGCGACGCGCGCTGGTCCGTGATCCCGATCGAAAACCGATGAAACGATACGATTCCAACCCCCTGGTCTACGTCGACGAATCGCCGATCCACGGCAAGGGGTTGTTCGCCCGCGTCGAGATTCCCGAGGACACCCATATCGGCACCTATTCCGGCCCGGCCACGAACGCCGACGGCATGCACGTGCTGTGGCTGTACAACGAGGACACCGACACCTGGGAAGGCATCGACGGCAAGAACGAGATGCGGTTTCTCAATCATTCGGCCGAACCGAATGCCGAGTGGTGGGACAACGACCTGTACTCGCTGCGCGAGATCGCGATGGATGAGGAAATCACTTTCCACTACGGCGAGGACTGGGAATGAAGATCGCCACCTGGAACGTCAATTCGCTGAAGGTCCGGCTGCCGCAGGTGCTCGAATGGCTGGAGGGGCAGCGGCCCGACGTGCTGGGCCTGCAGGAAACCAAGCTCGTCGACGAGAGCTTCCCGGTCCGCGAGTTCGACGACATCGGCTACTCGGCGGCGTTTTCCGGCCAGCCGACCTATAACGGCGTCGCGCTGCTGAGCCGGCACCGGGCCGACGATGTGGTCACCGAAATCCCGGGGTTCGACGACCCGCACAAGCGCGTCATGGCCGGCACCGTCGACGGCGTGCGCGTGATCGACCTCTACGTGGTCAACGGCAAGGCCGTCGGCGACCCGAAGTACGACTGGAAACTCGAATGGCTGGCCGCCGTTACCGCGTGGGTCGAGGACGAGCTGAAGCGGCACGACAGGCTCGCCGTGGTCGGCGATTTCAATATTGCCCCGGAGGATCGAGATGTCCACGACCCGGAGGCCTGGCACGAGAAGATCCTGTGCTCGACGCCCGAGCGCGATGCGCTGAAGAAATTGCTGGCGCCCGGCCTGACCGACTGCTACCGGCTGTTCGACCAGCCCGAGCGCGTCTACTCCTGGTACGACTACCGCCAGATGGCATTCCGGCGCAAGATGGGGCTGCGAATCGACCTGATCCTGGCTTCGAAGGTCCTGGCCGACCAATGCACCGCAAGCGAAATCGACCTCGAACCCCGCCGCAACGAACGCCCGTCGGACCACGCGCCGGTGTGGGCCGAATTCGACGTCTGAGCCGGATCAATCCGTCGGCCGCGCCGGGCCGACCTACGGAATTTCCTCAAGTGCCGTAGGTCGGGGCGGCGTCCCCGACGGGTCGCCGTGGGGTTTTACGACCGAGCGAACCGCAGGCGTGGCAGTGCGGTAGGTCGGATTAGCGCAGCGTAATCCGACAATCTGAACGGATTCGAATCACGCGAATCCGGGCGCCGTCCACTGCTCCATCATCTTCCTGTGCGCCGCATCGAGGCGCTCGGCCATCAGCGCCGAGAAGCGCTTGATCACCTCATAGCCGAACGCCGGGTCCGCCTCGCAGGCGGCGAGCACCGCCTCGCCGTCGAATTCAAGCAGCGTGCAGTCGGTCTCGGCGAGCGCGTTGAAACTCCACTTGAACGGCGGCAGCAGCCACGACCAGCCCAGCACCCGCACCGGCGTCAGCCGCTGGACCTGCAGTTTCGGGCCGGAAACGGCCGGGATCTCGATCGAGACCTCGCCGTCGACGAGCAGATAAAAATGCGCGGCCGCGTCGCCAGCGCGAAACAGGCAGGTGCCGTTGTCGATCCGGATCTCGCCGGCGCTGGCGGCCAGCCGGTCGATGAATTCGTCCTTGAGACCCGCGAATACGGGCGCATCGGCGAGTACTTTCCGAATGGAACTCGAGGTCATCCCTGATCTCCCCTGCGGTTTCGGGCCGGTCGCTTCAGGATACTCCAATCGCCACCGGCCCGACCGGAATCGGGCCGGCGAATCCGGCCGCCGATCCGGACGCCGGCCGGGTCAGCCGGCAATGGCCTCGACGCCGCCGGCGAGATTGTAGACCTCGACAAAGCCCTGCTTGCGGTAGTGTTCGGCGACTTCCCGGCTGGACAGCCCCTTGTTGCAGACGAACACCAGCGGCGTGGCCCGGTCGAGCTCGTTGAGTTCAGCCATCAGTCCGGCGTCGAGGCCGCGCGCGAATTCCAGCGGCTTTTGCTGCCGGTCCGACTCGCTGCGCGTGTCGACCACGATCAGCCGTTCGCCGGCGTTCATCCGGTTCTGCAGTTCCTCGGGCGTCATCGACTTGACCGGCGGCGGCGCGCCGGGCAGATCCAGTTTCAGGCCCTCGCCCTGCATCGTCTCTACCCAGTCGATCTTCGCGCCCCGGGCGCGCTGGGCCGATGCCAGGTCCATCAGCACGGTCAGATCGCCGGCCTGCGAGGCGATCTCGGCGCCCGACTTCGGCCCGAGGTGGAACTGGGCGTCCCAGTCGGCCCCGATCCGGAAGTGCAGGTGCTGCCCCGGATGAGCAGCGAGGAATTCGCCGATCTTTTCGGCCGCCTTCGGCGAAATCTCGATTTCCGGCGGCGTCCGGTCGGGGGCTTCGAGCCCGAACAGGTCGTGCAGCTCGCCGGCGTTGAACATTTCCATGATGATGTCGCAGCCGCCGACCAGCTCGCCTTCGACATAAAGCTGCGGAATCGTCGGCCAGTTGCCGTATTCCTTGATGCCCTCGCGGATGGCGTTGTCCTCGAGCACGTTGATTGGAACGTAGTCGCCGCCGATCAGGCTGTCGAGCGCGCCCGCGGTCTGGGCGGAAAAGCCGCATTGCGGCATCTGCGGGGTTCCTTTCATGAACAGCACGACCTTGTTGGAGGTCACGAGCTGCTCGATTCGATCGCGCGTAGCGGGGTCCAGCGTCATGGGAATTCCTCGGGATCCGGGATTTGTGGTCACCGGCTTGGATTGGGCCGGGGGCGGCCGAGTTCAATGATCGGCCATGCGACATTGTGCACAACCTGCATCGAAAGCGGGCCATCGAAAGCAGCCAGGCGTTCGCAATCGGGTAACATTTGCCGTTCACGCGACCCCCTGGACCGAATCCGGACCGACCCCCGAATCGACCATGTCCCGCCGAGCCGATATCTCCCGCCCGAACCCGACCGTCGCGCCGCCGGCGCGCGCCACCGTGCAGCCCGCCAGCCGAGTGGCCGAGGTGCGCTACGAGATTCGCGGGCCACTGGCCAGGCGCGCGCACGAGCTCGAGCAGGCCGGCCACGACGTGCTGCACCTCAACGTCGGCAACCCCGGCGCATTCGGCCTGCACGCACCCGAGACGATGCGCGAGGCGGTCGTCAACAATCTCATCGACAGCGACGCCTACGGCCCGCAGACCGGCATCTTCCCGGCCCGCGAGGCGGTCGCGATCCGGTTTCAGGAGCGCGGCCTGATCGATACCCGGTTCCACCAGGTCATGATCGGCAATGGGGTCTCGGAGCTGGTGGACCTGGCCCTGCGCGCGTTGCTCGAGCCGGGCGACGAGGTGCTGGTGCCGGCGCCCGACTATCCGCTGTGGACCGCGGCAACCGTGCTCAACGGGGGCCGCGCCGTGCACTACCCGTGCCCGATGGACAACGATTTCCTGCCCGACCCGGAGGCGATCGAGCAACAGATCACCGGGCGCACGCGGGCGCTGGTCGTGATCAACCCGAACAACCCGACCGGCGCGGTCTACCCGCGCGCGCTGCTCAAGCGGCTCGCGCAGATCGCCGAACGCCACGGCCTGGTGCTGTTCGCCGATGAAATCTACGACGCGATCACCTACGACGGCGCCGAATTCGTGCCGCTGGCCACGCTCGCCGGCGACGCCTTCTGCATCACCTTCGGCGGCCTGTCCAAGGTCTACCGCGCGTGCGGCTGGCGGGTCGGCTGGATGGTGTTCACCGGCGACCTTGACCGCAGCGCCGACTACCGGCTGGCGGTCGAAAAGCTCGCCGCGCTAAGGCTGTCGTCGAACGTGCCGACCCAGTGGGCGGTGCAGACCGCACTCGGCGGCTACCAGTCGATCACCGGGCTGGTCGCGCCCGAGGGCCGGCTGTACGAGTCGCGGCGGGCGGTAATCGAGGCCGTCGGCGCCTCGCGCCACCTCGAACTGGTGCCCCCGGCCGGCGCAATGTACGCGTTTCCGCGGGTGCGCGCCGGCAGCGGCCCAGGCGAGTTCGGCGCGGGCGAGTTCGACGATCACGCGTTCGCCGCCTGGCTGCTCGAGCACGCCCACATCCTGATCGTGCCCGGCACCAGCTTCAACATTGCCGAGAAGCGCCATTTCCGGATCACGCTGTTGCCCGAGGCCCACGAACTCGAGCGCGCCGTCGCCGCCATCGACGATGTCCTCGACGACTTCCCGGCATGACCGGCGCCGAATGAGTCGCGCAAACGACGACAATCCCTTGCTGGACGCGCGGTCGCCGAACGGGCGCCTGCCCCGGTTCGACGAAATCCGTCCGGAGCACGCGCTGCCGGCAATCGAGACCCGGCTGGCCGAATACCGGCGGCTGATCGAGGAAATCGAAAACGGCCGGCGCGGGGCCGACGCGGCGACCATTGCCGCCGAGGTGCGCGCCGACGACGCGCTGGCGCTGGCCTGGTCCAGTGTCGGCCACCTGCACGCGGTGATGAACACATCGGACTGGCGCGAGGCGTTCAGCGCCTGCCTCGAGAAGATCACGGAGTTCTATACCGCGCGCGGCCACAACCGCAAGCTGTTCGAATGCTGGAAGGCGGTCGCCGAAAGTCCCGGCTTCGACGGCCAGCCGGCGGCGTTCCGGCGCATGGTCGAAGAGGAACTGATCGATTTCCGGCTCTCCGGCGTCGACCTGCCCGAAGACAAGCGCGCGCGCTTCACCGAAATCAGCCTCCGGCTTTCGAAGCTGGGCAATGAATTCGGCAACCACGTGCTCGACGCGACCGAAGGCTGGTTCGAGGTCTTCGAAGATGCCGAAGCGCTGGCCGGCCTGCCGGAATCCGAACTGGACACGCTGGCCGGGAACGCCCGCGCAGCCGGCGTCGAGGGCTGGCGCGCCGATCTTTCGCATCCCTGCTACAAGGCCGTCGCGACCTACGCCGACGACCGCGAACTGCGCCGCCGGTTCTACACCGCCCACGCCACCCGCGCCTCGGGCCAGGGCCCGGAGGCTGGGCAGTACGACAACGAGCCGGTCGTCGCCGAGATCCTCGCGCTGCGCGACGAGGAAGCCAGGCTGCTGGGCTTCGCCAACGCCGCCGAACTGCGGCTCGAGCGCCGGATGGCGTCCGGCGTCGCGGCAGTCGAGCATTTCATCGCCGACCTGGCCGGGCGCGCTCGGCCGGCAGCGCGCGCGCAGCTCGACGAGCTGACCCGCTTCGCGCGTGACCGCGACGGCCCGGACGCACTCGAACCGTGGGACATCGCCTACTGGTCGGAGAAGATGCGCGAGGGCCGGCTCGGGCTGAGTCAGGAAAAGCTCAAGCCCTGGTTCGAACTCGAAAGCGTCCTGAACGGGCTGTTCGACACCGCCGGACGGCTGTTCGGCATCGAGCTCGAGCGCGACGACAGCGTCGCGACCTGGCACGGCGACGTGCGCTTCTACCGGATCCGCACCGGCGGCGACCAGCCGGCGGCCGGGCTGTATCTCGACCTGTACGCGCGCTCGGGCAAGCAGGGCGGCGCGTGGATGGATGTCTGCCGCCAGCGAATGGGCCTCGGGGACGAGGTGCGCGCGCCGGTCGCGTTCCTGACTTGCAATTTCGCCGCCCCGGCGCCGGGGCGGCCCAGTCTGCTCACGCACGACGACGTCGTGACGCTGTTCCACGAGTTCGGGCACTGCCTGCACCACCTGCTGACCCGGGTCGACTGGCCGCCGGTGGCCGGCATCTCCGGGGTCGAGTGGGACGCAGTCGAACTGCCCAGCCAGTTGCTCGAGGGCTGGGCCTGGGAGGCCGAATCGCTGAACCGCTTCGCGCGCCACTTCGAGACCGGCGCGCCGCTGCCGGACGAATGGATCGCGGCGCTGGACGCCGACCGCAAGTTCATGGGCGCGCTGGCGCTGACGCGCCAGGCCGAGTTCGCGCTGACCGACCTCGAACTGCACGCCGGGCCGGTCGCCGACCCGGTAGCCGTGATGCGTCGCGTCCACGACCGGGTCGCGGTCACGCCGCTGCCGGAGTTCAACCGCTACCTGATGAGCTTCAGCCATCTGTTCGACGGCGGCTATGCGGCCGGCTACTACAGCTACCTGTGGGCCGAGCGGCTGGCACGCGACGCATTCGAGCTCTTCCGCGCAAACGGCCTTTTCGACCGGCAGACCGGCTCCCGACTGATGGAAGAGATCCTCGCCGTCGGCGGCAGCCGGAAGATGCACGAGTCGTGGCTGGCGTTTCGCGGCCGCGAGCCTGAACTGGACCCGCTGCTGGTCGCCTACGGCATCGACGAGGCGGGGACCGCATGAACCCGGATGCACCACGCAACGAATTCGCCCGGCTGGCCTACGCCACGCGCAATTCGCTGCGCGGCTATACGCGCGTGTTCCGCGACGAGGCCGCGTTCCGCTTCCAGGTCGTCGCGCTGATCGTGCTGCTGACGCCGGCCTGGTGGCTGGCGCGCAGCTGGCTCGAGTTCGTGCTGCTGGTCGCCGCCTGGACGCTCGTGCTCGCCGCCGAACTCGGCAACTCCGCGATCGAGGCCGCGATCGACCGCATCGGTCCCGAAGAACACGACCTTGCCGCCAAGGCCAAGGACGCCGGCTCGGCCATGGTCATGACCGCGATGATCATCGCCGGCGCCGTCTGGCTGGCGGTGATCGCCGATCGATTCCTGATTCCCTGAGCCGCCCGCCGGGGTCGTGAGACGAATCCGTCGCCAATGTGCGGTGGCGCCGTGGCTTGATTTTTGTACCGATCGGTCCTATATTGGGAGGCATGGCACGCGGACGACCCCGTACATTCGAAACCGAGGCTGCACTGGACCGCGCCGTGCAGGCATTCTGGCGGCACGGCTTCGAAGCCTGTTCGCTCAGTCTGCTGCTCGACGAAATGGGCTTGTCCCGGTCGAGTTTCTATCAGGCTTTCGGCGACAAGACGCGGCTGTTCTGCACCGCGCTGGAGCGCTATTGCACCGCCTACTCCCGGGAGCTCGCGGCGCGGCTGGACGCGTCCGGCTCGGCCTTCTCGTTTCTTCGCGAGAGTCTGACGGCAATCGCCGAGGGTCAAGCAGGACAACCCGCCGGGTGCATGCTGATGAACTCGGCGGCCGAACTCGGAACCGCGGGCGATCCGGTCCGCTCGGCGATCGACTACGGCCTTGAGCGGTTTCGATCCGTATTCCGCCGGGCCGTCCAACGGGCGCAGGACGAAGGCGATATTCCGCCCGATGCCGACAGCGCTCAGCTTTCCGACTTCCTGATCGCCTGTATCTGCGGTCTGAGGACTCTTTCGAAGGCCGGCGTCGATGCCGGCCGGCTGCGCGCGATCGCCGCGGTCGGCCTGCGCTCGCTGGAGACCGGGTCGGCCGGTCGTGCCACCCGACATTAACCCCCAAACCAAACCGGAGTATCACATCATGGCGAAGATCGAATACGCACAGGAAGGACAGGAAGCCGAAGGCGCTCGTGAAGTCTACAAGCAGTTCAAGGAAGGCGTCGGCATGGTGCCCAACGTGCTCAAGCTCGTCGGTCATTCCGGCGCCGCCGCCCAGGGGCTCGGAACACTGCTCAACCTGTACTACCAGAAGCTGACCATCGACGACAAGCTGCGCGAGATCGCCTACCTGACGGTTGCCCGCTTCAACGGCTGCGCCTATTGCCAGGGCCACCATGAGCCGGCCGGCCGCAAGGCCGGGCTGAGCCAGGAGCAGATCGACCAGCTCGGCGAGAACGGCTTCGAAAGCGACGACTTCAGCGAGGCCGAACGGGGAGTCATTCGTTTTGCCTACGAGACCAGCCGCGACGTGGAGGCTTCCGACGAGGCCATCGAGGCATTGAAGAAACACTACAACCTGGAGCAGATCGCAGAAATCACGTTTGTCGTGGCCACGGCGAACTTCATCCAGCGCATCGGCAAGAACCTCGGCGCGGAACTGGAGGGCTGAGGTGATGGCATGCTTCAACTCGACCGTCATCAACGCCCCGGTCGATCAGGTGTGGAAGACGCTGCGTGACTTCCACAACCTCGATTGGGGCACCTCGATCGTCGAACGCTGCGAGCCGCAGGGCAAAGCGCACCCGGCCGAACCGGGCGCGGGTCGCCGCCTCAACGACGCGATTGCCGAGACCCTGGTCGCGCTCGACGACCTCGAGCGCCGGCTGGCCTACCGGATCGAGGACGATTCGGCGCTGCCCGACGGGCTGCGCCTCAACGGCTGCATCAGCGAGGTGCGCGCGATCCCGGTGACCGGCGACAACACCACCGTCGTGACCTGGTCGAGCCGGTGGGACAGCGCCCAAGGCGATGCCCAGGGGTTCCTGGATACCGTCTACAAGGCCCTGCTGGCCGACCTGCGCAATCACTGCGAACGCAATCCGGCGTAAGTCGCGTAGCTGGCCGGCGTCCGCCGGGCAGCGTTCACGTTATTTTTGTAGCGCCTGCACTATAATTAAGCTTCGAGTGCCCGGCGCGTGCGCACCGGGCAGCCTTTGCTGGAACAGGAATGAATTCTGCAATGACTGACGAGACCATCGACTGCCGCCTGCTTATCATCGGTTCCGGACCGGCGGGCTACACCGCGGCCGTCTACGCGGCCCGCGCCAACCTCGAGCCGGTGCTGGTCACCGGGCTCGAACAGGGCGGGCAGCTGATGACCACGACCGATGTCGAGAACTGGCCGGGCGATGCCCCGGACCTCCAGGGCCCGGAGCTGATGCAGCGAATGCTCGAGCATGCCCGGCGCTTCGACACCCGGGTCATCAACGACCACATCATCGACGTCGACCTGTCCGAACGACCGTTCACGGCCAAAAGCGATTCCGGGCGCACGTTCCGCGCCGAGGCGATCGTTATCTCCACCGGCGCCACGGCCCGCTACCTTGGGCTGGAATCGGAAGAGCGATACAAGGGCCGCGGCGTTTCGGCCTGCGCGACCTGCGACGGCTTCTTCTACAAGGGCAAGCCGGTCGCCGTGGTCGGCGGCGGCAACACGGCAGTCGAGGAGGCGCTGTTTCTGTCCAATCTCGCCAGCAAAGTTACCGTCGTCCACCGGCGTGACGAGTTGCGGGCCGACAAGATCCTGCAGGACCGGTTGTTCAGCAAGGTCGAGGACGGCAACATCGAGATGCAGTGGAGCCATGAAGTCGCCGAGGTTCTCGGCGACGACGACGGCGTGACCGGCGTGCGGCTGAAGGCCTCCGGCGGCGATTCGGCCAGCGAGATCGATGTAGACGGCCTTTTCATCGCCATCGGTCACGATCCGAATACCGCGCTGTTCCGGGGCCAGCTCGACATGGACGATGCCGGTTATATCCGGGTCCGCGCGGGTCAGGACGGCGATTTCACGGCCACCAGCGTGGCGGGCATCTTCGCCGCCGGCGACGTCATGGATCACGTCTACCGCCAGGCTGTCACCTCGGCCGGTACCGGCTGCATGGCGGCGCTGGATGCCGAACGGTTTCTGGAATCCGGATAAGCCGGGGCGACGTTCACATTTGCCTTGCATGCTTTATGTAGCATATAATCCAGAAATGACCATCAGGACAACAGTGTCGAGGACGGGTATCGCATGACGGCTTGCGAAAACAATTCGAAAGCGGCGGCGGCACGCGGCAAGCGCCCGCTCGGCCGGCCGCGCCAGTTCGATCCGGACCAGGCGCTCGAGGCCGCGCTCGAGTACTTCTGGAAGAATGGAATGCGGACCACGACCCGGGAACTCGAACAGACCCTGGGACTGAGCCAGTCGAGCATATACAACACCTTCGGCTCGAAGCTCAAGCTGCTCGAAGCAGCGCTGGACCGCTACGAGCAGCGCGCCGACGAGCAGTTGCTGCGACCGCTGATCGAAACCGAAGACGGTCTTGAGGCAATCGACCGGTTCTTCGTCACGCTGAAAAAATGGGCGACCCAGGGCGACCATCGAGGCTGCATGCTGATCAACCTGATGGCCGAGGACGGCGGCAGCACCCAGGAAATCGTCGTGCGCGCCCGTCGCTACCGCCAGCGCGTGCGCAATGCACTTAAGAAGGCGCTGCAGCGCGCGGCGCAGGCCGGCGAGACGTTCGCGGGCGATATCGACGGCCGGGCCGAATTGCTGATGTGCCTGGTCCTGGGCTTCAACATTTCCGCTCGCGGCGGCGCCAGCCAGGCCGAGCTGGGCCGGCTGGTCGACAGCGTGCGCGTGCACACCGGGAGCTGGCGGCTGGCCGCAACCGCCTGAACCGCCTTTCGTGATGCGTGCGGCCTTCTATTCCCGAACCGGCCCGGCACGCGAGGCACTCGACGTCGGCGAAGTCGAGACCCCGGCGCCCGGCCCCGGGGAAGTCCTGGTTCGAATTCGCACGTCGGGTGTCAATCCGTCCGATGTCAAGAACCGTTCCGGTGCGCGCGGCGACCGACTGCCATTCGAACGCATCATTCCGCACAGCGACGGGGCCGGCATCATCGAGGCGGTTGGTTCCGGCGTCGACCGGCATCGGGTCGGTCAGCGCGTCTGGATCTGGAACGGGCAGTGGCAACGGCCAAACGGTACGGCGGCGGAATACATCACCGTGCCGGGAGAGCAGGCCGTCGAACTCCCCGAATCGACCGGGTTTGCCGAAGGCGCCTGCCTGGGCATTCCGGCCACCACCGCCTGGTACTGCGTGCACGGTGGCGCCGATCCTGGCGGGCAGACCGTGCTGGTCAGCGGCGGTGCCGGCGCCGTGGCTCATTACGCCATCCAGTTTGCCGTGCTCGCCGGCGCGCGCGTCATCGCCACGGCCAGCTCGCCCGAAAAGGCGGCGCATGCCCGCTCGGCCGGCGCCGACCAGGTCGTCGACTACGGCCGCGACAACGTCGCCGAGGCCGTTGCCGAATTCACCGGCGGCAACGGCGTCAACCGGATCATCGATGCCGAGTTCGGCGCAAACGTCGGCACCTCCGCCGACGCGATCGCGGCCCACGGCGAGATCTTCGCCTACGGCTCGGCGCTGGCCCCGACCCCCGAGCTGCCGTTCTACAAGCTGCTGTTCAAGTCGGCCGTGCTGCACACGCCGCTGGTCTACCTGCTGCCGGGACCGGCGCGCGCCGGCGCGATCCGCGGCATCAACGAAGCGCTGGCGCGCAACGAACTCATCCACACGGTCGACTGCACGCTGCCGCTGGAGGAGATCGCCGCCGCCCACGAACGGGTCGAGCGCCAGGACAAGCTCGGTACCGTCGTCGTCACCATCCCCTGAACCCCCGGAGTTGCCGATGTCCCTGCCTTCAGTTCGATCGAATCGCTGCGTCGCGTGGATGACATCCGGCGCACTGCTGCTGGCATTGGCCGCGCCGACCTCCGCCCAGTTGCCGGCGCTGGGCGCGGGCGATCTCATTGAGCCGGTGCAGGCCGAATCCGGCGCCCGCAACGATCACCCGGTCACGCTCGATCCGACCCGGCTGTACGACGCACTGGCAAGCCTGGAGATCAGGGTCGAACCGACCGGACTGTTCCGTCGAAACCGCGAAGCCAGGCGCTCACCGGTCTTTACCGAGGATCAACTCGAGCAGCTCGTCCCGTATCTGGTCGAGGCGTTGGCCGAGCTCAAACCGGATCGGGATCTCGGCGTCCGGGTCTCGCAGACACGGCGCAGCAACGAGATGGGGTTTCTGTCCGGCGCCGGCACGACGTCAGCAAGAGTCTTCCACCGCGACGGGGAACTCCACCTGATCTTCGGCCAGTTCGACAAGGACATCAGCCTCGATCGCGACCGCCCCGGCCGCGCAGTCCCGAACGCGCCGCCTTCGCTGGGCCTGGACCGGGGAATCGGACTTCTCGACGCGATCGGCTCACGCCAGCACCCGAGCCGCCTGGACTGGGAACTGATCCTGCCGGAAGGCGCGCGACTGGTCGATGGCTCCCGTGATGACTGGATTGCCGTTCGACCGGCGGCGTTCGAGGCCCGGGCCGATTCGGCGCAGCCGCCGACGACCACGGAGGCGGGGTCGCCTGGTGCCGGAGCCCGGTCGCCGAAGCGTCCTGCATCTTCGCCACGACCGCGACAGCCGAATTCGGCAGATGCAGCGGTTCCGGCCGTTCCGCAGGCAGGCGCCCCGGAGCCGGCCGTGGACGATCCGGTCGAGCAGAAGCTGCGCCGGCTCAAGCACTACCGCGACAAGGGCCTGATCGACGAGGAACTGTATCGCGAAAAGGTGCGCGAGCTCATCGACGGGGCGCTGGACGACGACGGCTGACGCGAGGAAATTACGATGATCAGGCCATGGCCATGAAACTGTTTGCATCGACTGCATCGCCCTACGCGCGCCTGGTCCGGGCCGTCGTCATCGAAAAGGGCCTCGACGACGACATCGCGATCCAATGGGTGAATCCGTGGGACAGCCCCGATGCGCTGATTCGTGCCAATCCGTTCTCGCGCGTGCCCGCACTGGAGACCGCCGATGGCACCGTCGTGACCGAAGCGCTTGCAATCTCGTATTTCCTCGAACGGCTGCATCCGGCACCGGCGCTGATCCCTTCGGCCGACTCCCTGGCAGCAATGTCGAAGGCCGGCCTGGCTGCCGGCACGACAGATGCCGCGGTCGCGGTGGTGATCGCGCGCCGCCTGGACGCCGAAGGCGCCGATTCCCACCCGCTCACGCGACGTCGCCTCGAGGCCCTCGCACGCGCCATGCCGACCCTCGCGGCCGCCAAGGGTCGGACCGACGTTCCCGACCTCGGTGATCTGTTCCTGGTCGTGGCGCTGGACTACGTTGACTTCAGGCTGCCCGATCTGGACTGGAAAAGCGGCCAGCCCGATCTGGCGCGCTGGCAGGCAGCGATGTCCGAGCGTCCCTCGCTGGCGCGCACCGCACCGCACGACTGAACCCGTAACCGGGCTTCAGCCGGGCAACCCGATGCACGAACAGCAGCGCGCCTGAGCGACCCTGCCCGGGGACACGATCGGACCGAATCAATTCGCGCCCTGCCGCCAGCTTGCAGCGCGCATTCCCCGGCCGCACGAAAACCTCCGCAAAAGATCTGGTTCAGGGGTTGACAGACCGGTCTGTTTATGTATAATGCATAGACAGACAGGTCAGTATACCTGCTTTCTTAAACCCGAACCGGAGAATGAACCATGAAACGCAACAGCATCATTACCCTCATCGCCATTTCCTCGCTGCTCAGCGCCAACGTGGCGCTGGCCCAATCGACGGTCTTCGGCGGCTTCACGCAGTCAAACGGCGTGACGTTGCCGGCGAGCCGCGCCCCCGCTTCTTCGGCCAGCCCGGCCGTCGCCGCGGTTGCCGCATCACCCGAGCGCGTATTCGGCTCATTCGTTCGCGAACATGGGGCTTCGATTCCGGCGACAGCCGGGTCGGCACAGTCCGTCGTGGCGACGCGGCCTGCGGTCCGGAGCAACGAGGTCCGCTTCGGCAGCTTCGTGGTCATCGATGGAGTGGCTCGCCCGTCCGAACCCCTGCGCGCCCCGTCGACGGCAACCGAAGCAACCGCCAAGGTCGCGTTGCGGGATCATTGATCCTCAATCCGCCGATCACGGCACCGGCCCGGCCGGTGCCGCCGGCATTTCCGCCACCCGAACCGGAGAAACCACATGCAGACAACCTTCAGCGAAAAACGCGTGCTCGTCAAAGGCCATGAAATCGCCTGCGTCGACGAGGGAGAAGGACCCGCCGTACTTCTGATCCACGGCATTCCAACCCGGCGCGAGATGTGGCGCAAGGTCATTCCGGCGCTGGCGGAGAATCATCGCGTCATTGCACCGGACCTGCTCAACTACGGCCGGTCGGCCAGGCCCGAGACTGCCGACGTATCGATCAACGCGCAGCAGCGCATCATGTTCGGTCTGCTCGACGCGCTGGGCATCGGCCGGGTTGACGTCGTGGCTCACGACATCGGCGGAGGCGTCGCGCAGTTGATGGCCGTCAACCGGCCCGAACGGGTCGGCCGGCTCGTCCTGATCGACGCGGTATCGTTCGATTCCTGGCCGATTCCGGAATTCGAGCCGCTGCAACGGGAGGGCGCCGAGGACCAAATGAGCCTCGATGAGTTCACGTCGATGATGCGCGGGTTCCTGCCCGGCGGAGTCGTCGATAAGGCAGCGATGACCGAAGAGGTCATCGACCTGTACCTCGAGCCGTGGTCCAGCGAAGACGGCAAGCGCGCGTTCTTCCGCAACCTTCGCCGGCTCAACAGCGAATACACCCTCGCGATCGCCGACGAACTGGCGCGCCTGCCGCACGAGACGCTGATCCTTTGGGGCAGCGAGGACCCGTTCCAGAAACCCGAGTACGCCGATCGCCTCGCGAACACGATCCCGAGGGCGGAGAAGGTCTTGATCGAAGACACCGGCCACTGGTTGATCGAGGAAAAGCCGGACGAAGTCGCCCGGCACGTCTCCAACTTCCTCGGCCGACGCTGATCGACAATGCCGGGCGCGGGCACATCGCCCGGGACTGCCCCGGTATTGTGCTATTTTCGAACCGGACTCACTGCAATGCATGAAGCGATGACCAAACAGCCCCGGGACCGCCTGCTGGAAAAGGCCGTCGAGCTGTTCTACCGCGACGGCTGCAACGCCACCGGAATCGACCGGCTTCTGGCAGAAGCCGGCGTGGCCAAGATGACCTTGTACAAGAATTTCGGCTCCAAGGAGAACCTGCTGCTGGCCGCGGCCGAGCGCATGCGCGATACCCACCACGCCCGCATGCGCGAGTGGATGGACAACCGCGCCGGCACGGCGCGCGGCAAGCTGATGGCGCTGTTCGACTTCATCGACCACTGGGTCTCGAGCGAGGACTTCTACGGCTGCCCGTTCATCCACGTCGCCACCGAGTTCTCCGACCCGGACCACCCGGCGCACCGGGCCGCGGCCGGGTACAAGCGCGAGCAATACGCGTGGTTTCACGAACTGGCCACCGAGGCCGGCGTTTCCGACCCGGACCGCTTTACCGACCGGTTCGTGGTGCTGGTCGAAGGTGCCGTCGCGCTGTCCTACGTCTCCGGCGACAACAAGCCGGTCGCCACGGCCCGCGACATGGTTTCCGAGCTCATCGATCAGATGACCTGACCCGGCCGCGACCCGGCGGGACGCACTGGAAAGGCCGGCCTCGCAAGCGAGGCCGGCCGGGGTCAGTCGCGCGTGCGTCGTTCAGGCGCGCGATCAGTTGAACGGCGCATTGCCCGGCGGGCTGATGCCGGTCGGATCCTTCGGATTGAGCAGGTCACCCTGGGTCGGAATGGTCCAGTTGATGTTGCCGAAGTTGTCCTGTCTCGGATTGCCCAGTACCGTCGCGTTGAGTTTCGGCGGCCACAGCAGGTAGTTGCGGAAGTGGTAGGTCGTGACCCCGTCGGAACGCACGCTGCGCGGATACGAGGTGCCGTGGACCCGTCCGTAGTGGCCCGGGGCGCCGACACTCATCTGGCCGTCGAGCTCGGGGTTGCTCGGATCCGGGAAGCCCGAGACGACGCCGTGCGAATCGAACAGGCCGATGCCGCCGTTGGCCGGATCACCGTCGGGGGAGGAGTCCATGTCGGCCCGGGCCTTGATCTCGGCGCTCGCCGGGTTCGGGTTGAGGTCGCACGGAAACGCTTCCGGAACGCCGTCCTGCGGCCGGAACGCCGTCGGCACCTCGGACTGGTAATGCAGCGGCAGCGTCGGCTCGTCCTTGCCGAAATTGAGGTCATAGTTGCCCCAGAAGAAGTCCGTGCCGCGCGGGTAGTAGCCAATCGGCCAGCTCGTTCGCGCGGCCGGGCGGAATCCGTCGCCCGGGTTGGCCGCCGAGCCGTCGGCGGCATTGAGCACCGCGTCCAGGCTGGGCGTCGTGGCCGGGTCGATCGCGTCGACGTCGAGGCCGACGATCGGCGCCACCCGGCGCCACCACTGGCCCCAGTACGGGCCGACACCGGTCGGGCCGGTGGTCGTCGAACCACCGAACTGGCCGCGCTTGGCCGGGCCGGGCGGGGTGGTGCCGCTCAGCGGCTGGGCCGGATCGCTCGGGGTCGTGAACGGGCGTTCGCCCCGGCGAACCGCCTGAATGTCGGCGAGCACGTCCATGGACTGCACGACGCCGCCCCAGATGCCCCCGTCGCGGACCTTGCCCGGCCATTCGGGGCTGGCCCCGGTGGTCCGGGTCTCGATCCCGTTGACGACAATGCCGCCGGTGTAGTTCGGATGGCTGTGGCCTGCGCGCGCCACCACCGTGTAGGCAGTATCCGGCGCCAGCAGCGTCGGCGCCATGCGTGCGTAGCCGATGACATTGCCGTCGCCGTCGAACGCCACCGCGTAGCGCGGCGACAACAGGCTGTACTGGTTCGACGGATCCGGGCTGCCGGGATACTGGAACGTGTAGGCGCCGCCGAACGGCTGCAGCCCGTCGGCCGCCGGGTCGTCGAAGTCCAGACCCCAGACACGCCGGGTCCAGTTGATGTAGGCCCAGGCGTCGTCGGCAATGGCCTGGTCCGAAAGGCCGCCCTGCAGCAGCACCCGCAGCCAGAACTCGGCCGAGCGCTCCGAGAACTCGTTGCCCCCGACGCCGCTCGGGACCGGACCAAGCGGCTGGCCGGTATCGGCCGCGATCGGCGGCACGACCCCGGATGCGGCCGGATCCTGCAGCGAGAATTGCTCGAACAGGCCGCTGCTGTTGGAAAACTGCCCGTTGACGAATTGCGGCGACAGCGGATCGATCCCCTGCACGCCCTCGGCCATGTAGCACAACGCGAAATCGAAGCCGCCGAACGGGTTGTTGGGCAGCTG
>JAVVDX010000021.1:0-31774 GCA_032251475.1 Wenzhouxiangellaceae bacterium | reverse complement strand
TCTCGTGGGCCTACATCGCGCTGATGGGCCGAGACGGGCTGCGCAAGGCCACCGATGTGGCAATCCTGAACGCGAACTACCTCGCCGAGGGGCTCAGGGGCCACTACGACATCCTCTACACCGGCAAGAACGGGCGCATCGCGCACGAGTGCATCGTCGATCTGCGGCCGTTCAAGGAAACCGCCGGCATCACCGAAGAGGACGTCGCCAAGCGCCTGATCGACTACGGCTTCCACGCCCCGACGATGAGCTGGCCGGTTCCGGGCACGCTGATGATCGAGCCGACCGAAAGCGAATCGAAGGAGGAACTGGACCGGTTCATCGCCGCGATGGTCGAGATCCGCCGCGAAATCGACATGGTGGCCGGCGGCGAGTTCGACGCCGACGACAATCCGCTGAAGATGGCGCCGCACACCATCGCCGAGCTGGGCGCCGACGACTGGATCCACCCGTACTCGCGCGAGCGGGCAGGATGGCCGGTCGCGTCATTGCGGCTCGGCAAGTTCTTCGCCGCCGTCGGCCGGGTCGACAACGTCTACGGCGACCGCAACCTGGTCTGCTCGTGCCCGCCGCTGGAGGAATGGCTGGAGGCGAGCTGAGCCCATCGCCCTCCGCCGGTCCGGAGGTCAGGCAGCAAGCGGCCCGGAGGACCGGGCCGCTTCGCCGTCAATCCGGAGTTTGGCTCATTCCTCGACCTGGTGGCTCAAGTCCTCGACCCGCCTGTACAGGTATGACCACTCGTCCTCGAGCGCCTTGCCGAACTCGGCCCTGGTCTTGTCGGCGGCGTCCTGCCCTTTCGCGGCCGCGTAGCGCTCCCAGACGCCCGGCGTGTCCTCGTCCATGGCGGCGAAATCCTTGATCGTGGCGACGACGAAGTAATCGGGTGCGTGCGGTCCGCCGCCGACCGGCTGGTACCAGAACGCGTGGTAGTCGTGTTCGTCTTCGCGCAACACGGTAGTGACGTCCTTGACGATCCGGTTGAACGTCGCGCGGTCGGCGACCCGGAAATTGATCACGTTGACGACCGAAAACTCGTCGACCGAGCCGCTGATCTCGGGCATGAGGCGCGCAATTTCGGTTGCCACACCGTCGAGGTGGGGGTCGATCCGGTCGGTGATGATCGACTCGCAGGCCTCGCCGGCCGGGTCGTCAGAAGCCCAGTCGGCCCAGCCGGAAGAGTTGAAAGTCACGGCATAGGCACTGCCCTTGCCCTGGACCCGGCGCCAGACTCCCCAGCCCGTCTTGCCGTCGTTTTCCAGGTAGCACTTCTTCCACTCGGCCATGGCCTCCCGGAACTGGCGGTCGTGGCCGATCTTGACGTGCAGCTCGTATACCGTCATCAGCGTCGTTTCCGGCGCCTCCTGTCCGGTTGCTTCATGCGCGGGGAAAAGTGCCAGAACCAGCGCCGGCAACCATGCGATTGCGTATTTCATGTTCACACTCCCGAATTTCAAAAAACCGACGATTGCCCCTCTGGATGCGGCCGGGTGGGACCGTACTATCCGTATGTGAGGTTTATCACATCGATTGACGAAAATCAAGTTTCGACCGATGGCGAACCGGCACCGTTCGACACGCGCGTGCCCACATCGCGATGACGACGAGGAAGCGGACCAAACGGCGTGCTTCGGGAATGTCCAGGGGACGTTTCGGAGTTTCTTCGGGCGGGGTTATTCGGAGGCGTGGCCCGCCAGCGCCGGCGCGACTTCCATCGCGTGCAGCCGGCGGTCGTCGGCGGCCGTGACGTTGAACAGCCAGCCGTCGAGTTCGACTTGCTCGTCGACTTCCGGCACGCGGCCGAATTCGGACACGACCAGCCCGCCGATGGTGTCGAATTCGTCGTCGCTGAATTCCGAGCCGAACGCTTCGTTGAAGTCGTCGATCGGCGTCAGCGCCTGGACCAGGAACCGGCCCTCGCCCAGCGGCTGGATGTCCTCGACGGTCTCGGCGTCGTGCTCGTCGTCGATGTCGCCGACGATCTCCTCGAGCACGTCCTCGATCGTGATCAGCCCGGCCACGCCGCCGTATTCGTCGACGACGATGGCCATGTGGTTCTTGCTCAGCCGGAATTCGCGCAGCAGCACGTTCAGGCGCTTGGATTCGGGAATGATGACCGGCTCGCGCACCAGTTCGGAAAGCTCGACATCGGTGTCGCCGCCGACCAGGCGCAGCAGGTCCTTGGCCAGCAGGATGCCGATGACCTCGTCCTTGTCCTCGCCGACGACCGGGAAGCGCGAATGCCCGGATTCGATGATGACGGGCAGGATCTTGTCCAGCGAATCGCCGCGGTGGATCACGACCATCTGCGATCTCGGAATCATCGCGTCGCGCACCTGGAGTTCATCGACCTCAAGCGCGCCCTCGATCATCTTCAGCGTCTCGGTCTCGATCAGGCCGCGCTCGCAGGCTTCGTGCAGCAGATCCAGCAGGTCCTCGCGGCTACGGGGATCGGCGCCGAACACCCGCCCCAGGCGTTCCAGCCAGGTCTTGCCCCCGGAGCCATTGGTACTGCCGTTATTGCCGCTGGAAGGGCTATTGGGAGGGTCGTCGTTCATTCGCGTATCGATTCTGCCTCAAATCGGGCGTGAAATCACGCCGCATCGTCCGGGCGTTCCCGGTACGGATCGGGGATGCCCAGACCCGCCAGCACCTCGCGCTCGGCGCGCTCCATGATTTCGGCCTCGCCCGCTTCAATATGGTCGAAGCCGCGCAAGTGCAAGACTCCGTGGACGACGAGATGCGCCCAGTGCCCGGCCACGGGCTTGCGCTGATCGCCGGCCTCGCGCGCGACGACCGGCGCGCACAGCACGATATCGCCCAGCGGTGAAGGCTCGCCCGTCGAGGGCAGCCCCGGCACGTTCCCGGCCGGAAAACTCAGCACGTTGGTCGCGCAGTCCTTGCCGCGCCAGCGCAGATTCAGCGCGCGGCCCTCGGCCTCGTCGACGATCCGGATGCAGATCTCACCGTCGCCCGCTCCCTCCCCGGCCCTGTCCCGCGCCGCCGCGGCCCAGCGGATCAGGTCGGCATCGGGCGGGATCGCGTCGAATTCGAGCGCGCGCTGGATTTCAACGGGCATGATGATCGGGCTCGGGGTTCTTGCTCTCGGCCCGGTCGTAGGCCTCGACGATGCGCCGGACGATCGGGTGCCGTACGACGTCGCGCGCGTCGAAGAACGTCTGGCCGACACCTTCGACATCGCGCAGCAGCCCGATCGCCTGCTTCAGCCCCGACAGCGTCTTCGGCGGCAGGTCGATCTGGGTCAGGTCGCCGGTGATCACGGCCCGGGAGCCGAAGCCGATACGGGTCAGGAACATCTTCATCTGCTCCGGCGTCGTATTCTGCGCCTCGTCGAGGATCACGTAGGCGTCATTGAGCGTGCGCCCGCGCATGTAGGCCAGCGGCGCGACCTCGATGACGTTGCGCTCGATCAACCGGGCGACCTTCTCGAAGCCCATCATCTCGTAGAGCGCGTCGTACAGCGGGCGCAGGTACGGGTCGACCTTCTGGGCAAGATCGCCGGGCAGGAAACCCAGCCGCTCGCCGGCCTCGACCGCCGGGCGCACCAGCACGATGCGCTGGACGCGGTCCGATTCGAGCGCGTCGACGGCGCAGGCCACGGCCAGGAAAGTCTTGCCGGTGCCGGCCGGACCGACGCCGAAGTTGACGTCGTCGCGCCGGATGCGCTCCAGGTAGCGGCGCTGGTTCGGCCCGCGTGCACGAATCAGGCCGCGGCGGGTTCGGATCGAGACTTCGGCCTCACCTTCCTCGGCCTCGTCCAGCCCCGAGGCCTGCAGGCTCAGGTTGACCAGCGCCGGCGTCAGCACCTCGCGCTCGGTCTGGCGGAACAGCTTGCGCAGCACCCGGCGCGCTGTACCCGTCGCGTCCGGCTCGCCCTCGATGGCGAAGACATTGCCCCGGGAATTGATGCTGACGCCGAGGCGCTTTTCGACCAACCGGAGATGCTCGTCGAACGGCCCGCACAGGTTGGCCAGCCGCTCGTTGTCGGCCGGCTCGAGTTCGATCGTGACGGGGGCGGCGGTCTCGTTCATGCAGCGTCGCGCGCCGCGATGCGGCCGCGCAGGGAATGGGCAAGCGCCGCGGTGATCTCCAGATCGGCAAATTGGCCAATCAAGGACGCCGGCCCGGCGAAATTGACCACCCGGTTATTCTCGGTGCGCCCGGCCAGCTCGCTCGGATTCTTGCGGCTGGGCCCCTCGACCAGCACCCGCTCGGTGGTGCCGACCATGGCTTCGGAGATCGCGTGCGCCTGCTCTTCGAGCTGCGCCTGGAGACGCTGCAGGCGCGCCTTCTTGTTATCCATCGGCACATTGTCCGGAAGGCCGGCGGCGGGCGTGCCCGGCCGCGCCGAGTAGATGAAACTGAAGCTCTGGTCGTAGTTCAGGTCGCGGATCAGCTTCATCGTCTGTTCGAAATCGGACTCGGTCTCGCCGGGAAAGCCGACGATGAAATCCGACGACAGCGAGATGCCCGGCCGTACCTCGCGCAGCCGGCGAATCCGGTCCTTGTACTCGAGCACGGTGTGGCCGCGCTTCATCAGCGCCAGCACCCGGTCGGACCCCGACTGCACCGGCAGGTGGAGGTAGTTGGCCAGTTTCGGGGTATCGGCAAAGGCCTCGATCAGCCGGTCGGAGAACTCGACCGGGTGCGAGGTCGTGAAGCGAATCCGCTCGATGCCGTCGAACGCGGCGACGTAGCGGATCAGCATCGCGAGATCCGCAGTGGCATCGTCGTCTACCGGGTCGTGCATCGGGCCGCGGTATGCATTGACGTTCTGGCCCAGCAGGTTGATCTCGCGCACGCCCTGAGCCTCGAGACCGGCAATCTCGGCGATCACGTCGTCCAGCGGCCGGCTGACCTCGTCGCCGCGCGTATAGGGCACGACGCAGAACGTGCAGTACTTCGAGCAGCCTTCCATGATCGAGACGAACGCGCTCGGCCCGCGCGCGCCGGGCGACGGCAGGTGATCGAACTTCTCGATCTCGGGAAAGCTAGTATCCACCGAAGGCTTGCCCGAATCGCGCACGCCGTCGAGCATTTTCGGCAACCGGTGAATGGTCTGCGGCCCGAACACCAGGTCGACGAACGGCGCACGTTTCAGGATGCCCTCGCCTTCCTGGCTGGCCACGCAGCCGGCCACGCCGATGACCACCTCGGGGCGCTTTTCCTTAAGCGGGCGCCACCGGCCAAGCTGCGAGAATACCTTCTCCTGGGCCTTTTCGCGGATCGAGCAGGTATTGACCAGGATCACGTCGGCCTGGGCCGCGTCGTCGGTCAGCTCCAGACCGTGCGAGGCGGCCAGCACCTCGGCCATCCGGTCGGAGTCGTACTCGTTCATCTGGCAACCGTGGGTCTTGATGTACAGCTTGCCGGGCATTGCGTAATAATGGGCTTTCCGAGAGTTCCTGATTCTACCAGAATGGCCATGTCTCCCCCGGTTAAGACCGGCGGCTGCACCAGCACGCAAGCTCCGCCAGCACCCGCCGGTCGATGTCCGGAATGAACCCGTCAATCCTTGTCAAGGCCGCGCTGTTGATGACCCCGCTGACCGCGATCGTCTCCCCGGCGCCGGTCGCGCATGCCGCCGACGAATGTCCGGACCAGTTGGTATCGACCGAAACCATGCGCCAGGTGATTGCGAGCATCGAGGGATACGACACCACGCTGACCACCAACTACTCGAGGTTCGTCGCCGATTTCCTGTTCGGTCTGGCGGCCCACCCGGCCGTGCGTGAGGAATCGACAAGCTTTCGGATCCAGCCGGAAGGGTTCATGTCGGCGTGGCAGTCGGCCACGGGCCGATCGGCGAACGAAGCCCCGGTGAGCATGCAGCGGGTGCTCGAGTACGGCCAGCACTTCGCCGTCGATATTCGTCCCGACGTCGTCACGGAGGGTCCGGAACACGATCTGGTCATGGCGGTTCACGTCAGCTGGCCGGAATCAGCCGGCCTCGGTTCGTCGTATACCTACGAGGACACGCTTTCCGAACCGGACGTCCGGATCCGGGAACAACGCGTCATCGAA
Source organism: Wenzhouxiangellaceae bacterium (assembly GCA_032251475.1). GTDB lineage: Bacteria > Pseudomonadota > Gammaproteobacteria > Xanthomonadales > Wenzhouxiangellaceae. Next base: position 25,732 of record JAVVDX010000021.1, on the reverse strand, counting down.
TACCTGCTGTTCCGGTTGGACGACGTCGTCGCCTACGAGCGGATCACCGGCGTCTCGGGCCGGCCGACTTCAGGTGCGCTGGGCGCGCTGTTCACGCTGTTGGGCGTGGCCGATATCGAATCGACCCGCCATGTCGTGGCGGCGGACGGTACCCAGGTCAACCGCGCCAGGGTCCGCAAGCTGTTCCCGTTCACGGCGCTGGCGACGATAGCGCCCGACGGCACGGCCCAGCGCGGGATCCCGGACGGGCGCGAGGATCTGGAAATGCTGGCCGAAAAGCTCGATTTCGACCTCGAAATCGAAATGCGCAGTCCCTGGCCGACTCCCTGCCATTGACCGTCTGAATGTCGGGGCGCCCCACTGCACGCGCGGCGGCTTTGCGGGCGATTTTTCAACCGGGCGGCCAACCCATGCGACGCCCTCCGAGCAAATGCAGGTGGATGTGCCAGACCGACTGCCCGGCGCCTTCGTTGCAGTTGAAAACCAGCCGGTAGCCATCGTCGGCCAACCCTTCGGATTTTGCAATCCCGGTTGCCGCCAGCACCATTCTCCCGACCATCCCTGAATCTCCTTCGCTCAAATCATTGAGCGTGCGGATCTTGCGCTTCGGAATCACGAGTATGTGCACCGGCGCCTGCGGATTGATGTCGCGAAACGCCAGCAACTCGTCGTTCTCCCAGACGATATCGGCGGGAATTTCGCGGTCAACGATTTTCTCGAACAGGTCTTCGGACATTATCGCCTCCATTCGTTTGAAACAATCTCCCGGACATTATGCGGGCCACGGTCTCGCCACAGGGCGAAATGGTTTCGATAGAAATGGCACTTTTCGCCATCCCATTGCGTTTTAACTTGTGTCTTTTCCCAAAGAGAATTCGGGTGCGCCGTTCACCGGCCTGGTCGACCTCGAATTCAGGCTATGCGACAGCGCGACCGGAGGCACCCAGATCGGGGGCACACTGGGCCGCCCCGACTGGCCGGTCGAGGAAGGCCTGTTCCAGGCCGAACCCGATTTCGGAGCGGGCAGTTTCGGGCCCGATCCGCGCTGGCTTCAGATTACTGTCGACGGCAGCCCGCTGGATCCTCGTCAACGCTTGCATGCAACCCCGATGGCGATGTTCGCGCTGGCCGGTAATGAAGGACCGCCGGGACCGGCCGGACCCGAAGGCCCTCCCGGCGACTCCCACTGGAAGATCGACGGCGCCGCCACCTGCTACACCGCGGGCCCGGTCGGCATCGGGACTGCAACGCCGAGCAGCTCATTTGCGCTGGACGTGCAGGGCGGGGAAATCGTGCGCCGCGACAGCACCATCGACCAGCCGCTCCTGCTGCTGCTTGAAACCCGGGAAAACGACTTCGCCCGTCTGAATTTCGCGACGCTGGGCGGCTCCCGGCTCTGGGCGATCGCGGCCCGTTCGGGTGGGTCGGACCCGGCTACCGGCCTGATGAACTTCTTCAATCCGACTGCAGGCGACCTGCTTACGATCCGGGGCAACGGCCCCGTCGGCGTCGGCACGACCTCGCCGCAGGCACGGCTGAGCGTAGCCTCGCAGAGCCAGTGGCAGCCGCTGGTCGGAAACGGCAGAGGCGATCTCTACGTCGGCGACGGCGACGTCGGACTCTCGGCCGGCGTTGCGCGCATGCGCGGGCTGCAGCACGGCGACCCCGCCCCGCGGCAGGTGCGCGTCACCGCGGCCGGGGACCTGACAACAGCGCCGCGACCCGGCTCGATGATGATCCCGCCGGCCGCATTCAGCCCCGACCAGGATGGTGCGGACTACATCAATTTGGGCTGGCTGACGGTCTTCGCGCATCTCGGTAGCTTTGTTGCGCCGGTGGACCTGCCCGATGGCGCGACGGTCACGCGCATGACCGTCTGGTTCGTCGATGAATCCGACGCCACCGACCTGAGAGTAAGACTGTGCGCGGATCGGCTGACCAACATTGAATCGGGATGCATACCGCTGGCCGATATCGAGACCAGCGGCAACGGCAGCGGAATTCGTTCATTGTCCGACGACACCATCGAGTTCGAGCCGGAGATCGACCATGATCGGCTCTTCCACAGGATCATAGTGAGCCCGACGGGCTCGTGGGCGGGCGCGAATTCAGCCCTGGTGGCGGTACGGATCGACTACCTCGAGCCCTGATGCCGGCGCGAGGTCAATCTCCGGTCTCGAGAACCTCGAGTACCGTTGCGGCGGCTTCGTCGGCGGTCGCGAGCCCGGCCGGGTTCTCTGCGGGCCACGCCCGGCTCCTGAGCGGGCTGTGGAACGGGCCCGGATCGACCAAGGTCACTTCGGGTCCGTCGCGCCGGCATTCGGCGGCCAGAATCGCGGCCAGCGCGTCGCGACCGGCCTGGGCGACGCCGTAGGCGCCCCAGTAGGCCTTGCACTTGCCTTCGGGATCGTCGGCCACCCAGACCATCCGACTGCCCGGCGTCCGGCGCATCAGCGGCAGCAGCGCCTGGCTGAGCAGGAACGGCCCGGTAAGCCCGGTCTGCAGCACCTGCATCCACTCGTCGGCGGGCTGGTGCTCGAGCGGCGCCAGCGCGCGGAACTCGGCGGCGGCGTGGATCAGCAGATCGAGCCGGCCGAACTGCGCGTCGAGCGTTTCGGCCAGCTCGGCGAACTGTTCGGGCCCGGCGCCGGCCAGGTCCAGCGGCACGATCAGCGGGGCGCCATCCATGGCGACCGAGGCAACGAATTCATCGTGCATTTTCTCGAGCCCGCGCCGGTTGCGATCCAGCGCGATGCAGTCGGGTCCGGCCTGCATCAGGCGCGCGACCAGCGCATGGCCGAGCGCTCCGGCCGCGCCGGTGACCAGCGCGACTCTCCGTTCGGATTGCGTCATTCGGTATGATTCCCGTGGTGATCCGTGCGGCGGGCGCTTGCGGCCCATCCGCCGCGATCCCGCATGAATTCTGCAATATTATGGGCGACCCGGACGCCGGACGCTTGCCATGCCGTTCTACGAATACGCCAATTCCACCGAGGACGGGTGCGATCACTGCCGCGCCCGCTTCACGGTGATGCAACGGCTCGCCGATCAGCCGCTGGCCGAGTGCCCGGAATGCGGCGCGCCGGTCCGGCGGCTGATCTCCCCGCCCCACGTGGTGTCGGGGAAAGCGCACATGCTGACCGAGTCGAGCATCGAAAAGGCCGGCTTCACGCAGTACAAAAAGATCGGCAAGGGCGTCTACGAAAAGACCGCCGGCAAGGGGCCCGGGATCATCAAGGATAGTTGATGTCGAAATACGAAGCTGCCGATATCGAGGTGTTGCAGGGGCTGGAACCGGTGCGCCGGCGGCCGGGCATGTACACCGACACGACGCGCCCGAACCACCTGATCGCAGAGGTGGTCGACAACTCGGTCGACGAGGCGCTGGCCGGCCACGCGCGCCGGATCGACGTCGTGCTGCACGACGACGGCTCGGTCTCGGTCGCCGACGACGGCCGCGGCATGCCGGTGGACCCGCACCCGGAGCACAAGCTGCCCGGGGTCGAGCTGATCCTCACCCGACTGCACGCCGGCGGCAAGTTCTCGGGCAGGAACTACAACTTTGCCGGCGGACTGCACGGCGTCGGCGTTTCGGTGGTCAACGCGCTGTCGAAGCGGCTGGAATGCCGGATCAAGCGCGGCGGCGCCGAATACGCCATCGCGTTCGAGAACGGCGATACGGTCGCGGCGCTGGAGGCCACCGGCGAGGTCGGCAAGCGCAATACCGGGACCTGGCTCCGATTCTGGCCCGACCCCGGCTATTTCGACTCGGCCAACATCTCGCGGCCGCGCCTGAAGCACCTGCTCAAGGCCAAGGCCATCCTGTGCCCGGGGCTGACGATCACGCTGGTCGACGAGGCCAGCGGCGAGCGCGAGGAATGGCACTTCGAGGACGGGCTGGTCGACTACCTGACCGGCGAGCTGGCCGAATTCGAGCGCGTGCCGCAGCAGCCGTTCACCGGAGACTTCAAGGGCGAAGAGACCGAGGCGAGCTGGGCGCTGACGTGGGTGCCGGAAGGTGAGCTGGTGCAGGAAAGCTACGTCAACCTGATCCCGACGCCGCTGGGCGGAACGCACGTCAACGGCCTCAGGACCGGCCTGATCGAGGCGCTGCGCGAGTTCTGCGACATCCGCAACCTGCTGCCGCGCGGCGTACGCCTCGCACCCGAGGACGCCTGGGAACGGTTGAGCTTCGTGCTCTCGGTCAAGCTCCGCGAACCGCAGTTCTCGGGCCAGACCAAGGAGCGGCTGTCGTCGCGCGAGGCCTCGAGCTTCGTCGCCGGCCTGGTCAAGGATGCGTTCTCGCTGTGGCTGAACCGGCACACCGCCGACGGCGAGGCAATTGCGAAGCTCGCGATCGACAACGCACTGAAGCGCTCGAAGCAGCGCAAGCAGGTCGCGCGGCGCAAGGTCACGGCCGGCCCGGCGCTGCCGGGCAAGCTCGCCGACTGCGCCTCGACCGATCTCGAGGAAACCGAACTGTTTCTGGTCGAAGGCGACTCGGCCGGCGGCAGCGCCAAGCAGGCGCGCAACCGCGAGTTCCAGGCCATCATGCCGTTGAGGGGCAAGATCCTGAACACCTGGGAGACCGACCCGTCCCAGGTGCTGGCCTCGACCGAAATCCACGACCTGGCGATCGCGATCGGCGTCGACCCGGGCTCCGGCGACCTGTCCCGGCTGCGCTACGGCAAGATCATCGTGCTGGCCGACGCCGATTCCGACGGCCTGCACATTGCGACGCTGCTCGCCGCGCTGTTCCTGAAACACTTCCGGCCGCTGGTCGACGACGGTCGGGTGTTCATGGCGATGCCGCCGCTGTACCGGATCGACGTCGGCAAGCAGACTTTCTACGCGCTCGACGACGCCGAGCGCACCGGCATCATCGACCGCATCCAGGCCGAGGGACTCAAGGGCAAGGTCTCCGAGACGCGCTTCAAGGGCCTGGGCGAAATGAACCCGCTGCAGCTCAGGGAATCGACGATCGACCCCGATTCGCGCCGACTGCTCCAGCTGACGGTCGACGACGATGCCGGCACTACCGAGCTGATGGACATGCTGCTGGCCAGGAAGCGCGCGGCCGACCGGCGCGCCTGGCTGGAGGCCAAGGGCAACCTGGCCGAAGTGGCGGTCTGAGCCCTGTGCCGGGGCTGGCTGCCGCCCTCGCATAAATGAAATACATTCGCATTTGCGCCCGCCGGATTTTCCGGTCTATACTCTCATCGCCTGAAATGACCCCGTAGCAATTCGGGTCGTCTCGGGCGAATCCACTCGAATCGGGGTATTGATCATGAACAACAACGTACGTGGAATCATCGCCGGCCTGGTCGCCACCATCGTCCTTTCGATCCTGATGATCGTCAAGGGCATGATGGGGGTGATGCCGGAACTCAACGTCGTCGCCATGCTCGCCGGCCAGATGGGCGGCAGCGCAATGATGGGCTGGGTGGCGCATTTCGTGATCGGCGCGGTCATCTACGGACTGGCGTTCGCCAATCTCGCAGGCACGCTGCCCGGCGGCTCGAACCCGGTCAAGGGCATCGTGCTCGGCATCATCGGCTGGCTGATCATGATGATCTTGCTGATGCCGATGATGGGCGCCGGCTTCTTCGCCATGAACATGGGCATGATGGCCACCGTCGCGACGCTGGTGCTGCACATCATCTTCGGCTGGGTGCTCGGCTTCACCTATGACAAGCTCGGCGGATCAGAAGGATCGTCGCCGGCAACGGCCTGAGCGGCTATCCCGGAAACCGGAAATCAAAACGGCCCCGATTCCGGGGCCGTGTTCGTTTCGGCGGCGCGACTGCCGCGGCGGCGACGCTTCAGTAACCGAAGTGCAGCGTGATCGAGCCGTCGTAGTCGTGCGTCGGGATGTAATGCCGCGCCCGGATATGACCGTGGCGCAGCCCGTAGCCGATACCGGAGCGGTGGTGACCATTGCCGTACCGGTAACTTTCGTACCCGAAGCCGCGGTGGCCGCGATGACCGAAACCTTGGCGGAACCCGTGCCGCGAGCCGCGATGATGGCGCGGGGCATAGTGGCGCGCGCCGCGCGAGTATTCATGACCGCCGCCGTAATGGCCGTACCGGCTGCCGTAGCCGCCGGCATCGGCGGTCCCGGCCGCTGCCAGCATCAGGGCGGCGGGAATCATTAGTGCAATCCAGCGAGTTTTCATGTCAACCTCCGTGCGTGGTTTGCCGACGGTTACACTCTATCAATCGACCCTGAACCAAGACTGAACCCATGCTGGACATCCGAAATCACGAAAACGAGATCCGCGAACTGGTGCTGAACCGCCCGCCGGTCAACGCGCTGAACCCCGAACTGATCGAGACGCTGCTCGAGGCGGTGCGCTCGGCCCAGACCGACGGCAGCCGCGCGCTGGTCATCTCCGGCAGCCCGGGGCTGTTCTCGGCCGGACTCGATGTGCCCGAACTACTAACGTTGGACCGCGCCGAAATGAAAGAATTCTGGGCTTCGCTGTTCGCGCTGCTCGAGGCGCTGGCAAGAAGCCCGATTCCGGTCGCCACCGCGCTGACCGGCCACAGCCCGGCCGGCGGCACCGTGATCGCGCTGTTCACCGACTACCGGGTCCAGGCCCGGGGCGATTTCCGGCTCGGACTCAACGAGGTGCAGGTCGGGCTGGTCGTACCGCCGGTAATCCACCGGGCGCTGGTCCGGCTGATCGGCGCCTACCGGGCCGAGCGGCACCTGGTCGCCGGCCAGATGATCGCCGCCGACCGGGCGCTGGAGATCGGCCTGGTCGACGAACTGCAGCCGCCGGATCAGGCCGCCGAACGCGCCGTCAACTGGTGCCGCGCCCATCTGGCGCTGCCGCAGCACGCAATGCTCGCCACCCGCGCCCTGTGCCGTGCCGACCTCGGCGCGCTGTTTGACGACCCCGAGGCGCTGGATGTCGACGGCTTCGCCGATTTCTGGTTTCGCGACGAGACCCAGGCGACGCTGAGGGGCATGGTCGAGAAGCTCAAGGAAAAACGAGGCTGACATTATTGTCGCAGGAGCAGCCTCCGGACCGCGTTCGAATCAGAGATGAATCGCCGCGTGGACGCGGCTCCTACAGCCGATACGACTCCGATCTCCGTAGGAGCGGTCTCCAGACCGCGATTCGCCAGGCCAGTCAATCGCCGCGTGCGCGCGGCTCCTACTTCCATTTCAATTCATACAAATCCCGCCGCCGGTCGGCCATGTTCCTGACCGAGCCGTGCGAACGGATTTCGCGCAGGTTGTCCAGGTCCAGGTCGGCGATCAGCATGGTCTCTGAATTCGCGGTCGCTTCGGCGGCGATGGCGTCGTGCGGGAAGGCGAAGTCCGACGGTGTGAACACGGCGGCCTGCGAGTACTGCATGTCCATGTTCTCGACCCTGGGAAGGTTGCCGACCGAGCCCGAGATGACGACGTAGCACTGGTTCTCGACCGCGCGCGCCTGGGCGCACAGCCTCACGCGCAGGTAGGCGTTCTTGGTGTCGGTCCAGTACGGCACGAACAGGATGTTCATGCCCGACTCGGCCATCAGCCGCGGCAGCTCCGGGAACTCGACGTCGTAGCAGATCAGGATGCCGATGCGGCCGAAATCGGTATCGAACACCTTGACCTTGTCGCCGCCGGAAAGGCCCCAGTAGCTGACCTCGTCGGGGGTGATGTGGACCTTGTACTGGCGGTCCCAGGTGCCGTCGCGCCGGAGCAGGTAGCAGACATTGCGCAGGTTTTCGCCGTCGTATTCCGGCAGTGAACCGGCGACGATGTTGATGTTGTAGGAAACCGCCAGCCGCGACATTTCGTCGCGGATCGCGTCGGTGTAGCCGGCAAGCTGGCGCACCGCCTCGGCCGGGCCCTGGTCGTTCCACGGCGCCATCAGCGGGCCGGCGAAGAATTCCGGGAACAGCACCACGTCGGCCTGGTAGCCGGAAACCGCGTCGACGAAATACTCCATCTGGGCGAACAGGTCTTCAAGCGACTTGGTCGGCCGCATCTGCCATTGCACGGCGCCGACGCGCACGTCTGATGGACGGCCACCGATCAGCTCGGCGCCGGGTTCCTCGTAGTAGACGTTGATCCATTCCAGCAGCGTCGCGTAGCCGGCCGATTTCCGGTCGTCGGGCAGATAGCCCTTGACGATCTTGCGGATCTGGAAGTCGTTGGCGAGCTGGAACGTCAGGATGGGGTCGACCAGTTCGCGCGCCCGGACCTTGGCGACGTACTGCTGCGGCGTCATCTCGTCGCGATGGCCGGCGTAGCCGGGAATCCGCCCCCCGGCGACGATGCCGCGCAGGTTCAGCCGCTCGCACAATTCCTTGCGCGCGTCGTACAGGCGCCGGCCCAGGCGCAGGCCGCGATAGTCCAGGTGCACGAAAACGTCGACGCCGTAGAGCACGTCGCCCTTCGGGTCGTGCGTGGTGAGAAAACCGTCGCCGACGATGTCCCAGTACTTGTGGTCGTGGCCCCAGCGGCTGTACTTGACGATCATCGAGATCGCCGCGGCGACGACCTTGCCGTTGTCCTCGATGCACAACTGGCCTTCCGGAAACCGCCGGATCTGCGAGGCGAACTGCTCGCGCGTCCAGGCCCCCTCGAGGTCGCCGGCATAGACCTTCTCCATGATCTCGGCGATGTCGTCGTAATCCTCGATGCGCGTCTGGCGCAGGATCAGGCGATGGCTGTCGGCTTGCTGGCTCATGAAAGGAAATCGACTCCGGTCTCACATCGGCGCCGATTCGGCACGGTAGACGACCGTGCCGTCGACGACGGTATTGAGCACCCGGGTCTCGGGGATGCCGGCCGGCGGGATCTCGAACAGGTTGCGGTCGAGCACGACGAAGTCGGCGCGCTTGCCCTTCTCGAGCGAGCCGACCCGGTCGTCGGCGAAGCCGGCCCAGGCCGCGTCGATCGTGAACCCGGCCACGGCCGTCATGACGGTAACGCGCTGGTCCGGCAGCCAGCCGCCGGGCGGCTCGCCGTCCAGGTCCTGACGGGTCACGGCGGCGTGGATGCCGAGCATCGGGTCGACCTGCTCGATCGGGAAGTCCGAGCCGAACGCGAGCCGGGCACCGGCCTGCTTCAGCCGCTGCCACGCGTAGACGCCGAACAGTCGCTGCCCGCCCAGTCGATCGCCGGCCCAGTCCATGTCCGACGTCGCGTGCGTGGGTTGCATGCTGGCGACGATTCCGGCATTCGCCAGGCGCGGAATGTCATCGGGGTGGATGATCTGGACGTGCTCGATCCGGTGCCGGCCGGGGTTGTCCGGGTAGCGGTTGCGGCCGGCCATGATGGCGTCGATGACCTGGCGGTTGGCGCGATCGCCGATGGCGTGGATCGCGACCTGCAGGCCGCAGCCCATCGCCTTGTCGACCATGCGCTGAAGCGCCTCGTCGGTTTCGAACAGCAGTCCGCGGTTGCCCGGGTCGTCGGCGTATTCGTCCAGCAGCGCGGCACCGCGCGAGCCCAGCGCGCCGTCGGCGTAGAACTTGACGCCGCGCATCGTCACGCGCCCGGTCGCGACCGCGCCCATGCGGCACAAGGCGGCCAGCGCGGCGTTGTCGCCGTCGGCCAGCGCGTGAATGCGCAGCGGCAGCTTGCCGGCCGCGTCGCGGTGCAGGTAGCGCCGGAGCGTGTCCAGCGACGTGCCGGCATCGTGCACGCCGGTCAGCCCGAGCGAAACCATGCGTTCGAGCGCGCGGTCCAGCGCCAGCGCCTTCTCGGCTTCGGTCGGGTGGGGGACGACGCCGTCGAAGACCGCCTCGGCGCGGTCGATGAAGATACCGGTCGGGTTGCCGTCGGGGTCGCGATGGATGAACCCGCCGTCGGGCTGCCAGTCGCCGGTCAGATCCCGCTCGACGCGCGCCAGCGCGGCCGAATTGGCCCACACCGCGTGGCCGTCGATGCGCTCGAGCAGCACCGGCCGGTCGGGAAATGCCTGGTCCAGATCGGCCGCGGTCGGGAACTCGCCGCCGGGCCAGCGGGTCTGGTCCCAGCCGCGGCCGCGCAGCCAGGAATCTTCCGGCAATTGCCCCGCGTGCGCCTCGAGCCGGCGGACGACCTCGCCGATGCTGTCGGCGCCGGCCAGGTCGGCATTGAGCATCGCCTGGCCGAGTCCCATCACGTGGCCGTGGGCGTCGATCAGGCCCGGAATCACGGTCTTGCCGCCCAGATCCACCGCGGCCGCGTCGGGCCAGCGCGCGCGCAGCTCTTCACTGCTGCCGACCGCAATGATCCGCCCGTCGTCATCCCACGCCAGCGCCCCGGCGGTTGCGCGGGCCGCGTCCATCGTGTGAATCCGGGCGTTTTCGATCATCCCGGCCGGGGTCCCGCCGCTTGCGACCGACGGCAGTACCGGCGCGGCGAACATCACGGCCAGAAGGGTTCTCAGTGCAGGCATCTTCATCCGCGTTCTCTCGTGAAATCGATCGGCTTCATTGTCATCGATTGTTCAAGCCGGTGTCACGCCTCTGACAAGCGTCGACGCCAGCATTGCACAAACCTGAAGCGGGGAATGCAATGCACAACGCCGACAGAATCCGCATCCGGCGCCATGTTCGCACGATCTGGATCTCCGACATCCACCTCGGCTATCGCGGCTGCAGTGCCGAATTTCTGCTCGATTTCATCCGGCAGATGCGCTGCGACACGCTTTACCTGGTCGGCGACATCATCGATTTCTGGGCGCTGAAGAAGAAGCGCCACTGGCCCCAGGCGCACAACAACGTCGTGCGCTCCATCCTCGGCAAGGCCAAGCACGAGACCCGCGTCGTCTACGTGCCGGGCAACCACGACGATGCGATGCGCGCCTACGACGGCCTCACGCTGGGCAATGTAGAGATCCGCGACCACGTCGTGCACGAGACCGCCGATGGCCGGCGTCTGCTGGTGATGCACGGCGACCAGTTCGACACCGCGGTGATCAATTCGAAGTTCCTCGGCCTGGTCGGATCGGCCGCCTACGACTTTCTGCTGCGCCTGAACCGCTACGTCAATCGCGTGCGCGCATGGATGGGGCTGGAGTACTGGTCGCTGGCCGCGGCGGTCAAGCACAAGGTCAAGAAGGCGGCGAAGTTCATTTCCAACTTCGAGCGTGCGGTCGTACGCGAGGCGCACGCCCGCGGCGTAGACGGCCTGGTCTGCGGCCACATCCATCGTGCCGAACTGACATCCTTCGAGGACGTGCGCTACCTGAACTGCGGCGACTGGGTCGAAAGCTGCACGGCGCTGGTCGAGCATCACGACGGCACGCTGGAGCTGCTGAAGCTGGCCGACTCGCCGCAGGTACTCAAGCGCATCGAGCCCGAACGGCCCGGGATGGCGGCATGACGGCGCCGATGCGCATGCTGCTGGTGACCGACGCCTGGACTCCGCAGGTCAACGGCGTGGTCCGGACGCTGACGACGACTGCGTCCGAGCTCGAGCGGATGGGGCATTCGGTGACCGTGCTCGCGCCGGGCCGGAGGCGAACGCTGCCGTGCCCGGGCTACCCCGAAATCCGGCTGACGCTGCAGCCCGCCGCAGCGGTGCGCGAGACGCTTTCCGGACGCCGCTTCGACACCATCCATATCGCCACCGAGGGCCCGCTCGGCTGGGCTGCCCGGCGCTGGTGCCGGCGCCACGGTCTTCGATTCACGACCTCGTACCACACCCGCTTTCCGGAGTACCTGCGGCTGCGTGCACCGGTTCCGCTGCCTTTGAGCTACGCGCTGCTGCGGCGGTTCCACGGGGCGGCGGCGCGCACGCTGGTCCGAACCCCGACGCAGCGCAGGTTGCTGGCCGAACGGGGGTTCGAAAACCTCGCGGTCTGGCCAGGCGGTGTCGACACGGCGCTATTCCGGCCCGTTTCCACGGGCCTGATCGACCTGCCGCGACCGATCGCAGTCTGCGTCGGCCGGGTGGCGCCGGAAAAGAACCTGGACGCGTTCCTGAAACTCGACCTGCCCGGCAGCAAGATCGTCGTCGGCGACGGTCCGGCGCTGGAACGCTACCGCGCGCGCTACGGACGCGTGCATTTCCCCGGCTATCGGCACGGCGACGAACTGGTGCGCATCCTGGCCTCGGCCGACGTATTCGTGTTTCCCAGCCGCACCGACACGCTCGGGCTGGTGATGCTCGAGGCGATCGCCTGCGGGGTGCCGGTCGCGGCGTTCCCGGTACCCGGACCGCTGGACATCGTCCGCGACGGCGCCAACGGCGCGCTGGACGAGGACCTGCGCGAGGCCGTGTTCCGAGCGCTGGCCGTGCCCGGCGACGATTGCGTCGAGTTCGCCCGCGCATTCACGTGGCAGCGGGCCACCGAGCGTTTCGCGTCGCTGCTGGTGCCGGCCGAGCGGCCCGCGACCGGCGGCGCGGATCCGCGCGCGTATAATTCCGACGCATGCACGTCCAGGCGCCCGGCCCCGAAACCCGTGTCTATCAACCCGGTGAACTGAACCGCGAGGTCCGGCTGCATCTGGAGGCCGGCTTCCCGCGGCTGTGGCTGACCGGCGAGATTTCCAACCTGGCCCGGCCGGCCTCGGGCCACTGGTACTTCACGCTCAAGGACGACCGCGCCCAGGTTCGCTGCGCGCTGTTCCGCGGCCAGCGCGGCAACGTCGAGGGCGAACCGGCCAACGGCGACCAGGTGCTGGTGCGCGGCCGGCTCAGCCTGTACGAGGCGCGCGGCGAGTACCAGTTGATCGCCGACGCGATGCTGCCGGCCGGCGCCGGCGCGCTCCAGCAGGCGTTCGAGGCGCTGAAGAAGAAACTTGAGTCCGAAGGCCTGTTCGCCGCCGGGCACAAGAAGCCGCTGCCGGCCTACCCGCGCGCGATCGGCGTCGTCACCTCGCCCACCGGCGCGGCGATCCGCGACATCCTGACCACGCTGAAGCGCCGCTGGCCGGCCGCCCGGGTGCACGTCTACGAAACCCCGGTTCAGGGTGAGGAAGCCGTGCCCGGCCTGCTCGCCGCGCTCGATGCGCTGGAACGCGAGGGGGCCGTCGACGTCGCCATCATCGCGCGCGGCGGCGGCTCGCTTGAAGACCTGTGGGCGTTCAACGACGAGCGGCTGGCCCGGCGCATCCACTCACTCGCCATTCCGATCGTCAGCGGCGTCGGCCACGAAACCGACTTCACGATCGCCGACTTCGTCGCCGATCTGCGCGCCGCAACGCCGACCGCGGCCGCCGAGGCCGTCACGCCGGACGGCCCGGCGCTGGCGCGCCAGGTCGCCGCGCTCGACCAGCGCCTGCTCCGGGCGCAGACCCGCAGACTGCAACAGGCCTGGCAACGGCTGGACGCGATCGACCGGCGCCTCGCCGGCCAGCACCCGGCCCGGCGACTGACCGAAGGCCGGCGCCGGCTCGAAAATCTTGAAAGGCGCACCGCCCGCGCAGCCGGCAATGCGCTGCGCAACGCCGGCGCCCGGCACGCGGTACTCGACAAACGCCTGGCCGCCCGCCACCCCGGCAAGACGGTCGCCGAACGCGCCGTCGAACACGCCGGCAAGCACGCCCGGCTCAAGCGCGCGATCATGGTCGAACTGTCGCGCCACTCGGCCCGGCTGGCCGAAACCGCCCGCGCGCTCAATGCGGTCAGTCCGCTCGCGGTGCTCGCGCGCGGCTATGCGATAGTCGAGGATGAATCGGGCCGGCTGCTGTCGCGGCGCGAGGATTTCAGTTCCGGGCAGACGATCCACACCCGCGTGCGCGACTTTCGCGTGACCTCCGAAGTGCGCGGCATCGAAAGCGCCGGCACGCCCGCCGCCTCGCCGGACGATCCGGGCAAGAAAGCAAAATGAACCGCCTGACCGGCATCGCGCGCTGGGAGCAGACGATCCGAAAAAGCCGCTTCATCGGCGTGTGCGGCCCGGTCGAGAACGAATCCGACGCACGCGAATTCATCGAAACCCACGGCGAGCCGGGCTGCCGGCACGTCTGCTTTGCCTGGCTGATCGGCGAGCAGGTGCGCTTCAGCGACGCCGGCGAGCCCGGCGGCACCGCCGGCCGTCCCATCCTCGCGGCCATCGAGCACTTCGAACTCGACCGCGCCATCGTCGTCGTCAGCCGCTTCTTCGGGGGCATCAAGCTCGGCATCGGCGGGCTGGCTAGAGCCTACGGCGGCACCGCGATGGAAACCTTGGCGCTCGCTTCCATCGAGCCGATCGTCGAAACCCGACGACTGATCTGCGAAGTCCCTTTCGAAGCCGCCGGCGACCTCCATAATCTGGCCGAACGCCACGGCGCCCAAAAGCACGCCGCAGAATGGAGCGAAAGCGGACTCAAGCTCGAACTCGAAATCCCGCGCACCGCAGCCGACGCGTTCATCAAAGAGGTGAACGATGTCTCGCGCGGGGAAAGTTCAGTGAAGTTCGTAGGTCGGGTTAGCGAAGCGTAACCCGACATACCATCTGATTTCTGTACTTTATTTCGACATTTTTCTGGCCTGTTCATTTTTCCGAAATCCAATTGTGTACAGGAGGCGGGCTTTCGATGAAGATCAATCCGATCCATATGGCATCCTGCCACCGCGGAGCAGTACAGCCGGAACTTTCGCTCCCGATCGCATTCTTCGAGGACGGCCTCGGCGTCCCCCGCATGGAATCCCCGCCCGAAGTTGCGTTCTTCACACTCGACGTTACGTGGCTCGGCCTGTTCGGGCGGGACGATTTGGCTGAAGTTGCGACACGGGTCATTGCCCGGACCTTGGAAAAGCTGACCCGGATTCCGGATCGCGCGCGCTTGCGCGCGTCCGGAACGACGGTTATTGGTTGCCCGCTATTCGGGGCGTGCCGGGTGACGAAATCTGCGGTTGACAATTCCCTCGGGGACGCGGCCTCGACCTACGATTCGTCTTCCTCCTCGAGCGGTTCCAGCAGGTCTTCCATGCGCTGGGTCAGGTCGTTGTAGCGCCGTTCGGGGATGGCGAACAGCCACGGCGAGAGGCGGGCGTCTACGGCGACCGCGCTGGCGAGGCGTTCGTTGGCCTGATTTTCGGCGTCATCTTCGGCCTGACCTTCAGCGCCGCCTTCGGTCTCCTCTCCATCCTCCGGCACGCGCTCCCCGCTCTCACCTTCGGCCGGTTTTTCGGCTTCGGCTTCGCTTGCCGGGTTTTCGGCCGAGACGGTAAAGTGGGCCCAGTACTTGCCGTCGGCTTCGAACAGGTCGACGACGAAGTTCAGGCCGTCGGTGGTCGTGAACAGCACGCCGACGGCGTCGTCGGGCACCGGCGGTTCGAAGCGTTTGACGTCCTCGAGGTTGAGCGCGCGCAGGCCGTTGGCGACTGCATTGCGCTTCCAGGGCTGGGCCGCGCTGCGGCCCTCGGGCACGTCGCGCAGCACGAATTCCGGTTCGTCGTCGCCGACCCGGTCGAGCCGGACCGTTTCGCCGTCCGGGTGGCGGATCACGACCCGGGCGATGTCCGACGACGGGATGTCCATGATGCCCGGTTCCAGCCACGTGATCGGGTCGACCGGGACCTCGATGATGCGGTCCAGCAGCCAGCTTCTGGCCTCGCCGGCGCGCCGTGCATACGAAGCCTCGCCGGTCGGGCCGGCCTGGCCGACGATGACCGAAGAGATCTCGCGCCCCGGGAAATCCACACGGCGTCCGGTCGCGTCGGGTTCGGCGACGTCCTGGACGCCGAGCCGGTCGTAGAGTTCGGGGTTGGCGGTCTTCGGTTCGGCCAGCCGCGCCTGGCTGAGCGCGCGCAGCAGGTCGACGACGCGCGAGAACTCGGCCTCGTAGCCGTCCTTTTGCGTCACGCGCCAGCGTTTCTCATCGCGCCGCAGGCTGACCGCGATCGCACCGCCCGGGGCGACGATATCGACCGCGTCGACTTCGTTGACGACTTCATCCAGGCCAGGCAGCAGCATCTCGCCCTCCTCCGGAGCGCCGCCGCCGGACGGGTCGCGACCGAGCAGCACCACCAGCAGGACCGCAGCGGCCGTGATCGCGATCAAAAGAAGAAATCGTTGCCTGTTCATGACTGCCTCGCTCCAGCTGCCGTTGCGTGCTGCGCCTTGCGCCGCCGCCAGGCCACGACCAGCGCGATGATCGTGACCAATAGCGGCATCAGCACGATGTTGATGACCTTCACGCGCGCGCCAAGCGCCTCGATTTCCTTGTCGAGTTCGCGCCGGACCTGACGCAGTTCGCGCCGGATCTCGAGCCGGCGGGCCATGAAGCGGTCGATCTCGGCTTCCTGCTCGGGGGTCAGCACGCTCAGGTCCGAGCCGCCGCGCGCCTGCTGCAGTTCGGTCAGCCGGTTCTCGGCCTCCCTGAGTTCGGCCTCGAGCTGCTGTTCGGTCTCGCGCAGCCGGGCCTCGGCCTCGCGCCGGAGCGAGTCGACCAGCGTGAACGGCCGGTTCGACGTCGACCGGCTGCGAATGCTGATCAGGTCGGCGTTGCCCAGCAGGTTCTCGACCGCGTTGACCGCCAGCGCGCCGTTGTCGGCGAACGGATTGAGCATGGCGCTGCCGAGGAAGCTCTGGCGCTGCACCCACATGTTGTCGGCCAGCAGGTCGGTATCGGCGACGACGATCGCGTTGAGCGGGCCGCTTGAAAGGCCGTCTTCGCCGGCGCGGTCGGGAAACGCGGTCTTCGCCTCGCCGGAAAGCCGCGCGGCGAGCGTGTATCTGCGCTCGTCGACGCCGACTTCGTCGATCAGCGCGGTCGGGTCGGAGGCCATGCGCAGCCGCTCGGTTTCGAGCAGGCCGGACTCGGCGCTGGAGGTCATCAGCGGCTCGAACGTCAGGCCGTCGGTCCCGGTCCATTCCAGCGCGCCGCTGCTGGCGACGTTGACCAGCGACAAATCCCCGGTGACGATGTCGCGATCGCTGAGATCTTCATCGGTCAGCCCGAGGATGGCCGGGTGGCGCACCGGCGGCCGGCCCTGCTGCATCGTGACCTGCAGCGCGCGGCCGAGGTCGGCGACGAATTTCTCGGTATCCATGCCGATGCCCCAGGCCTCGAACAGCGGTCCCAGCGTCGACGAGCGCTCGGCCATCATGCGCGCGGCCGGGTCGCCGGGGCTCTGGCCCGGATCGGCCTCGCCCCAGGGGTCGACAAACGCCAGCAGCCGGCCGCCGCCGAGCACGAACTGGTCGATCGCCCAGAGCATGTCGTCCGACAGCTCCTTCGGGTGCACGAGGATCAGCGCGTCGAGATCCTCGGGCAGGTCGGCGGCCTCGGGCCGGACCGTGACCAGCTCGAACAGCTCGTTCCACTGGTCGTGAATCGCCCAGGCCGGGTTGCGGCGCCCGGTCTGCATGTCGAAGCCGCCGGTGATCGGAAGTCCGCTCAACAGTCCCACGCGCGGCTGATCGGGGCGCGACAGCACGTCGATCATGCGCGCGAGTTCGTATTCCAGGAACGGCTCTCGGTTGGGCGAGGCGAACGGCAGCACTTCCAGGCCGTCGACCGAGTTGGTGCCGACCACGCCCAGGTACAGCGTGTCGCCGGCCTGGTTCAGCGGAACGGCGTCGAGCCCGTAGCGCGCGGCGTCGTCTTCGGCCTCGGAAAACGGCAACGGATCGATGCGCTCGATCTCGATCGTGCCGCCGGAACGGTCGGCCAACTCCTGCATCAGCTCCCAGACGCGCGTGGCGTAGCGCCGGATCTGCGGCAGGTCCTCGCTGATCGAGTCGCTGAAATAAAACCTGAGCCGGATCGGCTCGTCCAGCGACTCGACGATGTTGATGGTGCCCTCCGAAAGCGTATAGAGATTGTTCTCGGTCAGGTCGAGGCGCCAGTTCTTCAGCGCGATGCCCGAGAGCATCGTCAGCACGATGAACAGCACTGCAAGCACGACCAGGGCGCCGGATGAATAGAGGTTCCTCATGACTACTGTGCCTTCTTGATTTCAATCACGATGCGATTGGCCGCCAGCCAGAAGCCGATCACCAGCGCGAAGTACACCAGGTCGCGCAGGTCGACCACGCCGCGCGAGATCGAATTGAAGTGCCCGAGAAAACTGAGGTTGGCGATCGCGTCGACGACCGGCTGCGCGAGCCAGCCGCGGAATATGTCGAGCACCAGCGGCAGCCCCGAGAGCAGGAAGCCGAAACACACGACCACTGCAATGATGAACGCGACGACCTGGTTGCGCGTGACCGCCGACAGGCAGGCGCTGATGGCCAGGAAACTGCCGGCCATCAGCCAGCTGCCGATGTAGCCGGTGACGATCACGCCGTTGTCCGGGTCGCCCAGCATATTGACCGTGATCCAGATCGGAAACGTAAGGACCAGCGCCAGGCCGATGAACAGCCACGCCGCCAGAAACTTGGCGAGCACGGCCTCGCCGGTGGTGACCGGCAGCGTCAAAAGCAGTTCGATCGTGCCGTACTTGCGCTCCTCGGCCCACAGCCGCATGCCCACGGCCGGCACCAGGAACAGGTACAGCCACGGGTGGAACTGGAAGAAGGGCTGCAGATCGGCGATCTCGCGCTCGTAGAAGTTGCCGAGGTAGAACGTGAAGCTACCGGCCATGAGCAAAAAGATGACGATGAACACGTACGCGACCGGGGTCGCGAAGTAGCTGGCCAGCTCGCGCCTGAGAATGACGCCGAGATTTGCGAAGTGGCTGATCATGCGGCTTTCTCCTGGTCTTCCTCGCGGGTGATGCGTCGGAACACGTCGTCGAAGCGGCCGGCCTCGAGTTGCATGCGGGTTACGCGCCAGCCGCGCGCCTTCGCAAGCTGCGTGACGGCCTGGAACAAGTCGCCCTGGCCGGACGGGAACGCGGTGACCAGGCCGCGGCGGATCTCGACCTCGCCGGCTTCGGGCAGTTCGCTGAGCGCCGAGGCGGCCGCCTGCAGGTCCTCGCAGGCGAGGCTGACGGCGCGCGCGTAGCGCGAGCGGGCCAGCAGCGAGGCCGGCGTGTCGTCGGCCAGCAGCCGGCCGCGGGCGATGATCATCGCCCGCGAGCACAACGCGTCGACTTCTTCGAGGATGTGGGTGGAAATGATGATGATCTTGTCCTCGGCCATCTCGCGGATCAGCCGCCGGACCTGCTGCTTCTGGTTCGGATCCAGCCCGTCGGTGGGCTCGTCGAGCACCAGCACCGGCGGGTCGGAAAGAATCGCCTGGGCCAGCCCGACGCGGCGCTTGAAGCCCTTCGACAGCGTCTCGATGGTCTGGGGGCGGACCTCGTCGAGCTGCAGCCGGTCGATTGCGCGCTCGACCCGGGTTTTCGCCTCGCTTCCGCGGTAGCCGCGCGCGCCAGCGACGAATTCGAGGAAACGCTGTACCGGAAGTTCGCCGTACAGCGGCGCGCCCTCGGGCAGGTAGCCGATCAGCCGCCGGGCGGCGAGCGAGTCGCTGACGATGTCGTGGCCGTGGATCGTGGCCGTGCCGGACGTCGGCGGCAGAAAGCCGGTCAGCATCTTCATCGTCGTCGACTTGCCGGCGCCGTTGGGACCGAGAAAGCCGAGCACGGTGCCGGGTTCGACGGTAAAGCTCAACCGGTCGACCGCGGTGAAATCACCGTATCGCCGGGTCAACTTCTTCGCTTCGATCATGCAGACGCTCCACGATTGAGTTGTTCCAGCCGGGTTGGGGTTGCCACCCGGAAAATTCAAGAAAGCGCCGGGTCCGCCGGGACCGGCCCACAGAAATCGACGCTTTCCCCGAACGATTAGGTTACCGTTATCGGCGTCCTTTCGGTCCGGAAATTCTGCTGCATGAAATTTTCCATCCTAGACCACCTGCCCCGGCGCCTGCTCGAGCACCCCGCCCCGGCGCTGGCCAGGTACCTGGATGGACCGACGCTGATCCACCTGCCCGGCCGCCGGCCCGAGCCGCTGTTCGTCTCGGTGCTGCAACACGGCAACGAGCCTTCCGGCTGGGATGCGGTCCGCCGGCTGCTGGCCGGTCGCTACCAGTCCGACCCCCTGCCGCGCAGCCTGGTGCTGTTCATCGGCAACGTCGCCGCCGCCGCCGGCCACACGCGGTTCCTGCCCGGCCAGCCCGACCTGAACCGCTGCTGGCCCGGAAGCCGCTCGCCCGAGACGCCGTGGCACCGAATGCTGGCCGAGCTGACCGCGCACGCGCGTGCGCTCAAGCCGTTCGCAAGCGTCGACATCCACAATAACACCGGCGAGAACCCGCACTACGCCGCGGTCAACCGGATCGACGCCCGCGCACTGTACCTGGCGAGCCGGTTCTCGCGCACGGTGGTCTATTTCACCGAACCGGCCGGCGTGCAGTCGGCCGCGTTCGCCGAATTCTGCCCCTCGGTGACGCTGGAATGCGGCCCGCCCGGCAATCGCGGCGGTACCGACCACGCGCTGGCCTACCTCGAGAATGTGCTCAACGCCGGGCACATGCCGGCGATCTGGCCGGAGCCGGAGGACCTGGACCTGTTCGAGGTCACGACCGTGGTCGAGATTCCCGAGGCCTGCTCGTTCGCGTTCGGAAACGGCCCGGAGGCGGCCGACATCCACTTCGAGGCAAACCTGGACCGGCTGAACTTCACCGAGATGCCGCCCGGCACGCGCCTGGCCCGGGTCGAGCGCTCCGGGGCGACGCTGCGCGCGCGCGGCACCGACGGCAGCGACTGCACCGAGGCATGGTTCCGGATCGACGACGGTCAACTGGTCACGCTCCGGCCGGCGATGCCGGCGATGCTGACCACGCACGCCGAGGCGGTGCGCCAGGACTGCCTGTGCTACCTGATGGAGCGCGTCTCGATCGATCGTCCCGGTGCGGCCGCCGACCTGCCCGCCGAGCTTCCCGAGGGTTCGTCCCGCGACGCGGCGACGCGCAACGCCACTACAATGGAGCCGGGCCGAACGAGCGCCAACTCATGAACACCGATCACGAACACGACCCATCGCTGGTGCAGCGCATGGTCAGGCTTTTTCTCAAGGGCCTGGCGACGATCATCCCGATCGCGCTGACGCTGCTGATCGTGCTGTGGCTGGCCGGCATCGCCGAAAACGGCGTCGGCTACCTGATCAAGCTGGTGCTGCCTGATGCCTGGTACGTCCGCGGCATGGGGCTGGTCGGCGGCATCGCGCTGGTCATCGCCATCGGCCTGCTCAGCCAGGTGTGGCTGTTCCGCAAGCTGATCGATTTCGGCGAAGCGATTCTCGACCGGATGCCGCTGATCAAGTCGGTGTTCCGAGCGACCAAGGACTTCGTCGACTATTTCTCCAGCGACGACGGCGACCGCTTCGGCCAGGCGGTGATGGTGCGGCACCCGGAGCTGGGCTTCGGCGTCATGGGCTACGTCACGCGCGAGGACTTCTCGGAACTGCCGTTCGGCGAGGAGGGCGAAGTCGCGGTGTACCTGCCGCTGAGCTACCAGGTCGCCGGCTACACGGTCTTCGTCCCGCGCGAATGGCTCGAGCCGATCGACCTGCCGTTCGAGGACTCGGTACGGCTGATCCTGACCGCGACGATGGCGCGCCGGACGTCGAAACCGAGAGGACGGCCAGGCGCCGTCTGACATCCTGACCTGACCCCAACCGGACTGAAGCACCCAATGCCTGATCCCGACACGAACCAACTGAAATCCGCTCTCCGCGAAATCGACGACCCGAACACCGGCGCGCCGCTCGGCGACGCGGTCCACGCCGTCGCGCTTTCCGGCCGCAACGCCGCGGTCGAGATCCGGCTGGGCTATCCGGCCGCCGGCTGGCGCGACGAACTCGAAAAGCTCGTTCGCCGACGGCTCGAGGCGTTCGACGAGATCGACTCGGTCACGGTGGACCTCTCCCACCGGATCGTCGAGCACGCCGTCCAGGGCGGGCTGAAACCCCTCGAAGGGGTGCGCAACATCATCGCCGTGGCCTCGGGAAAGGGCGGCGTCGGCAAGTCGACGGTCGCGGCCAACCTGGCGCTGGCGCTGGCCGCCGAGGGCGCCCGCGCCGGGGTGCTCGACGCCGACATCTACGGCCCCAGCCAGCCGCGCATGCTGGGCCTCAAGGGCTCGCCGCAGACCACGCCCGACAAGCGCATCGTGCCGTTCGAGACGCACGGCATCCAGGCGATGAGCATCGGCGCCCTGGTCGAGATCGACCAGGCCATGATCTGGCGCGGCCCGATGGCCTCGCAGGCGCTCAACCAGATGCTCAACGAAACCCGCTGGAACGACCTCGACTACCTGGTCATCGACCTGCCGCCGGGGACCGGCGACATCCAGCTCACGCTGGCCCAGCGCATCCCGGTCTCGGGCAGCATCGTCGTCACGACCCCGCAAGAGGTGGCGCTGGACGACGTCCGGCGGGCCGTCGCGATGTTCCGCAAGGTCAAGGTGCCGGTGCTGGGCGTGGTCGAGAACATGAGCACGCACGTATGTTCGAACTGCGGCCACGAGGAAGCGATCTTCGGTGCCGGCGGCGGCGAGCGCATCGCCGCGGAGACCGGGCTGGCGCTGCTGGGCCGGCTGCCGCTGGAGCCCGCGCTGGGCCGCTCGACCGATGCCGGCACCCCGATCGTCGCGGCCGAGCCCGACAGCCCGTCGGCGTTGCGCCTGCGCGAAGTCGCCCGCCGCGTCGCCGGCCGGCTGGCGCGCGAGGCCGTCAACACCGAGATCCGGATGCCGAAGATCAGGATTACCGAATGACGATCAAGTCCGACCGCTGGATCCGCCGCATGGCCGCCGAGCACGGGCTGATCGAGCCGTTCGAGGAGAACCAGGTCCGGCACTCCGAGGGCCGCCGGCTGGTGTCCTACGGCACCTCGAGCTACGGCTACGACGTGCGCTGCGCCGACGAGTTCAAGATCTTCACGAACATCAATTCGGCGATCGTCGACCCGAAGCAGTTCGACGAATCGAGCTTCGTCGACTTCAAGGGCGGGGCGTGCATCATCCCGCCGAACTCGTTCGCGCTGGCGCGCACCGTGGAATATTTCCGGATCCCGCGCACCGTGCTGACGATCTGCCTGGGCAAGTCCACCTACGCGCGCTGCGGCATCATCGTCAACGTCACGCCGCTGGAGCCGGAATGGGAAGGCCACGTGACGCTGGAGTTTTCCAACACCACGCCGCTGCCGGCCCGCATCTACGCCAACGAAGGCGTCGCACAGATGCTGTTCTTCGAATCCGACGAGGTCTGCGAGACCAGCTACGCCGACCGCGCCGGCAAGTACCAGGGCCAGCGCGGCGTGACGCTGCCGAAGGCGTGAGGCGATACTTCCAACCGTCGTCAGGAAAATGACGCGCGCAGCGCGGCATTATCCGGGACCTCGCGAAGATTCCCGTGCTCGCCAGCGGTGCCCGCGTCTCGAGATTCCGGCTCTCCGCTCCGCTTCGGCCGGAACGACGGGAGCTTTTAGGCGTAGGTCGGATTAGGCCGGCGGCCGTAATCCGACGCTCGAACCTGGCCCGCAACGGACCGGCCAAACGTCGGATTACGCTGGCGCTAATCCGACCTACGACTAAATGGTGAATCGCGGATCCCGAGTCTGCCTTTACCCCTGCAGCGGCGGCTGCTGGATCAGCTTCACCGCCGTCGTGAACTGCTGACCGTTGCGTACGGCGACGAGTTCGACCTCGGAGCCGGGTTTCTGGTCGGCGATGTTGAGCGTGAACTCGCGCGCGCTGCCCACCGGCTCGCCATCGGCCGCCAGCAGAATATCGCCGGGCCTGAGCCCGGCCCGCCAGGCCGGGCCGCCGCGATAGATCTGCGCAATCTGCACGCCGCGCGGCTGGCCTTCGGCTTCGAGTACGACCAGCGGCGGATCGATGACATTCGCGCCCAGCCAGCCGCGCCGAACTTTGCCGTATTCGATGATCTGCTCGAGCACGTCGGTCGCCAGCCGGGCCGAGATCGCGAAACCGATGCCCTGGGCGCCCATTTCCTGGCTCAGCGAGGCCGAGTTGATGCCGATGACCTCGCCGTCCGGGTTGATCAGCGCACCGCCGCTGTTGCCGGAGTTGATCGCCGCGTCGGTCTGGATGAAATCCTCGAACGCCGCCAGGTTCAGGTCGCCGCGGCCGGTCGCGCTGATGATGCCGGCGGTGACGGTGTGGTTCAGGCCGAACGCATTGCCGATCGCCAGCACGACGTCGCCGGGCCGGTACTTGGTCTCGGTGTCGAACGTCGCGGCCGGCAGTTCCTGCTTGTCGATCCTGAGGACGGCCAGGTCGGTGCCGGGGTCGGTGCCGACCACGCTGGCCTCGGCCACGGAGCCGTCGAACAGGGCCACGAAGATGTTGTCGACGCCTTCGATGACATGCGCGGTGGTCAGGATCAGCCCGTCGGACGAGACGATGACGCCCGAGCCAAGCCCGCTGCGCGGGCGCAGCACGCGCCGGTCGCCGTAGAGCTTGCGAAACAGCGGATCTGCGCCCTCGCCGATCAGCGGCTCGCTGACCATGGTCCGGGTGTAGATGCTGACCACCGACGGCGCCGTGCGGTTGACCGCGTCGGCGTAGGACCGGACCTGGGGGGCCGCGGCCGGCGCCTGCCGCACGACCAGCGTTTCCGGCCGAAACCAGACGATCACGAACGCAGCGGCAAGGCCGACGATCACGGCCTGCAGCGCAAAATGAGCGATCCGTTTCATGGGCCGGCAAAAATCTGGACGATGAAGTATTTTAGTGAATTCTCGGGAGCAATACGGCCCCGTGCCGCCGATCCGTCCGGGGACGGCTTCGGGACAGGGCCGAATTAAAATTCGGTAAAATCGCGGTTTGCCCGGCGGTTTTCCGGGCCGGCCGGGGCCGCCGGGACCGATGAGCGCCGGCGGGGAACCGGCCGCTTGCCGGCGCGTCTGGCCGTCGCCGGGCGCTGGTCCGCCTGCGGGATTTCAGGAGTCTTGTTCATGTCCGACAAAGAATCGCTCGCGTCGCTGGAACCGACGCACAACAAGGGCCGCCGGATGCTGCTGATCGGCGGCACCGGAGCCGTCGGCGCGGTCGGCGCCGGCTTCGCGGCCTGGCCCTTCATCGCGTCGTGGCAACCCAGCGCCCGGGCGCGCGTGATCGGCGCTCCGGTCGAGGCCTACGTCGGCGACCTCGAAACCGGGCAGCTGATGCGGCTGCAGTGGCGCGGGCAGACGATCGGGATTCTGCGGCGCACCGAGCAGATGGTCGACAACCTGCCCGAACTGAATGACGAGTTGCGCGATCCGTTTTCCGAGGTCGAGACCCAGCAGCCGCCGTACGCGGCCAACATCCACCGCTCGATCCGGCCCGAGATTCTCGTATTCAACATGCACTGCACGCACCTGGGCTGCATCCCCGAGTACGTTCCCGAGGTGGGACCAAAGCGGTTCGAGGAGGAGTGGCTGGGCGGCTTTTTCTGCCCGTGCCACAAGTCCAAGTTCGATCTGGCTGGCCGGGTTTACACCGGCGTGCCGGCCCCGACCAACCTGATCATTCCGCCGTACCATTTCGTCGACGACGAGCATGTCGTCATCGGCGTCGGTCCAGAAGGAGCTGCCTGATCATGGCCAAACCCGCAAGCAACCTCGCGCGCCAGTTCGCCAACCTCGGCAGCTGGGTCGACCAGCGCCTGCCGGTATCGTCGTTCTGGAAGGCGCACCTCAGCGAATACTACGCACCGAAGAATTTCAACACCTGGTACTTCTTCGGCTCCCTGGCCATGCTGGCGCTGGTCAATCAGCTCGTCACCGGCATCTGGCTGACGATGTTCTACAAGCCGGCCGCGGCCGACGCGTTCGCATCGGTCGAATACATCATGCGCGATGTCGAGTGGGGCTGGCTGATCCGCTACATGCACTCGACCGGCGCGTCGTTCTTCTTCATCGTCGTCTACCTGCACATGTTCCGCGGCCTGATGTACGG
>JAVVDX010000020.1:22187-32303 GCA_032251475.1 Wenzhouxiangellaceae bacterium | reverse complement strand
CAGGGGACCCGGCGGCTGAACCGGATCCTGCAGGCGATGAGCCAGGCCGCGCGGCTCGAGGAGTCTTTGATCGACGAGCCGTTCGAACGCTTCGACCTCGCCGCGCTGGCCGCCGACTATTGCGCCACGCGCCGCGAGACCTGCGGCGGGGTCCGGCTCGAATGCGAGCGTCCGCCGCGTCCGGTCCCCGTCAACGGATCGCCCGATCTGGTCGCGCAGCTGCTCGACAAGCTCGTCGACAACGCACTGGGTTTCACGCCGACCGGCGGCGGGATTGACGTCCGCGTAGAGGTCGACGGAACTACGGCCCGGCTCGAGGTCGAAAACGACGGCCCGCGGATCGACGAGGCCGGGGCCGGGGAACTGTTCGACCCGATGGTGTCTTATCGTCAATCCGCCGGCGAGACGCCGCACCTGGGCCTGGGGCTGTTCATCGCGCGCCTGATCGCCGAGCGCCACGGCGGCCGGATGAGCGCGCGCCCGACCCGGCGCGGCAGCGCGTTCCGGTTCGAGATGCCGTGCGCCGATGATTGAGAGCGCGGTCCATTAAAATCTGTTGAAAGACTGTCCACAAATTCGTGGTTTCAGCTTTTCATCTGTGTTTATCTGTGTTCATCTGTGGACCGCTTTCAATAGGCCGAGAATCCTGATCATCACTGAAAGCCGAACCCGGTTGTCCGGGTCCGATGTCGGTCTTTTGTCCCTGTGAGGAGCGTTGAATTGAACCCAATCGAGGACTTCGGATCAAGTTTCATTCCTAACCTCTTGAGATCCAGAATGTTTTCATTGCCGTTGGCTGTGTTCGGCGTCGTTGCCTTATCGGCCGCGTGGGCATTGCCGGCGGTGGCGCAGACCGGATCGGGCGAGGAGCCGACCCGGCTCGATCAGGTCACCGTGCTCGGCAGCCGCTCGGCGGCGCAGACGCTGTTCGATGCCGCGGTGCCGGTCGACATCTTCAGCGCCGACGAGTTGCGTGCGACCGGCGCGGTCGGCAACGAACTCGGCGAAGCGCTGGCGATCCTCGCGCCGAGCTTCGCGTTTCCGCGCCAGTCGAATTCGGTGACCTCCGACCACGTGCGCTCGGCGCAACTGCGTGGCATGAGCCCCGACCAGGTACTGGTGCTGGTCAACGGCAGGCGCCGCCATCCGTCGGCCGTGGTCAATGACAACACCAAGATCGGGCGCGGCACCAACGCGTTCGACTTCAACACCATCCCGCTGAGCGCGGTCAAGCGCGTCGAGATCCTGCGCGACGGTGCCAGCGCGCAGTACGGCTCGGACGCGATCGCCGGCGTCATCAACATCGTGCTGGCCGACGACCCGGCCGGCGGCGAGTTCGGTGCCAGCTACGGGGCGCACCGGACCGAGGTCGGCCCGACCGGTCGCACCGAAACCGACGGCAACACCGCGACGGCGTGGCTCAGCCAGGGCCATGCGCTGCCGCGCGGCGGCTTCATCCGCTACGGTGCCGAGGCGACCACGCGCGGCGCGACCAACCGGGCCGGCTTCGACCAGGTGAGCCCGTTCATTCCGCAGACGCCGGCCAACCTGGAGTTTCGGGGGCAGATCACGCACCGGGTCGGCGATCCGGAAACCGACGCGGCGAGCCTGTGGCTGAACTCCGAGTGGACCGCCGCCGGCGTCGAGTTCTACGGCTTCGGCACGCTGGCGTATCGCGAAACCGACGGCGCCGCGGTGTTCCGCCACCCCGATACGAACCAGAATGTCCCGGCGATCTTCCCCGACGGCTTCCTGCCCGAGACCGAAGGCGAGAGTTTCGACTTCGGCATTGCCGGCGGCACGCGCTACGAACTGGCCGGCTGGCACTTCGACTCGTCGCTGGGCATCGGGCGCAACCGGTTCGAATTCGGCGTCGACAACTCGGTCAACCCGTCGCTGGGTCCGGCCAGTCCGACGTCGTTCGACTCGGGCACGTTCCGGTTCGACCAGGTCAACTTCAACAACGAGGTCCGGCGCGCGTTCGCCGTCGACGGCTGGCACGGCCCGTTGAGCGTCGCCGCCGGCTTCGATTACCGGTTCGAGCAGTTCGAGTCGTTCGCCGGCGATCCGGCCTCGTTCATTGCCGGCGACTTCCGCTTCGACCCGGCGCTGGAGGCGCGGGTCGGTTTTCCCGACATCGGCTCGCAGGGCGCCAAGGGCCTGACGCCGGCAGACGAGGCCAACGAAACCCGCAACGTCGTCGGCGCGTGGATCGACGCCAGCGCCGAGCTCACCGACCGCCTGCTGGGCAGTGCCGCGGTGCGCTTCGAGCACTACAACGACTTCGGCTCGACGTGGACCGGCAAGCTGGCCGGGCGTTATCGCCTGACCGATGCGTGGAACCTGCGCGCGAGCGCCTCGAACAGTTTCCGCGCGCCGTCGCTGTCCCAGATCGGCTGGTCGCGCCGCGACAACACGTTCTCGACCGAAGGCGCGCGCATCTCGTCGCGGCTGGTGCGCGCCGACTCGGCGATCGCCCGGGCGCTGGGCGTTCCCGACCTCGACGAGGAGACCTCGATCAACCTGACGGCCGGCACGACGGCCGAGCTCGCGCGCGGGCTGAACCTGGCGCTGGACGCTTTCTTCATAGCCGTCGACGACCGGATCACGTTGTCGGAAAACATCACCGACCCGGCCGTCATCGACGTCGTGCAGGGGCTGCCGGGCGGGCAGGGCGTGCAGGCGGTCAGCTTCTTCACCAACGCCGTCGATACCGAAACCTACGGCGCCGAGGCCGTCGTCGACTTCAGTCGCGTCGTCGCCGGCGGCGTCTGGACCACGCGTGCGGCGTACAGCTACGTCAAGAACATGATCGACGCCATCAACGCGCCACCGGCGGGCCTGCTTGCGCTGGACCCGAATCTGGCGCTGATCGGCGTCGAGCAGGAGAACACGATCGAGACCGCGATTCCGCGCGACAAGGGCGTGCTGACGTCGACGTGGCAGGGCAGCCGGCTGCGGCTGCTGGGCCGGGCGCGCTATTTCGGCGCCGTCGAGCGCGTGTTCACGTTCGCCGAGCAGCGGTTTTCAGACGAGTGGGCGTTCGACGCCGAGATCGGATTCGAAATCACGCGCGGGTGGAGCGTCACGGCCGGCGCCAACAACGTGTTCGACAACCTGCCCGAGGCGTCGGAGAACGCGAACAATTTTTTCGGCAACTTCGCGTTCGACCCGATCGTGCCGATCGGCGTCAACGGCCGGTTCGTCTACCTGCGTTCATCGGTCAGTTGGTAACCGAATGCGCTTTCCGGAATCAGGACGATCCGTATTCGAGCCGCGCCCGTTCGATCACATCGACGTTGCCGACCGCGGCGAGCAGTTCTGAACACGGCTTGACCCGCCACGCCTGGCCGAGACGGAGCGTTGCGCGCGCCTTGCCGTTGCGGTAGTCGATGATCACCGGCGTTTCGCCGTTGCGGTATGGCTTGAGGGTCGCGGCCAGGATCTGGTCGAGGTCGGCCGGCTGATGGCCACCGCGCAGCGTCAGGTGCAGGTGGTGCGCGTAGCGCGCGCGCGCCTCGTCGAGGCCGATGACCTGTTCGGCCACCATCCGGTGGCCGCCGTTGAAGTCGTCCGGCTCGACCTTGCCGGTGGCAATGATGATCTCGTCGGTCACGAGACGGTCGGCGCAGTCGGCCAGCAACCGGTCGAAGACCGCGACCTCGAGCCGCCCGGTGCCATCGTCGACCGCGACGAACGCGCCCTTGCCGGGCCGGCGGCGCATCGTCACGATCAGGCCGGCCAGCGTCATCGGCAGCCCGGCCCGGCGCCCGCGCCGCGGACCGGCCCCGTTGTCGCCGGGAGCGCTGCCGGGATGGCCGCTATTGCCGAAACGGTCGCCGACGTCGCCCAGCCGGCAGGTGACGAACCCGGCCAGTTCTTCGGCCAGGTCGTCCATCGGGTGGCCGCTGAGGTACAACCCCAGGGTCTCGCGCTCGGCCCGGAGGCGCTGGCGCGCGGTCCAGTCGGACACGTCGGGCAGTTCGTCGTCGACCGCGCCGGCTGCCGTCTCGGTGTTCTCGCCGCCGAACAGGCTGGCCTGTCCGGCCTCGCGGTCGGTCTGATGACGCTCGGCCGCGGCCCAGGCGTCGGGCAGGGCCTGCATCAGCGCCGAGCGGTTGGCGTGGACCGAATCGAGCGCACCGGCCCGAATCAGCGTCTCGACGGTTTTCTTCGTCAGCCGCTGCAGGTCGATTTCGCGCAACAGCCCGCCCAGCGATTCGAACCGTCCGAGCCGGTCGCGCGCGGCCATCAGCGTTTCGATGGCGCCTTCGCCCACGCCTTTGACCGCACCTAACCCGTAGCGGATCGCGCCGTCCTCGACCTCGAATCGCCAGTGCGACGCGTTGACGTCCGGCGGTCGGATCTCGAGCTGCATCGCGCGGCAGTCCTCGATCAGGTTGGCGACCTTGTCGGTCTTGTCCATGTCGGCCGACAGCACCGCGGCCATGAACTCGGCCGGGTAGTGCGCCTTGAGCCATGCGGTGTGGTAGGCGACCAGCGCGTAGGCCACCGAGTGCGACTTGTTGAAGCCGTAGCCGGCGAACGTCTCGATCAGGTCGAACAGGTATCCGGCCTCGGACTCGTTCAGGCTTTTTCCGGCTGCCCCGGCAACGAAAATTGTGCGCTGCTCGGCCATCGCTGCTCGGTCCTTCTTGCCCATCGCGCGCCGCAGCAGGTCGGCCGCGCCCAGCGTGTAGCCGGCCACGACCTGCGCGATCTGCATGACCTGCTCCTGGTATAGGATCACGCCGTAGGTCGGCTTCAGGATCGGCTCGGTCAGCGGGTGCGGGTATTCGACCTTCGCCCGGCCGTGCTTGCGCTCGACGTAGTCGTCGACCATGCCGGCGTCCAGCGGGCCGGGCCGGAACAGCGCGACGGCGGCGACGATGTCGTCGAACGAATCGGGCACCAGCTTGCGCAGCAGATCCTTCATGCCGCGCGACTCGAGCTGGAACACGGCCGTCGTGTGCGCCTTCTGCAGCAGTTCGAACGTTGCCGCATCGTCCAGCGGCATGTCGTCGAGCACCACCGGCGGGGCGCCTTCTGCTTCGCGCTGGCGGTTGACCGATTTCAGCGCCCAGTCGATGATCGTCAGGTTTCTCAGGCCGAGGAAGTCGAACTTGACCAGGCCGACGGCCTCGACGTCGTTCTTGTCGAACTGGGTGACGACCGAGCCGGTGCGCGGATCGGTGTACAGCGGTGCGAAATCGGTCAGCGGACCCGGCGCGATGACGACGCCGCCGGCGTGCTTGCCGGCGTTGCGCGCCACGCCCTCGAGCTGCATCGCCAGCTCCAGGATGCTGCGGGTGTCGTCCTCGTTGTCGAACCGCTCTTTCAGTTCCGGTTCCTGCGCCAGCGCCTTCTCGAGCGTGATGTCGAGCTGCATCGGGATCAGCTTGGCGATCGAGTCGACGAAGCCGTAGTTGTAGCCCAGCACCCGGCCGCAGTCGCGTACCGCCGCCTTGGCCGCGAGCGTGCCGTAGGTGATGATCTGGCTGACCCGGTCGCGCCCGTAATGCCCGGCGACGTAGTCGATGACCCGGTCGCGCCCGGCGACGCAGAAGTCGATGTCGAAATCGGGCATGGACACCCGCTCGGGGTTCAGGAAGCGCTCGAACAGCAGGTCGTACCTCAGCGGATCCGGATCGGTGATGCCGATGGACCAGGCCACCAGCGAACCGGCCCCGGAGCCGCGCCCGGGCCCGACCGGAACGTCGTTGTTGCGCGCCCAGGCGATGAAGTCGGCGACGATCAGAAAGTAGCCGGAAAAGCCCATGTTGACGATGACTTCCAGCTCGCGCTCGATGCGCTCGCGGTAGTCGTCCCCGGTATGGCCGGGCGCCGGACCGTACCGCTCGAGTCGTGCCGCCATGCCCTCGGCGGTCTTGTGTCGCAGAAAGCGGTCGGCGCTCTCGCCGCCGGGTACCGGAAATTCCGGCAGCGCGTATTCGCCGAGCCTCAGGTCCAGGTTCAGCCGCTTCGCCAGTTCGACGGTGTTTTCGAGCACGACCGGGAGGTCGGCGAACAGCCTGGTCATCTCGGCCGGCGATTTCAGGTATTGCTGGTCGACGAATTCGTGCGCGCGGTGCTTGTCGTCCAGCAGCCGCCCTTGGTGAATGCACACTCGTGCTTCGTGGGCCAGGAACTGCCCGGAGGCGGGAAAGCGCACGTCGTTGGTCGCGACCACCGGAACGGCCTGGTCGGCCGCCAGCGCGAGCAGGCCGTTCTCGGCGGCGCGCTCGCCGGGGCGCCCGGTGCGCTGCAGTTCGAGGTAAAGCCGGCCCGGGAACATTTCCAGCCAGCCGCCCAGACGGCGGCGGGCCTCCTCGAAATGGCCGTTGGCCAGCGCCTGGCCGACGTCGGAGTTCCAGTCCAGCAGTGCGACCAGGCCGGGTGCGGCCTCGTCCAGCCATTCCGGCCGCACCCGCGGCTGGCCATGGACCCGGCCTTCGAGGAAGCTCTTCGAGATCAGCCGGCACAGGTTCAGGTAGCCGGTCCGGTCCCGGACCAGCAGCGTCGCGGTCGAGAACTCGGCGTCGCCGCCGCTGGCGGCGACCCGCAGGTCGGCCCCGACCAGCGGCTTGATGCCGGCCGCTTGCGCGGCCTTGATGAACTTGACCAGCCCGAACAGGTTGTGCCAGTCGGTGATCGCGATCGCGGGCATGCCCAGTTCCCGGGCCCGTGCGACCAGCGCCGCCGGACTCGCCAGACCGTCCTCGAGGCTGTACTGGGAGTGCACCCGCAGGTGGACGAAGGGGTTCGGCGGCGGTTCTGAAGGGGTCGGGTCGGGCGGTTGCGGGGCGTCGGGCATGATGCCGAAATTATAGCGACGGGACGCCGCGCCCGCGGGGGTCGCTCGGCCGTCTGCAGACTGCCTGAATGCGGAATCGGCGGCCGGAAAGGCTTGTCGGAAATGCAAATACTGGTATAATGCCCGGCTTGGCTCGGGCGATTAGCTCAGTTGGTTAGAGCGCTGTCTTGACATGGCAGAGGTCGCTGGTTCGAATCCAGCATCGCCCACCAATAATTCACCTTGAGGCTTCCTCGCGCACGCGCCATGCGGCGCCCGGCGGTGCTCGCAATCCTCATGTACCACTAAGTACACTGCGGTTGCTGCGCTCCGGCGGTCACCGCCTGGCACGCACTCGAGAAATCCTCAAGGTGAATTTTTTCGTAGCTGGATCCGGGCGGCGACTGGGTTGTCGCGCACCAGAGAAACCCTCAGACAGAATTCTACTTGAACAAATTCCGAGCCCGATTCCATTCTCTTGCAACCCGTGTATACGCTTTGGCTCCCGCATTGCGGGAGGCGCCATTTCTCCGCGGGTTTCGGTAGACTTCGGGGTCTGTGTATTCGACGTGTGTCGGGCCGAATTTTCATGATTGAGATCACGCTGCCGGACGGCAGCCGGAAGACTTTTGACGAACCGGTGACGGTCGCCGATGTGGCCGCGGCCATCGGGCCGGGGCTGGCGAAGGCGACGCTGGCCGGCGAGTTCGACGGCCGGCTGGTCGACGCCGACTACCGGATCGACCGCGACGGGACGCTGCGCATCATCACGCCGCGCGACGACGAGGGGATCGAGATCATCCGGCACTCGACCGCGCACCTGATGGCGCAGGCCGTCAAGCGGCTGTACCCCGAGACCCAGGTGACGATCGGCCCGACGGTCGAGAACGGGTTCTATTACGATTTCGCGCGCGAGGAGCCGTTCCGCCCCGAGGATCTCGAGGCGATCGAGAAGGAGATGCAGAGGATCGTCGCCGAGGACCTGCCGGTGCAGCGCTCGGAGCTGCCGCGCGACGAGGCGATCGAGTTCTTCCGCGACCAGGGCGAGGAATACAAGGCGAAGATCA
The DNA here is from genome assembly GCA_032251475.1 of Wenzhouxiangellaceae bacterium. Classification (GTDB taxonomy): domain Bacteria; phylum Pseudomonadota; class Gammaproteobacteria; order Xanthomonadales; family Wenzhouxiangellaceae. Next base: position 24,443 of record JAVVDX010000020.1, on the reverse strand, counting down.
TCGAGGACATCCCGGCCGACGAGACGCTGTCGCTGTACCGCCAGGGCGAGTTCGTCGACCTGTGCCGGGGCCCGCACGTGCCGTCGACCGGCAAGCTGGGCGCGTTCAGGCTGACCAAGCTCGCCGGTGCCTACTGGCGCGGCGACTCCGACAACGAGATGCTGCAGCGCGTCTACGGCACTGCGTGGCCGGACAAGAAGGCGCTGAAGCAGTACCTCAAGCGCCTCGAGGAGGCCGAGAAACGCGACCACCGCAAGCTCGGCAAGCGCCTGGGGCTGTTTCACACCCAGGCCGAGGCGCCCGGCATGGTGTTCTGGCACGACCACGGCTGGCGCATCTACCGGCTGATCCAGGACTACATCCGCGAGCGGTTGGAGGAGGCCGGCTACCAGGAGGTGCACACGCCCGAGGTCGTCGACCTGAGCCTGTGGCAGAAATCGGGCCATTGGGACAATTTCAAGGACGACATGTTCATCACCTCGTCGGAAGACCGCAGCTACGCGATCAAGCCGATGAACTGCCCGTGCCACGTGCAGATTTTCAATCAGGGGCTGAAAAGTTACCGCGACCTGCCGCTGCGCATGGCCGAATTCGGCTCGTGCCACCGCAACGAGCCCTCCGGCGCGCTGCACGGCCTGATGCGGGTGCGCAACTTCGTCCAGGACGACGCGCATATCTTCTGCACGCCCGAACAGATGCGCGAAGAGGTGCTGTCGTTCAACGCGCTGGTGTTCGACGTCTACCGCGACTTCGGTTTCGAGGAGATCCAGGTCAAGCTGTCGACGCGGCCCGAAAAGCGGGTCGGTTCAGACGAGGTCTGGGACCGTGCCGAGAAGGCGCTGGAAGAAGCGCTGGACGAGGCCGGCATCGACTACGAGGTGCAGCCCGGCGAGGGCGCCTTCTACGGGCCCAAGATCGAATTCTCGCTGACCGACTGCATCGGCCGGGTCTGGCAGTGCGGGACGATGCAGGTCGATTTCTCGATGCCGGGCCGGCTCGGCGCCGAATACGTCGACGAGAACGGCCAAAAGCAGGTGCCGGTGATGCTGCACCGCGCCATTCTCGGTTCGGTCGAACGCTTCATTGGCGTGCTGATCGAACACTACTCCGGAAATCTGCCGGTGTGGCTGGCCCCGGTGCAGGTCCAGGTGCTCAACATCACCGACGCCCAGGCCGATTACGCGCGGGGCGTGACCAGCCGCCTGGCCAAGCTCGGTTTTCGCGCCGAGTGCGACTTGAGGAACGAAAAGATCGGATTTAAAATCCGGGAGCAGACGCTGGCCAAGGTGCCGTATCTTCTGGTGGTGGGGGAGCGCGAGAAGGACGAAGGCACGGTCGCGGTCCGTCAGCGCGACGGATCGGACCTGGGCACCATGCGCCTTGAAGCGTTCGCCGACCGCCTCGGCCAGTGGGAGGCGCAGCGCGGCCGGACGTCGGCCGACTGACTATTCAACCAGAGGAGACTTTCACATCGCAACGGACAAGAAGACGCGACGCAACGACGAGATCGCTGCGTCCAAGGTCAGGGTGGTGGACGCCGAAGGCAACCAGGTCGGGATCCGCTCGCTGGACGAGGCCATAGAACTGGCCGAGGAACAGGGCATGGACCTGGTCGAGATCGCTCCGCAGGCGTCTCCACCGGTCTGCCGGATCATGGACTGGGGCAAGTACCGCTTCGAGGAATCGAAGAAGGCCCAGGCACAACGCAAGAAGCAGAAACAGATCCAGATCAAGGAAATCAAGTTCCGGCCCGGAACCGACGATCACGACTACGACGTCAAGATGCGCAACCTCAGGCGCTTCATCGAGGAAGGCGACAAGGTCAAGGTGACGCTACGCTTCCGCGGCCGCGAAATGGCCCACCAGGATCTCGGTCGCGACCTGCTCAAGCGCGTCGAAAACGACATGGAAGGCGAGGTGACCGTAGAACAGTTTCCGCGCATGGAAGGCCGCCAGATGGTCATGATGCTGGCACCGAAAAAGACCTGATCCTTCGGTCGAACGATTTGGCCTCGAGACACGACAAGACCCGGCCGGCGGTTTCCGCCGACTGGGTTTATTTGTCGGCTAGATCACGTAGACGAACACGAACAGGAACAGCCAGACGACGTCGACGAAGTGCCAGTACCAGGCTACCGCCTCGAAGCCGAAATGATGGTCGGGCCGGAAATGGCCGGCCATGCAGCGGAATGCGATGACCAGCAGCATGATCGAACCGACCGTCACGTGCATGCCGTGGAAGCCGGTGAGCATGAA
>JAVVDX010000020.1:12830-22087 GCA_032251475.1 Wenzhouxiangellaceae bacterium | reverse complement strand
TTGGCCGGGCCGTTGGTCGGCCAGGACGCCTGGAAGCCCGGATAAAGCAGCTCGTTGGTGATCGCACCCGTGCCTTCCCCACCCAGCCACGGCACCGCGAACATCCGGGCGTAGAACAGGGCGCCGAAAAACGCGCCGAAAAACATCACCTCGGAGAAGATGAACCAGATCATGCCCTGGCGGAACGAGGCGTCGACCTGGTTGCTGTAGAGCCCCGACTCGGATTCACGAATCACCTCGGAGAACCAGCCGAACATCATGAAAATGACGGTCGCCGCGCCGGCCAGCGCCATCCACGGTCCGACGCTGCTGCCGTTCATCCAGTTGGCGAAACCGGTGACCAGCAGGAACAGCCCGATCGAGCCGACGATCGGCCAGCGGGCCTGGTGGGGAACGTAGTAACTACCTTGTGCCATTTTGACTCCCGGGTCTCGATTCGGACCGGCGTTCGGGCCGGCCCGGGTACGTTGTCATTCTACGGCAGTGCCGGCGCGGTCTCGCGGGACCGCTCATCCGCCCAGCACGCCGCGCGCGATGAATCCGATATAGATCAGCAGCACGGTACCGGCCAGCAGCAGCACCGTAGCGCGGATGCGTCGGCGGTGGCGCGCATCGTCGTCCGGCCGGTGACCGCCGCTCATGCGCATCAGGCCAGCTGGTCCTTGTGCGCCGTCACGCTGTCATCCACCTGCGGCGGCTCGTCGAAGGTGTGCAACGGCGCCGGCGAAGGCACCGTCCACTCGAGGCCGCGCGCGCCTTCCCAGACCCGGGCCGGCGCCTGCTCGCCGCCGCGCACGCACTTGATCACGATCCAGGCGAACAGCAGCTGCGCCAGGCCGAACGCGAAACCGCCGATCGAGCTGACCATGTTCCAGTCGGCGAATTGCACCGAGTAATCCGGGATCCGGCGCGGCATGCCGGCCAGGCCCAGGTAGTGCTGCGGGAAGAACAGCACATTGACCGCAATCGTCGACCACCAGAAGTGGATCTTGCCCAGCCGCTCGTCGTACATGTGGCCGGTCCACTTCGGCAGCCAGTAATAGGCGCCGGCCATGATCGCGAATACCGCGCCGGTGACCAGAACGTAATGGAAGTGCGCGACGACGAAATAGGTGTCGTGATACTGGAAGTCGGCCGGCACGATCGCGAGCATCAGGCCCGAGAAGCCGCCGATCGTGAACAGTACGACGAATGCGATCGCGAACAGCATCGGGGTCTCGAACGTCATCGAGCCGCGCCACATCGTCGAGATCCAGTTGAAAACCTTGATGCCGGTCGGCACCGCAATGACCATGGTCGCGTACATGAAGAACAGCTCGCCGCCCAGTGGCATGCCGACGGTGAACATGTGGTGGGCCCATACGATGAACGACAGGAACGCGATCGAAGCGGTGGCGTAGACCATCGACGTGTAGCCGAACAGCCGCTTGCGGGCAAACGTCGGAATGATTTCGGAAATGATCCCGAACGCCGGCAGGATCATGATGTAGACCTCCGGGTGGCCGAAGAACCAGAAGATATGCTGGTACATCACAGGGTCGCCGCCGCCGGCTGCGTTGAAGAAGCTGGTGTCGAAGTAGCGGTCGGTCAGCAGCATCGTGACCGCGCCGGCCAGCACCGGCATCACCGCGATCAGCAGGAAAGCCGTGATCAGCCAGGTCCAGACGAACAGCGGCATGCGCAGGAGCGTCATGCCCGGCGCGCGCAGGTTCAGGATGGTTGCGATGATGTTGATCGCGCCCATGATCGACGAGATGCCCATAAGGTGGATCGCGAAGATCACGAACGCGAAGCTGTTGCCGCCCTGCAGGGAAAGCGGGGGATACAGGGTCCAGCCCGACGCCGGCGCACCGCTGGGCATGAACAGCGTCGACAGCAGGATCACGAACGCGAACGGCAGAAGCCAGAACGACCAGTTATTCATGCGCGGCAGCGCCATGTCCGGCCCGCCGATCATCATCGGCACCATCCAGTTGGCCAGCCCGACGAATGCCGGCATCACTGCACCGAAGATCATCACCAGCGCGTGCATGGTGGTCATCTGGTTGAAGAATTCCGGATCGACCAGTTGCAATCCCGGCTGGAACAGCTCGGCGCGGATGATCATCGCCATCGCGCCGCCGACAATGAACATCATCAGCGAGAAGACCAGATACAGCGTGCCGATCTCCTTGTGGTTGGTCGTGAACAGCCAGCGCGCCAGCCCTTTCGGCCGGGCGTGATGATGTTCGTCGGTATGAAGAGTGGTGTCAGTCATTGCGGATTCCCGGAACAGTGCGAGCGCGTCGGTGCGCGTTCGGTTGCCAAAGGCTGGATTCGACTCAGGGTTGATTTCAGCGATTCATGACCGTCGATCTGACGTCGGCGTCGCCGGCCGGGGCGGACGTCGCCGTGACCTCGGCGGTGCGATCGCTCTTGCGGTTCGCGACCCAGGCCCGGAACTCCTCGGGCGGAACGGCCTCGACGACCACCGGCATGAAGCCGTGGTCCTTGCCGCACAGTTCGGCGCACTGGCCCCGGTAGACGCCGGGCTCCTCGATCAGGGTCCAGGCCTCGTTGACCATCCCGGGAATCGCGTCGCGCTTCCAGCCCAGCGCCGGCACCCACCAGGAATGAATGACGTCGGCCGAGGTCAGCAGGAACCGGATGCGGGTGTTCGTGGGCACGATCAGCCGGTTGTCGACCTCGAGCAGATAGTTGTCGACCTCGGTCGGCGAAATACCGGACTTCACCTGGCGCGCGGCGTTGCTGTCGCGGTCCAGCGCCGAGTAGAACGAAATGCCCTCGTCGAGGTATTCGTACTGCCACAGCCACTGGTAGCCGGTGACCTTGATGTCGAGTTCGGCGCCGGAGGTGTCTTCCATGTCGATCAGCACGCGGGTCGCCGGTACCGCCATCGAGACCAGGATCAGGATGGGAATGACGGTCCAGATGATCTCGGCTTTGGTCGAGTGGGTGAATCCGGCCGCCTCGGCGCCGCGCGATTTGCGGTGCAGGTAGATCGAAGTGAACATCGCGCCGAACACCAGGATGCCGATGACCGTGACGATGCCGAGCACGATCATGTGCAGCTGGTAGACGTCGCGGCTGAACGGCGTCACGCCCGGGGCCATGTTGTCGCCGACGGCGAACAGCCCCCACGTGATCACCGTGACCACCGCGACCACCGCCAATCCGACAATCAATTCATTCGTTCTGTTCATCCTGAGCTCGCTGTTTCATCGATTCCGTTGTCGCTCCAGGCCGAATGGGGCCGCAGCGCCCTGGCCAGTTCCCGTGCCGCCTCGAGCCGCTCGTCGGCCGGAACGAAGGCGCCGATCTCGATCCGCCGGCCGTGACAGGTCAGGAAAACCCTGGCGTCGCCTGCATTTCGCTCCGTACAGACCCGCACCCGGCAGGTCGGCCATTCGCAGTGGCGCTCATCGTGCGCGCTGCGCTCGTCGAAGACGAGCCGTCCGGGTCCGACCCGGATCTCCTGGCGCCGCCAGTTGCCGCGCCAGGCCAGCCGGAAGCACCATCCGACCACGGCCAGGTGAATCAGCGCGATGGCCATGATCGGCCAGTATCCCAGCAACGTCGGCAATAGCGCCACCGCCAGGGTGACGGCGCTCAAAACGAGGAAAAAACCGGCCAGTCTGTCGAACGTGAGCGACAGATTGGAAAGCACCTCGATCCGGGTCACGGCGGCCTCGCCTTGCGCGGGGTTCGTGCGAACCATGGTCCGTGCGGCTTGTTTCGGCGGCGCTATTGTAGCGGAAGCTCATGAAACGGGTGGCGGCCCGGCGCGTGCAGGGCAGTGCGGCGGTCCACATGCGTTACACTCGCCACCACCGCCGTGAACAAGCTGCCGCCCGCCGGCAGGAACGCAGGCCGATTTTCGCGATCCCTGTAATTTCCAATGCGCAATTCTGGAGCCGCGTCACGATGAGCCCGAAGCCCCCGAAGCACGATTTCGTCTCCGGCATCGAATTCCCGGGCGGTTCGGAGCGCGTGGCGCTGGAGAAGGCCTGGTCGGTCGCCGAGGACGAACTCGTCCCGCACCTGCTCGGCCAGGTCGGGCTTGATCGTGCCGCGCGGCGCGAGGTCGAGACGCTGGCCGTGACGCTGGTCGAGCGCGTGCGCGAGCGCTCCGAGCAGCACGGTGCGATGGAAGCGTTCATGCGCGAGTACGACCTGTCGTCGGAGGAGGGGGTGGTGCTGATGTGCCTGGCCGAGGCGCTGCTGCGCATTCCCGATACAGAGACGGCCGAGGAGCTGATCGCCGACAAGCTGTCGGAGGCGAACTGGGAATCCCACCTCGGCAAGAGCGAATCGGTGCTGGTCAACGCCTCGACCTGGGGCTTGATGCTGACCGGGCGCCTGGTCCGGGTCAGCAATTCGGCGCGGCGCGACGTCCGCTCGGTGCTTGCGCGCATCGCCAGCAAATCGGGCGAGCCGGTGGTGCGGCTGGCAATCCGGCAGGCAATGCGGATCATGGGCCACCAGTACGTGATGGGGCGCACGATCGCCGACGCGCTGGAACGCGCCGACCGCAAGGAGAACCGCCGCTACCGATATTCGTTCGACATGCTCGGCGAGGCTGCGCTGACCGCGGCCGACGCCGAGCGGTACCGCAATGCCTACGCCGGTGCGATCGACTCGATCGGCGCTTCGTTCGACGGCGACGACATCTTCGACGCACCCAGCATTTCGGTCAAGCTCTCGGCGCTGCACCCGCGCTACGAGCCGGGCAAGCGCGAGCGCGTGCTCGACGAGCTGGTGCCGGTGGTGACCGACTTGGCCTTGCGCGCCCGCGCCGCCGGCATCGCGCTGACCGTCGACGCCGAGGAAGCGGTGCGCATGATGCTGCAGCTCGACGTGTTCGCCGCAGTCCTTGCCGACGAGCGGCTCGACGGCTGGGACGGCTTCGGACTGGCGCTGCAGGCCTACCTCAAACGCGGCTGGGTCGCGATCGACTGGCTGGCGGCGCTGGCGCGGCGCACCGGTCACCGGATCCCGATCCGGCTGGTCAAGGGCGCCTACTGGGACAGCGAGATCAAGCTCTCCCAGGTCGAGGGCCACGACGACTACCCGGTGTTCACGCGCAAGCCCAATACCGACGTGTCCTACCTGGCCTGCGCGAGCCGGCTGCTGGAGCTTCGAGACGAGTTCTATCCGCAGTTCGCCAGCCACAACGCGCACTCGATCAGCGCGATCAACCGGCTGGCCGGCGGGCGCGAGGATTTCGAATACCAGCGCCTGCACGGCATGGGCCGCGACCTGTACGAGGAGGTGCTCGACGGCGATTCGTTCCAGGGCCATTGCCGGGTCTACGCGCCGGTCGGAAACCACCAGGACCTGCTGCCGTACCTGGTGCGCCGGCTGCTCGAGAACGGCGCCAACACGTCGTTCGTCAACCGGATCGTCGACGAGCGCCTGCCGGCGCGCGAAGTGGTCTCCGACCCGATCGCCCTGGTCGAGCGCTTCGACCGCTACCGCCACCCGCGCATCCCGCTGCCGGTCGACCTCTACGGCGAGCAGCGGCGCAATTCCGAAGGCGTCAACTTCGCTTCCGAAATCGAGCAGGCCGAACTGGCGCGGGCGATGAACGAATTTCGTGCGCACGCCTGGCGATGCGCACCGGTCGGGCCGGGCGACCTGGCCGCGTCGGAGTCGGCCGACGCCGTCTCGCCGGCCGACCGGTCCGACATCGTCGGCCGGGTCGAGGCCGCCGAAGAGGCCGCCGCGCCGATCGCCGTCGAGGCGGCGCTGGCCGCCCAGCCCGACTGGGACCGCACGCCCGGCGGGCGGCGTGCCGAAATTCTCGAGCGCATGGCCGCGCTGCTCGAGGACAACCGGGCCGAGCTGATGGCGCTGTGTGTGCGCGAGGGCGGCAAGTCGCTGCTCGACGGCATCGCCGAGGTGCGCGAAGCGGCCGATTTCTGTCGCTACTACGCGCAGATGACGCGCCGCCATTTCGCGGGGCCGGAAGTGCTGCCGGGCCCGACCGGCGAGCACAACGAGATTTCACTGCACGGCAAGGGCGTCTTCGTCTGCATCAGTCCGTGGAATTTCCCGCTGGCGATCTTCACCGGCCAGCTCGCCGCGGCGATGGCGGCCGGCAACGCCGCGATCGCAAAGCCGGCCGAGCAGACGCCGCTGATTGCGGCCCGGGCGGTGGAACTGTTCCGCGAGGCCGGCGTTCCCGACGGCGTGCTGCAGCTGATGCCCGGCGACGGCCGGCTCGGAGCGGCGCTGACGAAGGACCCGCGCATCGCCGGGGTCGCGTTCACCGGCTCGGTCGAGGTGGCGCACATCATCAACCGGACTCTGGCCGCGCGCGAGGGCCCGCTGGCCACGCTGATCGCCGAGACCGGCGGCCAGAACGCGATGATCGTCGATTCGTCGGCGCTGCCGGAACAGGTCGTGCGCGACGTGATCCAGTCGGCGTTCCACTCGGCCGGCCAGCGCTGTTCGGCGTTGCGTGTGCTCTACGTGCAGCAGGACGTCGCCGACCACGTGCTGGAGATGCTCGCCGGCGCGATGCGCGAGCTGGTCGTCGGCTGGCCGGGACGGCTGGCGACCGACGTCGGGCCCATCATCGACGCCGACCAGCTCGGCATGCTCGAGCGTCACGCCGCCCGGATGGACCGCGACGCCAGGCTGATCGCGCGCGCCCGGGATCCCGAAGGCCAGCCCGACGGCTTCTGGTTCCCGCCGCGGGCCTACGAGATCGACTCGATCGATGACCTCGAGGGCGAGGTTTTCGGACCCGTCCTGCATGTCGTGCGCTACCGCGCGCGCGATCTCGACCGGGTCATCGACGCGATCAACTCGACCGGCTACGGGCTGACGGCCGGTTGCCACAGCCGCATCGACAAGGTCCAGCGCCACGTGATCCACAGCATCCGCGCCGGCAACGCCTACGTCAACCGCAACATGACCGGTGCCGTGGTCGGCGTGCAGCCGTTCGGCGGCGAGGGTCTGTCGGGGACCGGGCCGAAGGCCGGCGGGCCCAATTACCTGCAGCGTTTCGCGCTCGAGCGCACGCGCACGATCAATACTGCCGCGGTCGGCGGCAACGCGTCGCTGATGGTGCTGTCGGAATAGTTTCCCGCGATGTACGAACAATTCTACGGTCTCGAAGAGCGGCCCTTCTCGATCACGCCCGATCCGCGCTTCGTGTTCCTGAGCCAGCGCCACCAGGATGCGCTGGCGCACCTGCTCTACGGCGTCGGCCGCGGCGGCAGCGGCGGCTTCGTCCAGTTGACCGGCGAGGTCGGAACCGGCAAGACCACGCTGTGCCGGCTGCTGCTCGAGCAGGTGCCCGAGCACACCCGGGTGGCGCTGATCCTCAACCCGATGCTGGAGCCGCGCGAACTGTTGCGCGCGATCTGCCGCGAGCTGGAAGCCGAGCCTCCGGCCGGCGAGACCGGGGCCGAGGCGCTGGGCCAGTGCCTGACCGAGAGGCTGCTGGAAATCCATTCCGCCGGTGAACGTGCGGTGCTGATCATCGACGAGGCCCAGAACATGAGCCGCGAGACGCTCGAGCAGGTCCGTCTGCTGACCAACCTCGAGACGTCCACCGACAAGCTGCTGCAGATCATCCTGCTCGGCCAGCCCGAACTGCGCGAACTGCTCAGCCGGCCGTCGCTGCGCCAGCTCGCGCAGCGGATCACGGCGCGCTACCACCTGGCGCCGCTGGGCCGTCACGAAACGGCCGAATACGTGCGCCACCGGATCCGCATCGCCGGCGGCGCGCGCTGCCCGTTCTCGCGCGCCGCGCTGCGCACGCTGCACCATGTATCGGGCGGCGTGCCGCGCCTGATCAACATCATCGCCGACCGGGCGCTGATGGCCGGCTACGCACGCGAGGCGGACCGTGTCACGCCGGCCATGGTGCGCCGCGCCGCGGGCGAGGTGGTCGTCGGGGACACATCCGCAGGCCGGCGCTTCGGCGCCGTGCTGTCGGTACTCGCGCTCGCGGTCGTCCTCGGGCTTTCCGGCGCGATGATCTGGTCGCTGACCTCGGTGCCCGACGAGCCCGCCCCGGAGCAGCAGCCGTTGTGGCGCCAGATGCTCGAGCGGGCCGACGGCGCGACCGGCTGGCAAGAGGCCGCCGGTCTCTGGGCCGGCGTCGGCGCCGGCGATATCGAACAGGCATGCAGCCAGGGCCAGGTCGTCGACCGGGACACCGGTCTGGCCTGCCACCGGCTGCGCGGCAGCTGGGCCCTGGTCCGGCAGCTCGGGCGCCCGGTGGTGCTGCGGCTGACGAGCCCGGGCGGCGCGCACGTGCTGGCGATGAGGTTCGGCGACGGCACCGTCGTGGTGCGCGATTCGGGGCAGGATTTCCAGGTGCCGACCGGGCAGCTCAACGATCGCTGGCTGGGCGATTTCTTCGTGATCTGGTCCGACGACGGCAAGGTCTGGCAGGTCGGCGACGAACACGACGCGATCGCGCGCCTCAAGAGACTCGCCGCGCGTGATCCGGAACAGCCGTGGACGGGACCGGTGGACGCGGTATATTCGAACCGGTTCGGCGACTGGGTACGCAGTTTCCAGGCGCGCAACGGCCTGCGCCAGGACGGGATGGCCGGACCGGTGACCCGGCTGTTCCTCGAAGCTCTGACGCGGCCCGAGCCGGCTGCACCGGAGCCGGACGAGTGAGCCCGGATTATTCTTGACATGGAGCCGATGAGAACCGATGTCGCTGCTGCTTGATGCATTGAGGAAATCCGAGGCGCAGCGGCGCCGCGGGCAGGCCCCGGCCCTGGATCTGAGGGCGGCCGTGCCGTCTGGCGGCAGCGGGCGGGGTGCGCGTCGCCTCGCGATCGGCGCCGGCATCGCGCTGGCGGTGCTGGTCGCCGCGGCGGTGCTCTGGGGCTGGCGCAGCGGCTGGCCAGACCGGGCGCGTGATTCGCGGCCGGGCGCGCCGGCTTCGCAGCCGGTGGTCGCAGATCGATCCGATCCGGCACCCGCCGAGGCCCCGGCGCCGGCATCGGCAACGCCGGATCCCGACGGCCCGGTAGCCGAAACGCCCGCGCCTGCCGTTTCGCGGCCGCAACAGCCGCCGACCGACGCCGAACCCGACACGTCCGCGTCCGCTGCACTGCCGGCCGGCGCGGAAACGCCCGAACGCGAGGCGGCGTCGCGCCCGAGCGGGCCGATTCGGCAAGCGCGAAACGACGGCAGCGCAACCCGGGCCGAATCGGCGCCTGAGTTGCCGGCACCCGAGCCGGCGCCCGAATCGGCACCCGAATCGGCACTTGAATCGGCAC
>JAVVDX010000020.1:6285-12730 GCA_032251475.1 Wenzhouxiangellaceae bacterium | reverse complement strand
CGGCACCCGAGCCGGCACCCGAGCCGGCGCCCGAATCGGCACCTGAATCGGCGCCCGAAGCGGCCGCCGCCGGGCCCTCCGCAGCGACAAGCCCGGGCGACGGGCTGGTCAACTACGTTCATCCGTGGGAACTGCCGCAGGCGCAGCGGGCGAAGCTCCCGAAGCTGAACCTGACCGTTCATTACTACGCGTCCGAGCCGGCGGATCGCTTCGTGCTGATAAACGGCGAGCGCTACCGCGAAGGCGATCGCGTACAGGGCGGCGTCAAGGTTCACGAGATCCGCCGCAACGGCGTGCTGGTCGAGTTCGGGGACTACCTGGTCCTGATCGAGTGAGGCGAGGGCGGCGGACGAAGTCGCGTCGACGGGGGGTGGCGTATCCGTGGACGGTGATCGTCATCAGCGCCGTCGTGCTGGCGGTGATGGCGGCCGGGGTGCTGCTGCCCGCAGAGGCGATGGCGGCGTGGATCGAGCTGCTCGGGTTTCGCCCGTCGGTGGTCGCCGGCCAGCTCGACAGCGCGTTTTCCGGCCGCGCCGATCCCGGCCTGCTGAAGCTGGTCTCGGCGCTTTTCGCGCATTCGACCTGGCTGCACCTGGGCGGCAACCTGGCCTACCTGTGGGTGTTCGGCATTCCGGTCGAGCGTGCGCTGGGGCATTTGCGCTTCCTGTCGGCGTTCGTGCTCATCGGAGCGTTTTCCAACCTGTTCGTCGCTTTGCAGGTGCCGGAACTCGAGCGCTCGGTGATCGGCGCCAGCGGCGGCGTCTCGGCAATCATCGGCATTTACCTGGGCCTGTTCCCGGCCCGGCGCATCGGCGTCTGGCTGCCGCTGGGGCTGTTCCTGCAGTTTGCCCGGATTCCGGCGTTGCTGGTCATCGGCTCCTGGTTTACCCTTCAGCTTCTGTATACCGTGTTCGGCCCGATGTCCGGCGCGGTGGCCTGGTGGACCCACGTGGCCGGGTTCGTCGCCGGACTGCTCGCCGCGCTCGCGCTGCGCGCCGTCGCCGGGCCGTTCGACCGCCATCGGGAGGATTGAGAAACCATCGTGTACAAACTCGTGTTCTTCAACCACGGCAAGGTCTACGAACTGTTTGCCGAACGCGTGGACTCGAGCCACCTGTACGGCTTCGTGCAGGCATCCGGGCTGGTGTTCGAGCCCGAATCGCGGGTCGTCGTCGACCCGACCGAGGAACGGCTGCGCGCGGAGTTCGCCGATACCGAGTCGCTGCTGTTGCCGATGCAGTCGGTGATCCGGATCGAGAAGGTGAAAAAGCGCGGCCCGTGCGTCATTCGCGACCGCAAGAGCGGCGAAAAGGTCACGCCGCTGCCGCTGGACGGGCCCGGGCGCCGGTCCTGAGCCGGGCGCCGGCCGGTATTCCAGGCATTCAAGAGGGAGAGTCCCGACAATGAACAATCCGGATGGCCGAGACACGCCGCAGGAAATCAACCGCGGCTGGCTCTACCGGAGCCTCGATACGATCGAACGGATCGGCAACAAGCTGCCCGATCCGGCGATTCTGTTTCTGTCGCTGATGATCCTCGTATGGATCCTGTCCGCGCTGATGGCGGGCGTATCATTCAGCGCCCAAAACCCTGCGACCGGCGAGCCGATCCGGATCGTCAACCTGCTGACCGGTGAAAACCTGGTCAGCTTTCTCGCCAACATGGTCGAGACGTTCACCGGTTTCGCACCGCTCGGCGTGGTGCTGGTCGCCATGCTCGGGGTCGGAGTGGCCGAGGCCAGCGGGTTCATCAACGCGCTGCTGCGCAAGATGCTGGGCGTCACCCCGCAGAAGCTTCTTACGCCGGTGGTGATCCTGGTGGCCATCGTCAGCCACACCGCAGTGGATGCGGGCTACGTGGTCGTGATCCCGCTCGGCGGCATCATCTTCTATGCGGCCGGACGCCATCCGCTGGCCGGCATCGGCGCCGCCTTTGCCGGCGTATCCGGCGGTTTCTCGGCCAATTTCGTGCCCTCCGCGCTGGATCCGCTGCTGATGGGGTTCACCCAGCCGGCAGCCCAGATCATCGATCCCTCGCTGCAGCTGCATCCGCTGATCAACTGGGGTTTCACGTCGGCATCGTGCCTCCTGATCGTCGCGCTGGGCTGGTGGCTCACCGACCGGATCGTGGAACCGCGACTGCACAAGACCGCGACGGTCGACGGCGACGAAGACGAAATGCCCGAGATCCACCCGATCGACGAACGCGAGGTCCGGGCGATGTGGGCGGCAACCACCGTCATGCTGGTCGGACTGGCGCTGCTGATCCTGTCGATGGTCCCCGAAGGCACGCCCTGGCGCGATCCCGCGACCGGCAGCCTGGCTTCGTTCTCGGCGCCGATCATGCAGTCCATCGTGCCGCTGATCTTTCTGCTGTTCGTGCTGCCGGGCGTGATCTACGGCTACATGACCGGCGAATTCAAGAAGAGCAGGGACGTCATCGATGCCATGTCGAAGACCATGAGCTCGATGTCCTACTACATCGTCATGGCGTTCTTCGCGGCCCTGTTCGTGGCGGAGTTCGGACGTTCCGGACTGGGCATCCTGATGGCCGTCGAGGGCGGCGATTTTCTCGCCGGTCTCGGCCTGCCCGGGCCGATGACCCTGTTCGGCATCATCCTGCTGGTCGGCTTCGTGAACCTGTTCGTCGGCTCGGCCTCGGCCAAGTGGGCACTGCTGGCGCCGATCTTCGTGCCCATGCTGATGCAGGTCGGTTTTTCGCCGGAGCTGACCCAGGCCGCCTACCGCGTCGGCGACTCCTCGACCAACATCATTACCCCGCTGATGCCGTACTTCCCGCTGGTCGTGGTCTACTGCCAGCGCTATGTCAAGGGCACCGGCATCGGCACGCTGGTTTCGATGATGCTGCCGTATTCGGTGGTTTTCCTGCTGGCGTGGTCGCTGTTCCTGGTCGGCTACTGGATGCTCGGCATCCCGCTCGGCCCCGGTACGACCTACGTCTATCCGTCCTGATAGCCTAACGAACCTGACGCGAGATCCAGCCGGCCGGGTCCACCGGCCGGCCGCCGCGGCGGATCTGGAAGTACAGGCCGGCCTCGGCGCCGCCGCCGGAATTGCCCGCCAGCGCTATGACGTCGCCCGGGCCGACCCAGTCGCCGACCTCGGCCAGCAGCGTCTGGTTGCGGCCGTACAGCGTCATGAAGCCGTCGCCGTGGTCGATGATCAGCATCATGCCGTAGCCGCGCAGCCAGTCGGCGTAGGCGACGCGGCCGTAGGCGACGGCCGACACCGGGGTGCCGATCTCGGCCGGAATCAGCCAGCCTTCCCAGGCCGCGCCGGCTGCCCGCCGGTCGCTGAACCCGGCCGCAACCGGCCCGTCCAGCGGCATCGGCAGCGCGCCCTTGTACGACGCGAACGGCTCCACGGCAACGTCGGGCGGAATGTCGGCCAGCGCGTTCGACAGTTGCGCCAGCAATGACTCGAGATCGGCTTCAGCTTCGCGCAGAGCGGCAAGCCTTTCGGCCTGGCTGTCGATCCGGCTTTCGAGGTCGGCAAGCGCTTTTCGCCGGGCCCGGTTGGCTTCGCGCCGGCGTTCGACGGCCTGCTGCTGGCGCGCGGCCAATCGCGCCAGCGTCCCGGCGATGCTCTTCTGCTCGCTCTCCAGCGCTGCCAGTTCGTCGCGCCGGGCGCGGAGTTCATCGATGGCCGAAAGCCGGGCGCGGCCGACGTAACCGTGCAGGGCCAGCCGTCGGCCGATGCGGGCCGGGTCTTCGGCGGCCAGCAGCGTCTTCAGGCGCGACTTCAGTCCCACCCGGTAGGCGAGCTGCAGCTGTTCGGCCAGGCGTGCGCGCAGTTGTCCGATCTCTGCATGAAGCACATCGGCGCGCTGTGCGAGCTCGCGCCGGCGCGCGTCGCTGGACTCGATCCGGGCGCGGGTTGCGCGCAGCGTGCGCGCGAGTTCGGCCAGCTCGGTCTCGGCCCGGGCCAGCGCGGCCTGTTCATCCGAGCGGCGTTCGCGCTGTGCGGCGAGCCGTTCGCCGATGGCGCGGATTTCGTCTCGAACCTCGGCCAGGCGGGCCTCGACGCGCTCGGGCGAATCGGGAGGTTCCCGGGCTGCGGCCGGATCGGCGAGCGGCGGCGCGGCGAGCAGGATCGCGATTGCAATCGCCGACGGCAGAGTGCGCGCCGCCGCGGCGCGGCGCCCGGCCCGAATCGTTGGCCACCCGATCGTCGACCCGATCGTCGCAGCAAAACGGGTGGTGAACAATGCCGGCTCAGGAAACGGCATCGCCGGCGGTGGCGGCCGCACCGGCGCGGCGGGTCTCGACCCGGACCAGCGGCCGGCCGGTCATTTCGTCGGGAACGGGCAGGCCGAGCAGCGCCAGCATGGTAGGCGCGATGTCCCGGAGGCTGCCTTCGGGCTCCAGCGCCGCCGGGCGGCCGCGGTAGACGAACGGAACCGGGTTGGTCGTGTGGGCCGTGTGCGCCTGACCGGTCTCGGGGTCGGCCATCTGCTCGACGTTGCCGTGGTCGGCCGTCACGAGCATCTCGCCGCCGGCACCGTCGACGGCCTCCATGACCTCGCCGAGCAGCCGGTCGACCGCCTCGACGGCCGCAACCGCGGCGTCGAACTTGCCGGTGTGCCCGACCATGTCGGGATTGGCGACGTTGCAGACGATCACCGGCCATTTGCCCGATTCGATCGCAGCGACCAGTTCGCGCGTCAGCTCCGGGGCGCTCATCTCGGGCTTGAGATCGTAGGTGGCCACATCCGGGGAAGGGATGAGCTTGCGGTCCTCGCCGTCGAAGACCTGCTCGCGCCCGCCGTTGAAGAAATACGTCACATGGGCGTATTTCTCGGTCTCGGCGATGCGCAACTGCGCGATGCCGGCGTCGGCCAGCTCCTGGCCGAGCAGGTGTTGCAGCACGGCAGGAGGGAACGCGACGTCAACATCCAGATCGGCCTCGTATTGGGTCATCGTGACCAGTTTCGCGAGCTTTGGCCGCTTGCCGTCGAAGCCGTCGAACTCGTCGTCGACCAGTGCGTGGCTGAGCTGGCGCGCGCGGTCGGCCCGGAAGTTCACGAAGATTGCGCTGTCGCCGTCGCGCACCGGAACGCCGGAAGCGATAACGGTGGGCTGGACGAACTCGTCATTCTCGTCGCGCCGGTAGGCTGCTTCCAGCGCCTCGCTGCAGGTCGCGGCGGAATATTCGGCCTGTGCGTGGACGATGGCGTCGTAGGCGCGCCGGGTCCGGTTCCAGCGCCGGTCGCGGTCCATGGCCCAGTAGCGACCGGCCACCGACGCAATGGAGACATGTTCAAGTTCGGCGACGAGAGATTCGAGTTTGCGCACCGATCCGGACGCGCTCCGGGGCGGCGTGTCGCGCCCGTCGAGGAACGCGTGGACCGCGACCCGGCCGGCGTGGTGTCCGGCGGCCAGCCGGATCGCGGCGAACAAGTGCTCCTCGTGGCTGTGCACGCCGCCGGGCGACAGCAGGCCCATGACATGCACGGTGCCGTCGCCGGCCGCATCGATCGCGCCGAGCAGCGCCGGGTTGCGATCGAACTCGCCGGTTTCGATGGCACGCCCGATCCTGGTCAGCTCCTGGTAGACGATCCGCCCGGCGCCGATGTTCATGTGGCCGACCTCGGAGTTGCCCATCTGCCCGGCCGGCAGGCCGACGGCTTCGCCGGCGGTTTCGAGCAGCGCGTGCGGACAATCGCGCCACAGCCGCTCCCAGTTCGGCGTGTGCGCGGCGGCGATTGCGTTATCCGGGGCGTTGCCGGGCGCGCCTTCGCGCACGCCCCAGCCGTCGAGAATCAGAAGCAGCAGCGGGGTGCGACGCTCCATTCATTCGAATCCGTTGTGGTTCGCCCCGATTATCCCATAGCGTTCCGCGTCGGTTCGGGGTATGGCAGGGTGCTTCGGAATGCGGGATAATACGCATTTTGCCACGCGCGGATCCGAAGTCTTTTCATGGAACAGCTGCTTGTCTTCATCGGCGACCACCCGATCCTGGTCGGGGCATTCGCGGTCGTGCTGGCGATGCTCGTCGCGACCGAATCGGCGCGCTTCGTCCGGCGCTGGAAGGAACTCGACACCGGCCAGACGATCCTTCTGATCAACCGCCGCGAGCCGTTGATCCTGGACGTCTCCAACAGCACCGACTTCGCCAAGGCCCATATCCTCAACGCCGAGCACATGCCGCCGTCGAGGATCGAGGCCGGCAACAGCAAGCTGCTCAAGGCGAAGTCGAGACCGGTGCTGATCTACTGCAAGAACGGGCAGGTCTCGCCGCAGATGGCGGGACGGCTGGTCAAGCTTGGCTTCGAGGAGGTCTACGTCCTGCGCGGCGGGCTGGCGCAGTGGATCAGCGACAATCAGCCCGTCACCCGCGCGCGCGGCGCCGGCGGAAAGTCGGGCAAGAGCGGGGAAGGCAAGTCCGGCAGGCGCGGCGAGCGTCACAAGGGTCACAAGGGCGAC
>JAVVDX010000020.1:0-6185 GCA_032251475.1 Wenzhouxiangellaceae bacterium | reverse complement strand
CGGGGAAGGCAAGTCCGGCAGGCGCGGCGAGCGTCACAAGGGTCACAAGGGCGACAAGCGCGAAAAGCGCGAAAAGCGCGAGAAAAGGACCGAAAACGCCTCCGGGAACGGTTCGTGATCGCCTCGGCACGGCGCCGGACCTCGGCCCGGGGCCGCAACCATTCATATCCATCAACCCACTTCGACAACAGGTAGGACTCATGGCTGAAGAACAGCTCGATGCAGCAACCGCGGGGCAGGACGCCCAACAGCAGGCGCAGATGGCCCTGCAGCACGTATTCCTGAAGGATTGTTCGTTCGAGGCGCCCGGCGCGCTCGGGCTGGACCAGACCGACGGCCAGCCCGACATGAACATGAACCTGTCGCAGCGCGTCAACCAGCACGGCGAAGGACGCTACGAGGTCGTACTCAGCATCACCGTGACGGCCAAGCAGGGCGAGAAGACGGCGTTCATCGCCGAGGTGCATTACGGCGGGGTGTTCCAGCTCGAGGGCTTCAGCGAGCAGCAGCTGCCGTACCTGATGAATGTCATCTGCCCGAACGTCCTCTACCCGTACGCACGCGCCCAGGTCTCGATGCTGATCTCGGCCGGCGGTTTCTTTGCGCCGCCGCTGCAGCCGATCAACTTCGAGGCGATCTACGCCCAGCGCGTTGCCCAGGAGCAGCAAGGGCAACCGGTGGAACAGCCCGGCGAGCAGCAGGGGGAGTCGTCCGCCAACGGTGACGCCACCGCCGGCGAGACGCCGACGACCCAGTAAGCGGCCGGGAGCGGCGCGTTGGACGGGGACTCGTCGAGGCGGCGATCGTGACAGCGGAGACGACCGTGAAGGTGACCGCGACGGTCGCCGTCCTCGGTGCCGGCTCCTGGGGGACGGCGCTGGCGATGCAGCTCGCGCGCATCGGTCACCGGGTGCACCTCTGGGCGCGCGATCCGGAGCAGGCGCGTGCGATGCGCGCGACGCGCCGAAACCGGTACCTGCCCGGTTTCGAACTCGATGCGGCGATCGAGCCGCACGCCGATCTCGATCACGCCCTGGACGGGGCCGGGCGCATCCTGCTGGCGGTTCCGAGTTCGGCCGTCGACGAACTGGTCGGGCGAATCGCCGGACGGCTTGACGCCGGCACCGGCCTGGCCTGGGCCAGCAAGGGCTTCGAGCCGGGCACCGGCAGGCTGCTGTCGGAGACCATCCGCGACCGGGTCGGTCCGGAGATTCCGCTGGCCGCGGTCACCGGCCCGTCGTTCGCCGGCGAGGTCGCGCAGGGACTGCCGACGGCGGTCACGGTCGCGGCCTCGGATCCGGAGTTCGGCCGCGCCTGGGCGGCACTGCTGCACGGCAGCAGTTTCCGGGCCTATTACTCGGCCGACCTGGTCGGCGCCCAGCTCGGGGGCGCGGTCAAGAACGTACTCGCGATTGCCTGCGGCATGGCCGACGGGCTCGGCCTGGGCAACAACACCCGGGCCGCGCTGATCACGCGGGGACTGGCCGAGATGATGCGTCTGGGCGTGGCCCTGGGCGGTCGCGAACGGACCTTGATGGGCCTGGCCGGGCTCGGCGACCTGGTGCTGACCTGCACCGGCGACGCCTCGCGCAACCGGCAGTTCGGGCTGGCGCTGGGGCGGGGTGCGCACGCCGACCGGGCCATGCAGGAAATCGGCCAGGTCGTCGAGGGTTATCACGCGGCCGAGGAAGTCATGCGCGCCGCCGCGCGGGGCGGCGTCGAGATGCCGATTTCGGAACAGGTCCACGGCATTCTGTTCCGGGGCTGGAGTCCGGCCCGGGGCGTCAAGGTGCTGATGGAACGCGAACTGAAGGCCGAGACCGAATAGAGAGGTTTTGAGGCGATGGAAACGCTTGATTATTCCGCTTTGGCAATGCCGCCGGTATGCGACCTGACGCCCTACACGCCGGGCAAGCCGATCGACGAACTGGAGCGCGAGTACGGAGTGCACGATTCGATCAAGCTCGCCTCGAACGAAAACCCGCTCGGCCCGAGCCCGAAAGCGCTGGCCGCGGTGCGCGGGTCGCTGGACGAGGTCTGGCTGTACCCGGACGCCAACGGCTTTCACCTGAAGAACGCGCTGGCGGCCCGCCACGGCGTGCCGACCGGATGCATCACGCTGGGCAACGGCTCCAATGACGTGCTCGTGTTCCTGGCGCAGGCGTTTCTCGGACCGGGCCGCAAAGCGGTGTACTCCCAGTACTGCTTCGCTGTCTATCCGATCGTCACGCAGATGGTCGGGGCCGAGGCCGGCGTGGCGCCCGCGCTGCCTGCCGACCACCCGGCGATGCCGCTGGGACATGACCTGCGCGCGCTTTTCGAGGCGGTCGACGACGCGACCCGGATCGTGTTCATCGCCAACCCGAACAACCCGACCGGGACATGGCTGGACGGGGACCGGCTCGAGTCGTTTCTTGCGTCGCTTCCCGGGCATGTAATCTGCGTCGTCGACGAGGCATATTCCGAATACGCCGACGCCGGCCGGATCGGCGACGCGTCCCGGTGGCTGGAGCGTTTCCCCAACCTGGTCGTGACGCGCACGTTCTCGAAGGCGTACGGGCTGGCCGGCCTGCGCGTCGGCTATGCGCTTTCCAATCCCGGCATCGCCGACCTGCTCAACCGGGTGCGGCCGGCGTTCAACGTCAATTCTCCGGCCCTGGTCGCGGCCCGCGCGGCGCTGGAGGATCACGAGTTCATCGATCGCTCGCGCGCGCTCAACGCGGCCGGACTCGAGCAGCTCGGCGACGGCCTGCGCTCGCTCGGCGTCGGCGTCGTGCCGTCGGCGGCGAATTTCGTGCTGGCCCGTTTCGACCGGCCGGGCGCCGAGCTCAACGAGGCACTGCTGAAGCGCGGGATCATCGTGCGCCCGGTGGCCAATTACGGTCTCGAGAATGATCTCAGGATCACGGTCGGGACCGAGGCCCAGAACCGCCGTCTGCTCGCGGCGCTCGGCGAGATCCTGGCCGAGCCGCAGGCCGCAAAAGGCGGGCCGGCTTGAAGCTTTGCGTACGTCCCGCGCCGGGGCCGCTGTCCGGGGCTCTGGCCCCGCCCGGCGACAAGTCGGTCTCGCACCGCGCCGCGATCTTCGGCGGGCTGGCCGACGGCACGACCCGGATCGAGGGGTTTCTCGAGGCCGGGGACACGCTCGCCACGCTCGCCGCGATGGCCGATCTCGGCGCGCGCGTCGAGCGCGACGGTGGCCGGGTGGAGATCTCCGGCGGCCGGCTTCGCGCCCCGGCCGCGGCGCTGGACCTGGGCAACTCGGGCACCGGCATCCGGCTGTTGACCGGAGCGCTGGCCGGGCACCCGGACCTGATCGGGGAGCGCGTCGAACTGATCGGAGACGCCTCCCTTTCGCGCCGGCCCATGGACCGGATCATCGAGCCGCTGGCGGCCATGGGTGCGCGAATCGACAGCCGCGACGGGCACGCGCCGCTGGTCGTGCGGCCGTGCCGGCTGCACCCGGCCGAGCACCGGCTGAAGATCGCCAGCGCGCAGGTCAAGTCGGCGATCCTGCTGGCCGCGCTCAACGCCGACGGCGCGACCCGCGTCATCGAACCCGGCCCGTCGCGCGACCATACCGAACGGCTGCTGCCGGCGTTCGGCGTCGAGCCGCGGCGCGAGGGCGATGGACTCGTGCTTGAAGGCCCGGCGCGGCTGCATGCGGCCGAAATCGAGGTGCCGGGCGATCTGTCGTCGGCGGCGTTCCCGATCGCCGCGGCGGTGCTGGTGCCCGGTTCCGCAGTCCGCATCGGGCCGGTCGGGGTCAACCCCAGCCGCGACGGATTCCTGCGCGTGCTCGAGCGGATGGCGCCGGGCGCGGTCCGGCGTCGCGACGACGGCGCGGGCCGTGCCGGCACCGAACCGTCGGCGGTGCTCGAAATTCGATCGGTACCGCTCGCCGGGGTCGAGATTCCGCGCGAATGGGTGCCGCTGGCGATCGACGAGTTTCCCGTGATCATGGCGCTGGCCGCGTGCGCCGAAGGCGAAACCCGGATCAGCGGGGCCGAGGAGCTCCGGGTCAAGGAATCGGACCGGCTCGCCGTGATGAGCCGGCAACTGCGCCGGCTTGGCGTCGAGGTAGAGGAACGCCCGGACGGTGCGCTCGTGCGCGGCGGGCCGGTGCGCGGCGGCGAGGTTGACGCCGAGGGCGATCACCGAATCGCGATGAGTCTGGCGGTCCTTGCGCTAGCCGCCGACGCCCCGGTCAAGATTCACGGCGCCGAATGGATCCGGACCAGCTATCCGGCCTTCGTCGACGATCTCAATGCGCTTGCGACACCGGGTGACGGGCTGCCGGCGCCGGGCCGGGCGATCGCCGGGCCGGGCGCACGCGACCGAACGGGAGGAATCGCCGAATGGCTGTAGACGATCGGGTGCCGGTGCTGACGGTCGACGGGCCGTCCGGCGCCGGCAAGGGCGCCGTGTCGGCGGCGCTGGCGCGCCGGCTGGGCTGGAACGTGCTCGACTCAGGGGCCGTCTACCGCGCCGTGGCGCTGGCGGCGCTGGAGCGCGGTGTCGATCCGGAGGACGAGGACGCGCTGATCAGCCTCGCCGAAGACTTGGAGCTGGATTTCCGCTCCGGCGACGACGGCATCGACGTGCTGCTGGACGGGCGCGAGATCGGGAAGCGGCTGCGCACCGAGGCGGTCAGCCTGACGGCCTCGAAGGTCGCCGCGAGGCCGGCCGTGCGGGCCGCGCTGCTGGCGTTGCAGCGCCGCTGCCGGCGCCCGCCGGGGCTTGTCGCCGACGGCCGCGACATGGGCACGGTCGTGTTCCCGGATGCCGAGATCAAGGTGTTCCTCGAGGCCAGCGTCGAGGAGCGCGCGAAAAGGCGGTATAAGCAGTTGAAGCAAAAAGGAGAAAATGTTATCCTTTCGCGTCTTTTTCGGGACATGCAGGCGCGCGACCGGCGCGACCGCGAACGAGCGGTCTCGCCGACGGTGCCGGCGCCCGATGCAGTGGTCGTTGATTCGACCCGGCTGTCGCTGGAGGAAGTCATCGAGCAGGTCGCCGAACTGGTTCGGCAGCGGCTCGAAGAACCTTCTCCGGGCGGCGGCCAGACGTAGCAAAAGCCGTGTACCGGAAGGCCCGCGACCTCGGAGATTGCCGAATCGGGCCGGCCGGTGCGTTTCATTCACGAGCCTCCGCATGGTGCGGACGCAGACGACAAGAACCGACGGGACGATCTTGAATACAGCAGCAGCCCGAGTCTTGCAGGAATCCAGCAACTCCATGACCGAATCCTTTGCCGAACTTTTTGAACAGACCCTGGATGAATCCCGGCTCCGCCCCGGAGCCATCGTGACCGGAAAGGTCGTCGAGATCCGCGACGACGTCGTGGTCGTCAACGCCGGCCTGAAATCCGAGGGCATCGTGCCCATCCACCAGTTCCTCAATCCCGACGGCGAGCTCGAAGTCGAGGTCGGCGACGAGGTCGAGGTCGCGCTGGACGCGGTCGAGGACGGCTTCGGAGAAACCCGGCTTTCGCGCGAGAAGGCCAAGCGATCGCGCATCTGGGACAAGCTGGAATCGGCCCACGAGACCGAGGAAAACGTCATCGGCCAGATCACCGGCAAGGTCAAGGGCGGCTTCACCGTCAGCATCGACGGCATCCGGGCGTTCCTGCCGGGGTCGCTGGTCGACGTGCGGCCGGTGCGCGACCCGGCCTACCTCGAAGGCAAGGATCTGGAGTTCAAGATCATCAAGCTGGACCGGCGCCGCAACAACCTCGTGGTTTCGCGCCGCGCCGTCGTCGAGCATGAGTTCGCCGCCGAGCGCGAGGACCTGATCGAGCGCCTGGAAGAGGGAGCGGTGGTCAAGGGTGTGGTCAAGAACCTGACCGACTACGGCGCGTTCCTGGACCTGGGCGGCATCGACGGCCTGCTGCACATCACCGACATGGCCTGGAAGCGCGTCCGGCATCCGTCCGAAGTGGTCGACGTCGGCGACGAGTTGGAAGTTCGCGTGCTGCGCTTCGACCGCGAGCGCATGCGCGTTTCGCTGGGCCTCAAGCAGCTCGGCGAGGATCCGTGGGACAACATCGACCGCCGCTACCCGCCGGGCTCGCGCCTGTTCGGCCGCATCACCAACATCACCGATTACGGCTGCTTCGTCGAAATCGAGGACGGCGTGGAAGGCCTGGTCCACGTCTCGGAAATGGACTGGACCAACAAGAACGTCAA
>JAVVDX010000019.1:22388-32468 GCA_032251475.1 Wenzhouxiangellaceae bacterium | reverse complement strand
AGCGCCTCGCGCGTGTACGGCAGGATGCGCTCCGAGATCTGCAGCCGCCCCGGCTGCGCCTGGTGGGCGCCGAACGAACTCTGCATCTGGAAGCTCTGGATATGGTCGCGGCCCTCGGCCGCCTGCTGCACGTTCATGCCCCATTCGACCATATTGAGAAAGAATTGCAGCAGGTTCTGGTCCTGCGAGTCGCCGCCCTGGACCGAGAACGCCATCAGCGGCTTGCCGTCCTTCAGCGCGATGCTCGGCGTCAGCGTCACGCGCGGTCGCTTGCCGGGCGCGACGACGTTGTACGGGTTGAGCCGCTCGTCGACGACGAAGCTCTGCATCCGCTGGCTCAGGCCAACGCCGGTGTCGCCGGCAATGAAGGCCGGGATCCAGCCACCGGATGGCGTGACCGAGACCACCCAGCCCTCGGCGTCGGCGGCCTGGATCGAAGTCGTGCCGGCGAAAAAGCCCTCGTCGTGGTCCATGACGCCCGCCTGCTGGAACCCCTCGACGCCCAGCGCCTCGGCCTCGGGCGGCTTCGGGGTCCACTGCCGGCGGAATTCCTCGAACGGATTGCTGCCGTCCTGGAACGTGTACGGGTCGCCGGGCTTGAGGTCGACCAGGTTGTGGGCGTCCGGAATCAGCTTGCGCCGCTCGGCGGCGTATTCCTTCGACAGCAGCCCGGCGACCGGCTCGGCCGGCGGAAAATACGGATCGCCGTAGTAGAAATCGCGATCGGCGTAGGCCAGGTTCATCGCCTGGTAGAGCGTATGAATGTAGCGCGTGGAGTTGTAGCCCATCGCCTTGAGATCCAGCCCCTCGAGCAGGTTGAGCATCTGCAGCAGCACCGGGCCCTGGGTCCAGGTGGTGAGCTTGTAGACGTCGACGCCGCGGTAGTTCGTGCTGACCGGTTCCTCGATCCTGACCTCCCAGTCGGCCAGATCCCGTTCGGTAAACAGCCCGCCGGCCTCGCGCGTGGCGCGCACGATCTCCTCGGCGATGTCGCCGCGGTAGAAGCGGTCGTAGGCGGCATAGATCGCCTCCTTGCGGCTCTTGCCGGCCTCCAGCGCCTCGGCCTCGGCTTCGACGAGCTTCTCCAGCGTGGCCTTGAGATCGGGCTGGCGGAAGATCTCGCCCGGCTGCGGCGCGGCCGGCTTGTCCGGGTTCTCGGGATCGAGGTGCGGCAGGAACACGCGCGTCGACGACGGCCACCGTTCGATGATCTCGCGCCGGCGCTCGATGTTGGCCGACTGCGAGGCTTCGATCGGATAGCCCTCGGCCATCTCGATCGCCGGCTGGAGCACCTCGGCCAGGCTGAGCTTGCCGTACTCGGCGACCATGACCATCAGTCCGCCCGGCGTTCCCGGCGTAACCGCGGCCAGCGGCCCGAACTCGGGTGGATAGAGCATGCCCTTTTCGCGGAAGAACTCCGGCGTCGCGCCGGTCGGCGCCACGCCGAGCGCGTTGATGCCGATCACCTTGCCGGTGTTCGGGTTGTAGATCAGCGCCTGGGTCTCGCCGCCCCAGCTCAGCACGTCCCACATCGTCGCCGTCGCGGCCAGCATCGCCGCGGCCGCGTCGACGGCGTTGCCGCCCCGGGCGAAGGTCCTGGCTCCGGCGGTCGCGCCCAGCGGCTTTCCGGTCACCGCCACCCAGTGCTTGCCGAGCAGCACCGGCCGCGATGTGTCCTGGGCCTGCGCGCCGACTCCGCAGGCCAGCAGCGCGGTCAATGCAACGGTCGGGCCGGAAAGGCCGCAGCGGACACGATTGCGCTTCCTGAATGACAGCATGAGACTCTCCGTGAACGTCACTGACGCGACTTCGATCGAATGGAGGCAAGAGCTTAGCAGACCCGCCGAACGTGATGCCCGCGCCGAGGCCGGGACGGCCACCCCCGAGGATTGACCGGGCGCAACCCCCGAACCGCCGCATCGGGTTCACAATGGGACCATCGGGCCACAGCGCGACCGCGCGACGGGAGAGTCGGCATGACGGACACGAAACCCCTGGATCCCGAGGCGCTTTACCGGCATTGCGACCTCTCGGCATTCGACTTCGAGACGACCGCCGAGCTCGACGACCTGCCGGAACTGCCGGGCCAGCAGCGCGCGACCGACGCGATCCGATTCGGCGTCGGCATGCGCCGCGACGGCTACAACCTGTACGCGCTCGGCTCGCCCGGCGCCGGCCGCCGGGCGCTGATCGACGACCATCTCCGGCGCAAGGCCGCCGAGCAGGCGCGCCCGCCGGACTGGGTCTACGTCAACAATTTCGACGACGGCTACAAGCCGCTGGCGCTGGCGTTGCCGGCCGGCCGCGGGCGCGACCTGCGTGACGACATGAAACAGCTCGTCGAGGACCTCGAGGCCGCGCTGCCGGCCGCGTTCGAAAGCGACGAGTACCGCGCACGCCGCAAGGAACTGGAACAGAACCTCGAGGAGGAACGCGGCGAACCGTTCGAGGCGCTCACCAAGAAGGCGCGCGAGCAGGGAATCGCGTTGATCCGGACTGCCCGCGGCATGGCGTTCGCGCCGATGAACGAGGACGAGGAAGTCATTCCGCCCGAGGAGTTCAACAAGCTCCCCGAGGAAGAGCGCGAGCGCGTGCGGGAGAAGATCGAGAAGCTGCAGAACGAGCTCGAGAAGATCATCCAGCAGATCCCGCGCTGGCAGCGCGAGGCGCGGCGCAAGATCCGCCGGCTGGACCGCGACATCACGCGCGTGGCCGTCGACAACCTGATGGAGGACATGCGCAAGTCGTGGCGCGATCAGCCGGACGTGCTGCGCTACCTCGACGCGGTACGCGACGACGTGATCGAGAACGCCGGCGATTTCGCCGACAGCGACGACAATGACGGTTCGGCAATGGCCCTGCTGGGGCTCGGCGACCACGAACGCGGTTCGCTGACTCGGTATCGGGTCAACCTGCTGGTCGACAACAGCGCAACCGAAGGCGCGCCGATCGTGTTCGAAAACCACCCGAGCCATCAGAACCTGTTCGGGCGCATCGAGCATATGTCGCAGATGGGCAACCTGTTCACGAACTTCACGCTGATCAAGCCAGGGGCGCTGCACCGCGCCAACGGCGGCTATCTTGTGATCGAGGCACGCAAGGTACTGGTCCAGCCGTTCGCGTGGGAAAGCCTGAAGCGCACGCTGTTCGCCGGCGAGTTGCGCGTCGAATCGCTCGGCCAGGAGCTTTCGCTGATCAGCACCGTGTCGCTGGAACCCGAGGCGCTGGGCCTGGACGTCAAGGTCATCCTGATCGGCTCGCGGCTGCTGTACTTCCTGCTCAACGAATACGATCCCGAATTCGGTCAGCTGTTCAAGGTCGCGGCCGATTTCGACGACAGCATGCCGCGCGACGACGATGCGCACCGGCTGTACGCGCGCATGATCGCGACGCTGGGCCGGCGCGAGCACCTGTTGCCGCTGGACCGCGCGGCCACGGCCAGGGTCATCGAGCACGGCGCGCGCCAGGCCGAGGACGCCGAGCGGGTCTCGGTCCACCTGCAGCGCGTCGCCGACCTTCTGCGCGAAGCCGATTACTTCGCCCGGCGCGACGATCGCGACGTGATCGAACGGGCCGACGTGCAGGCGACCGTGGAGGCGAGGCGCTACCGCGCGGGCCGTGCGCCGGAGCGGCTGCAGGAGGCGATCCGCCGCGGCGTGCTGCTGATCGACACCGACGGCGAACGCGTCGGCCAGATCAACGGTCTTTCGGTCAGCAATGCCGGACAGATGGCGTTCGGCCACGCCTCGCGCATCAGTGCCCGTGTCCGGCTCGGCAAGGGCGAGGTCAAGGACATCCAGCGCGAGGTCAAGCTGGCCGGGCCGATCTTCTCCAAGGCGGTGCTGACGCTGACCGGCTATCTCGGTGCGCATTACGCGCCCGATTTTCCGCTGATGCTCGGCGCCAGCCTCGTGTTCGAACAGACTTACGGCGGCATCGAGGGCGATTCGGCGACCGCGGCCGAGCTGTTCGCACTGCTCTCGGCGCTGGCCGACGTGCCGTTGAAGCAGTCGCTGGCCGTGACCGGCTCGGCCAACCAGTACGGCGAGGTGCAGCCGATCGGCGCCGTCAACGAAAAGATCGAGGGCTTTTTCGACACCTGCCGGGAGCGCGGGCTGACCGGCGGCCAGGGCGTACTGATCCCGGCCGCCAACGTCAAGCACCTGATGCTGCGCGACGACGTCATCGAAGCCGTGCGCGACGGCAAGTTCCGGGTCTGGCCGTTCGCGACCGTCGACGAGGGTCTGGCGCTGGTGACCGGCATGCCGGCCGGCGAGCGCGACGAACGCGGGCGGTTTCCCGAAGGCAGCGTCAACGATCGGGTCCAGAAGCGCCTGCTCGAACTGGCCGAGACGGCCCGGGCCTGGAGCCGGCGCACCGGCGCCGGGCGCGACGAAGGCGCGGATGGAGAATCGGACGACGGCGACGGCGCGTCATGAGCGAGCGGATCCGGAGCATCCTGGTGGCCGTGGATTCCTCGGCGGGCGGCCTGGCGGCGTTGCAGCAGGCCGCCGAGCTGGCCCGGCGCATCGACGCCGAACTGAGCGGGCTGTTCATCGAGGACGAGGACCTGGTGCGGCTGGCCGGCCTGCCGTTCGCGCGCGAGCTGCCGGCCGGCGGGGGCGAATGGCGCCCGCTGTCGACCGAGGTCATGGAGCGCGATCTGGCCCGGCTGGCGCGCGATCTCGAGCGCGAGCTCGAGGTGCTCGCAGGCCGGCTGGAAATTCCGTGGCGTTTCCGGCGCCGGCGCGGCCGCGTCGCCACCGAGCTGCTCGCGGCCTGCAGCGAATGCGAACTCGTCGCCGTCGGCACCGCCGGGATGCGCGGCGGTCCGTCCAGGCTGGGCTCCACGGCCCGCCGGCTGCTCGCCGAAGCAACCTCATCGGTCATGCTCATCGCCCCGGGCGCGGTACTCCGGGCCGCATCGTTCGCGGTGGTCTTCGACGCCGGTCAGGCGGCCGAGGGCGCGCTGGCGCGGGCGCTTGAACTGACTCCGCCCGACCGCTCGCTGGACGTGCTGATCGCCGTGGACGACCGCGCCGCCGCCGACACGCTGAAGGCGCGGGCGCGCGAACTCGCCGGAACCCGTGCGCTCCGTTTCCGGACCCTCCGTGAGAAGAGCGGTTCCGCCCTGCTCGACTCGCTGGCCGACCTCGCCCCGCTGATGCTCGTCCTCGGGGAGACCGACTGGATCGAACCCCCGATGCTGGAACGCATCGTCGCCCGACTCGACGGCGGCCTGCTCCGCGTCCGTACCCGCGACTGATCACCCGCCTCGCGCGCCGGGGATTCTACCAAGGCGACAGAACACGCTCCGGCCGCAATAGCTGGATGATGGCGCATTTATTCCTCAGTTTTCGTACTTATATGGGAAGGGGATCACACTATGTATTGCATGAAGGGAGTGTCATGTCTACCGAATCTTCATCTTCTAAATTTTGTACACGGGCCGGTCGATATCCGCCCGCGGCCGTCACCGGCCGATTCCTGCTGGCCGCCACGTTCGTGGTCCTGCTGTTTTCATCGGGCGCCGGAGTCGCCCAGTTCGCGAACCTCGAGCAGGCACCCGACTTCGACATCCGCGGCGCGCGCCCGGTCACGCTGCCCGAGCCGCCGGCGGCGCTGCCGCCTGCGCGCGCGCAGGCGCTGGCCGGCCTGCGCAGCGAAGCCGTCACCGACCAGCTCACCGTTCTGTGGAGCGGCCTGACAGGCGCGCCCAGCCGCATCCACGCGCGGGGCCGGCCGATGCTGCCGGCGCAGGCTGCGTCCCCCCGCGGCATCGCGATGGCGTTTCTCGACCGCCACCGGCTGCTGTTCGGGCTCTCGCCCGAGGACATCCGGGAGATGACATTGAGCCGCGACTACGTCACCGAACGCAACGGCGTCACCCACCTGACGCTGCAGCAGCAGGCGTTCGGTTACGACGTGTTCGGCGGCGGCATCAAGATCAACGTCAGCTTCCGCGGGGAGATCATCAACGTCTCGGGCGAACCCATTCCGGGCATCCACGCTGCGGTCAACACGGTTTCGCCGCAAATGACCGAGCAGCAGGCCGTCGAGCGCGGCGCGCGCAACTCCGGGATCGCCGAAGTCGCCGATTCAAGCGTACTCGGCCTGATCCTGTTCCCGCGCACGGCCGACGACGTCCGCCTGGCCTGGCATTTGAACATTGCCGATACCGATTCGCCGAACGGGTACGAAGTGCTGGTCGACGCGGTCGACGGCGACCTGCTGTTCCGGCGCAGTCTGACCCACTACGGCCACATCCCGGCGCGCGGCGAAGTCTATGATTCCGATGCGCCGCTGCCGTACACGCCCAATGAGACGATTTCGACCTCGCCAGTCGCCCGCGTCGAGCGGCCGTTTACCGGCGGCGATTTCTTCCCGCACGACGATCCACACTGGGACTGGTGGGCCACCCAGCCCAGGTCGACGACGACCAGCAACAACGTCGACGCCTACGCCGACCGCGACGGCGACAACGCTGCCGACACCGACAGCCGGCCCGCTCCCAGCGGCGACGAGGATTTCACGTTCCCGCTGGATCTCACCCAGGACCCTTCGCAGTACCAGGACGCCTCGGTCGTCAACCTGTTCTACTGGAACAATCGGATCCACGACTGGTTCTACCGGATGGGCTTCGACGAACAGGCCGGCAATTTCCAGGCCGACAACTTCAGCCTCGGCGGCTCCGGCGGCGACCCGGTCAGGGCCGAGACCCAGGACAACGCGGCCCCGACCGACCCGGATGCCGACCGCTCTCTGTGCAACGCCAACATGTGGACGCCAGGCGACGGTAGTGCTCCGCGCATGCAGATGTTCGTCTGCGATCGAGACACTCCGGAACG
Organism: Wenzhouxiangellaceae bacterium; assembly: GCA_032251475.1. Classification (GTDB taxonomy): domain Bacteria; phylum Pseudomonadota; class Gammaproteobacteria; order Xanthomonadales; family Wenzhouxiangellaceae. The sequence goes on along the minus strand of JAVVDX010000019.1, from coordinate 25,620 downwards.
CGACGGCAGCCTGGACGCGGTCGTGATCGGCCACGAATATACCCACGGCGTTCACGCCCGGCTGGTGCCGACGGCCGGCAATCAGCGCGCCAACGAGGGCTGGGCCGATTTCTTCGGCCTGGCGCTGGTCGCCGAACCCGGCGATGCGTACGACGGCTCGTACGGCGTCGGCGACTACCTGTTCGACAACAGCGGGATTCGAAGCGCGCCATACAGCACCCGGCTCGACATGTACCCGCGCCGGTATGCCGACATCAACGACATTGCGTCCTGCGCCACGAAGATCTGCAGCAACGATTCGACGCAGAGCTGTAACAACAATGCGGACTGCGGCGGAGAGTCGGACACGTGCTACGCAATTTCGTGCAAGTTTCACGAGGACTGCGACTCGCCTCCCAACGACATCGACTTGGGCCTGTGCAGAGTCGGCGTACACCGCACCGGTGAGATCTGGGCCAACGCGCTGTGGATCGCACGCATGCATCTGGTCGCGAAACTGGGCTTCAGCGCCGGCGACCGGCGCATGAACCAGCTCGTCATCGACGGCATGAAGCTGTCGCCCGACAACCCGACCTACCTCGACGGGCGCGACGCCATCCTGATGGCGGATTTCCAGAACCACGGCGGCGCGCACGCCTGCCTGATCTGGGACGCGTTCGCGAAGATGGGCATGGGGTACTCGGCGATGACCGCCGGGTTCGAAGACATCAACCCGCTGCAGGCCTTCGACATGCCGGCCGAATGCGCACCCAAGCTCCAGTTCAACAGTGATCGCGAATTCGGCAGCGTATGCCTGGCCGACACCTCGACCCGACCGCTGCAGGTGTTCAACCAGGGCAACGGTGACCTCATCGTCGCCGATATCAGCCGCATCTCGGGAAGCAGCCAGATCAAGCTCGAGCAAGCCCCCGAACAGCCGGTGTTCGTCGCCGCCGGATCGCACGTCGATTTCACGGTCCGCTGCTCGCCGACCAGCGGCGGCACCAAGACGGCGACGTTCCGCGTCACCAGCAACGACGAGAACTCGCCGCACGACATCGTCTACACGTGCTCCGGCGGCGAGGCGGAGATCACGACCACGATGGAACAGAACTACGGCGACGTCTGTCTGGCCGACTCACTGATCCACGAATTGCGGATCTCCAACCCCGGAACCTGCGACCTGGGCATCGACAACATCACCAGCAACGATCTCGAGTTCGCGATCGCCCAGGTGATGGACTTCCCGCTCAAGGTCTCGCCGGGCGGTGAGGTGACCGTGCCGATCCGGTTCTCGCCCGAAGGCGACTTCGGCGCCGAGAACGCAAGCATTTCGATCAGCCACGACGCCGCCGATACCTCGACGCCGAAAACCCTGACGGTCAGCGGCAACTCGCCGCCGGGCAGCCTGAATACGGCCCTGGCCAACGAAGGCAGCTTCGGCAATGTCTGCAAGGCAGATCACGCCGACCTGAACCTGACGCTGTTCAACCAGGGCCAGTGCAACCTGACCATCGACAGCGTCGGGATCAACCAGCCCGGCTCGTCGTTCGAACTTCCGGCCGACACGACATTCCCGCTGGTGCTGAGCCCGGACGCGGACTTCAACCTTCCGATCCGCTACGCACCGGCGGAATGCAACGATGAAACGGAGAACGCGACCGTCGTCGTCGCTACCGACGACCCGCTGAAGGAGAACTTCGAGATCGGCATCTCCGGCGTCTCGAGGTGCCCCAACCTCGTCATCGACCCGGCCGGCCTCGAGAACCTGTTCTCGTTCCCGGCTACCGTAGTCGACAGCGAAGGCACGCTGGGCTGCTTCTCGGACGCCACCGTGGCGCTTCGCAACAGCGGCGAATGCCCGCTGACGATCGACGGCGTCTCGGCTTCCGGCGACGACTTCGCCGTCACGGCACCGACGCAGTTCCCGATCCTGTTGCCTCCGGGCGAGGAAACGCTGGGCGTCAACGTCCGCTTCACCCCGCAGGCCGACTCCGACCCACTGGCGCCGGACGAGGTCCTGGGCTCGCTGAGCATCGTCAGCGATGACCCGGACGCGGCCGGCACGGCGGACCTGTGCGGCGAAAGCACGGCGCAGAGCGGCGTCAGGATACTGGTCACCGACATCACCACCGGTCTGCCGATGATGGTGGACCCGGTCGAACGGATCGACCTGTCCTCGAAGGGCATCAACCGCCCCGGGCCGATCAAGCTGACGTTCACCGACGCGGTGCTTCACACATCTACCGTGTGCGGCAATATCGTGCAATATCACGTCAACCAGGAAACCCTGCCGAGTACCGACAATGCCGGCGGCGCTGGCAACAACGCCTCCTACGAAAGCAAGGCGAGGCATGGCAACCTGCAGGCCGCCGACACGTTCACGCTCGGTCAGTGCGAGTTCCGCGACGTCCAGCTGCAGTTGCAGGCCTCGGAATCCGATCCCGGCGATCCGGGCATGTGCCTGTTGCTGGACAAGGGCGAGGCGTGCACGACCGACGGTGAATGCTGCTCCGGCAAGTGCCGCGGCCCGGCCGGCGACATGACCTGCCGCTAGGCCATCAACCCGCTCCCGAGGGAGCGAACACGCGACCGCCGCCTTCGGGCGGCGGTCCTTTTTTACAAGGCCGCAATCGGCGATCGGGTCCGTACCGGTCGGCGGACTATAGGTTTGCGGCGGCGTGCAACTCGTCGACCAGCGCCTCGAGACCGGCCGAGCGGCTGACCTCGTCGGCAAGCAGCGGAAGTTCAAGGCGGTCCAGGCCGCCGAAGCGCCTCCCGATCTCGTCCAGCCAACGCTGCTGGATCCGCCGGCGCGCGCCGAAGAAATCGCCCTCCTCGAGTTCGGGCAGCACCTGATTGACGACCAGCGCGGCCGGCTCGATGCCGATCCGCTCGAGCGCGTCGATTGCGCGCGCGGTTTCTTCCAGCGGCAGGCGCTCGGGAATCAGCACCAGCACGAACGCGGTCCGCGCCGGGTCGCACAGTACCTCGCGCGCCCCGGAAAACAGGCGGCGGCGACGTTCCAGCGCTCCGGCCAGCCGTGCCCGGCGCGCATCGCCGGAGTCGGGCTCGTCGCGGCCGACCAGGCCGCGGAACGCGCGCGTCACCGACTCGGTTCTGCGGCGCGCGCCGAGCAGGCCCTCGGTCCACGCCGCCATCGTCTCGGGCAGGCTGACCAGCCTCAGCGTGTGGCCGGTCGGCGCGGTATCGAAGATGGTCAGGTCGCAGGCGTCGCCACGGTCGGCCAGAG
>JAVVDX010000019.1:14519-22288 GCA_032251475.1 Wenzhouxiangellaceae bacterium | reverse complement strand
GCCAGCAAGGATGCCCGCGATCTCCTCGAGCAGCGCGGCCTCGGCGGCACCGGGAGAATGCCGGGCCTGCTCCATCTGCCGGTCGATTTCGCCGTACAGCGCCGGCTTGACGTAGTCGCGCAGGCGCCGGGCGACCTCGTCGAGGTAAGCGTCCATGCACTTGTCCGGATCGAGCTCGACGGCTTCCAGTCCGGCCTCGACCCGGGTCGGGCGATGGTCGAGCCGGCACTCGAATACATCACCCAAAGAGTGCGCCGGGTCGGTCGAGATCACGCGCACGGTCCGCCCGGCGCGCGCGGCGACCATGCCCAGTGCGGCGGCGATGCTGGTCTTGCCGACCCCGCCCTTGCCGCCGCAGAACACGAAGCGGCGGTCGATGATGGAGGCGACCAGCGAACGGGCGTCGTGGTTCAGCAACAGCGGAAATCGTCCAGCGGCGACTTTTCCATCCCCTGTCGCCGGTGCCAGTCGTGGAACGCCTCGAGCATCGGCCCGCGCAGCTCCAGCGTGTACCACGACGCCGGGTTCGGAATGCCCAGCGATTCGCTGAACACCAGCAGCATGAACAGATCCTCGCGGTCGCGCTGCTCGCGCGCCAGCTCGCGCTGCCAGCGCCCGGCGTAGACCCGGGCCAGGAACCGGTCGGCCCGTTCCAGCCAGCGCCGCACGGCCGCAATCACTCCGCGGCGGCCGCCTGTCCGGCGCGTTCGCGCAATCCCCGGCTCATCGCCGAGGCGACCTCGAGCACGACCAGCACCGCGGCGACCAGCACGACCAGGTCGAGCCCGAGCAGGAACCAGTTGGCGTCGCGGTAGAACTGGATCAACTGCATGCAAAGGGCGTAGACCGTCATGACCAGCAGCAGCACCATCGGCACCAGGAGCACCCACGCCGGGCGTCCGGCGCGCAGCACCATCAGGCTGACGACCATCAGCGTCAGTGCGGCCAGAAGCTGGTTTGTGGTGCCGAACAGCGGCCAGATCAGCAGGCCGCCGGTGCCTTCCATGCCGCCGGCGCCGAACGCCAGCGCCAGGCACGCGCCGACAGCGACGATGGTTGCCGGCGCGTTCCGGGCCAGCACGCCGATGTCGTAGATCTGACCCCACTCCTGGATGATGTAGCGCTGCAGACGCACGCCGGTATCCATCGTCGTGGCCGCGAACAAAACCGCCATCACCGCCAGCAGCGTCGTGCCGACGGTCTCGGGCAGGCCCCAGCCGGCGGTCATGATGTTGGCCCCGCCCTGGACGAACGCTGCCACCCCGCCCTGCCCGAACGCGGTGTACAGCCCCTGCCAGTCGGCCGCGGTCGCGAACCCGGCGGTCGCGGCAATAATCGCGGCAAGCGCCAGCGCGCCCTCGCCGACGGCGCCGAAATAGCCGACGAAGCGCGCGTCCGATTCGCGGTCGAGCTGCTTGGAACTGGTGCCCGACGAAACCAGGCCGTGGAATCCGGAGATCGCGCCGCAGGCGATTGTCACGAACAGCAGCGGCACGATCGGCGGCGTTCCGGCCGGCGTCCCGGTATTGATCATCGGCGCGACGATCTGCGGGCTCGAGATCAGCACCGCGATGAAGATCAGCCCGAGCCCGACGAAAAGCTGCAGCCCGTTGATGTAGTCGCGCGGTTGCAGCAGCATCCACACCGGCAATATCGAGGCGATGCCGGCGTACACGAACAGGATCACGATCCATTGCGCGTTGGCGCCCAGGCCCAGCGCGCGCTCGGGCAGCGTCACCGGCACGTACTGACCGACCCAGATCATGCCGTAGAGCACGACCAGACCCGCCACCGAAAGCAGCGCCAGACCGATCTTCTTCCGGTAGATCAACTGGCCCAGCACCAGCGCGACGGCGATCGCGCTCCAGGCCGGCACGACGCTTTCCGGGAACTGCGTGAACAGCCGCGCGATGACCACCGCGAACACCGCGTTGACCATCAGCAGCAGCAGGAAGATCACGATCATGAAAACGCCCTGCGCGCGCTTCCCGACCAGCGTGCCGGTCAGCGCACCCACCGAACGCCCCTTGTTGCGGATGCTGGCCCAGATCGCGCCGAAGTCGTGCACGCCGGCGATGAACACCGTGCCCAGCACTACCCACAGGAACGCCGGCAGCCAACCCCAGATCACCGCGATCGCCGGCCCGACGATCGGCGCGGCGCCGGCGATCGAAGTGAAATGATGGCCCCAGAGGATGTAGCGGTTGGTCGGCACGAAATCGACCCCGTCCTCGAACTCGTGCGCCGGCGTCGGGCGCGCGTCGTCCAGCGCGTAGATCGCGCGGGCGATGTAGCGCGAGTAGAACAGGTATCCCAGCCCGAAGGCGCCCAGTCCGATCAGCAGCAATGCAATCGCGTTCATCGCATGTCCTCGTTGTCCAGCCCGCGCTCTCCCCGAGTTGCACTCTACCAAAGCGGCCCGCCGGACAGCGCACCGGCTGGGGCGTCCGGCCCCTGCCGCGGGAGCGGCTCGGGGGTATCGGGCCATTCAATCGTGATGAAAAAGAGAGATCTTCGTGAGGTGTTTCACAGCCCTTGGCGGGCAGGATGAGGCCATCGCGGTCCTCGGCCGGCGTGCCGGGCCACGTGGCAACAGACTCTCAACTGGCTTGCAGGAGGCATTCCATGATCATTTTCATACGACTGTTTCTCGCACCGGTCATCAGCGCCTGGATTCTCGCAGCCGCCCCGGCCGCAGCGGCAACATTCTCCGAACTGTCCTAGGAACCGTTCGGCACGTTCAACGACGTCGAGTTCGTCCGCCATACCGGCCGCTTCGAGGGCACGACGTCGATGGGCGAATTTTCAATGCCGTTCGAGGTCGTCGCACCAGCCGACCCGGCCGAAGGGACGGCCACCGTCCTCTTTGAGGCACCGCACTGGGGCTTGGCGGCGATTGGCCGTGATCTGGTGCTGGGTCGGGAATTGATCTTCGGGCGCGGTATCGGATACGCGGCCGTCGGGTTCGGCGTCGACGGCGGAAATATCCTCGATCCAACGCCGCCCGACCTTGTCATCGCCGGCACACCCGTTTCAGCCCCCGGAGTTCTTCGATTCTCCGGACCGACCGATCCCGAAATCCTGGTCCAGTTCACTGAGGCGATCCGGGTCGACCCAACCATCACCGCCCTGCACGGCGGAATCGAGCGCTTGTACGCCTATGGCATCTCGCGTTCCGCCGATGTTCTCACCGAGGTGCAACAGGTAATCACCAGCACCGTCCACCGGTATCGCGCGCGATGCCGACGGCAACGCGCTCGGCGGCGTCCGCCTGCCGGACCTGGCCCTCGGGCAGGGACTGTTCATCGCCTCGGATCCGGCGACCAGTACCCTCGGCATTCCGTTCCTGAGTCCGCTCACCGGCAGCCACGTCGACCTCGAATGCGTCCCGCTGGCCGACGGCTCGCCGCGCTTCCGTAACCACGGCGACTACGGCAGCCGGTTCTCGCGCCAGGCCAACCGCCTGGTCGGACAGGGCTTCCTGCTGGAAGCCGACGCCGAGTTCCTGAAGGCTCGAGCGGCTGAGTCAAATGTCAGAAAGCCCGGGAGTTGCAGACGCTGACATCAGTCAGCCCGCTTCTACGGAACCATGGTGCGCCGCGGCGTAGGCTCGCGGCGCACCTTTGCGTTCCCGTCTCATCATTCGCGTGAGTCCTGCGAACGGCGGCAGCCAACCGGGCGCGCTACATCGTCAGCAGCGCTGCATACAGATCGATGCCGTACCAGAGATTGGCCAGCCGAAGGTTCTCGTCGGCGGCGTGCTGGTTGTTGTCGTGATTGGCGATGGGCACGATGATGGCAGGCTTGTCCAGGCCCTCGCTGAACAGGAACAGCGGCAACGTGCCTCCAAGCGTCGGCACCTGCAGCACCGGACCGCCGGCCGCACGGCTTGACGCGTCGACCACTTGCTGCGCCAGCGGGTGGTCCATCGGTGCGCGCGAGGCCGGATAGCCGGAATCGCGCGTCACGCGCGCCACTTTCGGATGGGCGCGCAGGACCTCGTCGGTCGGCTCGTCACGCACGATATGGAACCCCTGCCCGCGGATATGACGCTCGATCAGGTCGAGCATGTGCTCCGGATCGTTGCCCTTGACCAGCCGCACACCGAGTGCAGCGGTCGCGGTGGAAGGAATGACGTTGCGCGCCTTGTCGCCGACGTTGCCGCTGGCCAGTCCCCGGATCGTCAGCGACGGCAACAGCAGACGCCTTTCCAGCCGCTCGCCCCCGCCTTCGGTCCACGAGAGCCCGAGTTCTTCCTTCAATTGATCGTCGACGACGGGCAGCGCGTCGATGGCCGCATCCTCGGCCGGGCTCAGCGGCTCGACGGTGTCGTAAAAGCCCTCTACCAGTACCTGACCCTCGACCGTCTTCATGGTGGCCAGCAGGTCCGCAAGCATCTGCCCCGGCACCGGCGCCCAGTTGCCGTAGTGGCCGCTGTGCAGCGGCCGGTTCGCGCCGTAGACCGTGACTTCCATCCCGGTCACGCCGCGCACGCCGAACACGACCTGCGGCCGGCGGCTCTGGTGCACCGGCCCGTCGCAGAACAGCCACAGGTCGACGTCGTCGAACCGGTCGCGGTAACGCTCCAGGTATTGATCCAGATGCGGCGACCCGCGCTCTTCCTCGCCGTCGAACAGGAACACGACGTTCGAGGTCGCCGAGATGCCGGCCGCCTCCAGCGCGTCGAGGGCCGCCAGCAACGCAATGATCGGGGCCTTGTCGTCGCCGGCCGAGCGAGCGTACAGCCGCGCTTCCGGGTCGACGCGCTCTCCGGGTGCAGGGAGTGCGCGCGGTTTCCCGCCTTCGTGCATCGCCGCGGTGTACAGCGTCGGCTCCCAGGGGCCGTGGGTCCAGCGGGTTTCGTCAACCGGCTGGCCGTCGTAGTGGACGTAGATCCCCAGCGTGCGCTCGGCGTCGGGCACATCGATCCGGCCGGTCACGACCGGTGGCGCGCCTTCGATTTCCAGCAGCTCGAGCTCCACCCCGCGCTCGGCGAATTGCTGCTGCATGTATCGCGCATTGCGCCGCATGTCGGCCGGATCGGAAGCCACGTTCGAAAGGCGCAGGAACTCGGCGAATCCGGCCAGAATTTCAGATTCGTGGGCATGACGGTACTTGCGCGCCGAGTCGACGGCTGTCTGGGCCTGAACGCCCGGCGCCGTCGACACGATCAGGGCCAGCGCGCAACAGTAACGAATGCATGGGAACATGTTCGATCTCCGGGATGGGCGGCACAGTCAACCATCCTGAATCATAGAGAAAACCGGAGCACGAAACCAGAAAGCTTCGCTGGCCGGCTACGAATACGCCGCCACCGAAGTCATGCCACGTTCATATCGGTTATATTTCCATCCAGCAATGCCCGCGGATGACGAAATGTGGATGGAAACAAGCTGCAAGCTGACATTCGATATCCCGGCGCCTACGACCTTTGTGCTCATGCTGCGCCCGAGAAGCGGGCCGCAACAGTGGATCATAAAGGAAGAATACACGCTCCAGCCGAGCGTTCCGGTTTCCGAATTCAGCGACTATTACGGCAACCTTTGCCAGAGGCTGGTCGCGCCCACCGGGCCGTTCTCGATCTATACCGCAGCCAGGGTAATGATCGCCGATCAAATGGATCGTGCGCCGGGTGCACCGTTTGTTGACGTGCAGTATCTACCTGATGCGGTGCTTGGCTTTCTGCTGCCCAGTCGATATTGCGAATCGGATCGCTTCCACAATATGGCGGCCGAGATTACCGCGAATCAGCTCCTGGGTTACGACCAGGTCGCGGCGATCGAGACTTGGTTGCGGTCCACGATCCAGTACATTCCCGGCAGCAGCAACGTGCCGGTATCGGCGATTGACGTCAACCAGAGACAATCGGGCGTCTGCCGCGATCTTTCGCACCTGGGCATAGCGTTGTGCCGCAGCCTCAGTATCCCCGCCCGCCTGGTGGTCGGGTATCTCGAGGGCCTGGAACCCATGGACATGCACGCCTGGTTCGAGGCGTACGTCGGCGGTCGCTGGTATGCATTTGATGCGACCCAGGACGAGCTCAAACCCGGATACGTTGCTATCGGATACGGCCGCGATGCCGCCGATGTTGCGGTCTACAACCAGTTCGGCCTTGCCGTTTACCCGTTGTCGCAGGACATTCGCGTGCACCGCGCCGAACCTCCGACGGGGCAGGACAACGAGAGGCGCTCGTAGTAACGACCTGAGATTTACCGACCTTTCCGGCCCGGGGCAAGCGTCGTCCGGATGAACGCGTTCAGCCCCCGCTCGTACACGACGCGCGACTGAAGGAACCCGCCGTTATGGTCGCCGGAAATTTCCAGCAGCCGGGCGCGCGACCCGGCGGCCTCGACGAGGCGCTCGGCGTGGGGGAACGGCACGATCTCGTCGTCGCGCGAATGCACGACGAGCACCGGCGGCCCGTCACCGGCAAGGCGACGCAGGGTGTCGTAGCGGATGCGCGAAACATGTCGCCACGGCAGCCACGGATGGATCTCGCGCGCCATGTCCGGCACCGACGTGAACGCCGATTCAAGAATCAGACCGGCGGGCCTCGCCTCTTCCGGCAATCGCTCGGCCAGCCCGGCGGCAACGCCGGCGCCCAGCGATCGGCCGAGCAGAAAGATCTCTCCGGCCGGAATCCCGGTCGAATCAACCAGCCAGTCCCAGGCCGCGCGCGCATCGACGTACGTTCCGTTCTCGGACGGCCGGCCGCTGCTGCCGCCATAACCGCGGTAATCGTAGATCAGTACGTTCAGACCGAGCCGGTTCAGCAGCGCGATCGATTCGAGCCGGCCGCTGATGTCACCGGCGTTGCCGTGCGAGAAATGGATCGACGCGATTGCATTTCGCGCCGGAACCCACCACGCCGAAAGCGTCTCGCCGTCCGGGGTTTTCAGACTGACCGACTTGTACTCGAGGCCGAGATCGGCAGGCGTCCTGCCTGTGCGGCCCTCGATGCCGGGCAGGAATACCAGGCGCGGCTGAAACAGGTATACCAGCACCAGCAACGCCAGGTAGACGACGGCGGCAACGATGAAGATCCGGATTGCCATGCGCGCCATGGTAGCCGGAGCAACACCCGGCCGCGACGATTCAGCCTCCCGGCCAGAACCCGGCGAATGTGCCGGCGACCAGCAGGCTGTAGACGACGCCGTCGATCCCGAACCGGATCGTCGTCGGCCACGGCTGGCCGTACCAGATGCTGGCCGGCATGTTCGCAATCACGAACGGCAGGAACGCGGCAGCGCCAACCGTCCGGAACACGGTCAGGTATTCAACGCCCGGCGGCAATGCCGCCGCGCCGATGTAGGCGACGAAGATCGAGACAAGCAACAGATAGACCACCCATAACCCGAGCGACTTGCCCATGTTGGGCATGCCATTCGGCAATACGGTCATCATCCCGACCGGGCCTCGATCAAACTTCGCCTTCGTTTCGTCCGAACCCATTTCCTTCATGTCGCTGCAGTACGGGAACATGTATGCCCCGGGCGAAACGCCCTGGGCCCGCATCGCGTCCAGGATCTGATCCTCTCCAGGCAACCGTTCGAAATCCTTGTGGTGCGTCTTCAGCACCATGTGGATGATCGAGCTGGCAACAAATACCAGTACGACCGAGATCAGGATCGGTATCCACAAATCGATGACATTCAACATTTCCGAGCTCCCTCCGAATGAACAACCGTTCCGGCAACCTGTCCGGGCGCCGGATGCAGGGCAAGTCTACCCAACTACTGCATAAATTTCCGGTTGCAAAAGCCCGGAGA
>JAVVDX010000019.1:12332-14419 GCA_032251475.1 Wenzhouxiangellaceae bacterium | reverse complement strand
CCGGAAATTTATGCAGTAGTTGGGTCTGGTCCCGAAGCGCTGTAATCGGCAAGCGAGGCCGGGAATCGGAACCGGTCTCGTCCGCCATTCGGGGTTGCATTTCACTTACCCGGTGGATCGTCCGCAGCGTAAAGACCCAACGGTATACTGGGACGATCCGAATCATCATTTCGGCTCGACAAGACCCCAAAAATGCCGGCAGACACTCACGAGTCCGCCCAGGATTTTTCCAAATCGCGGTGCACGGGACCGCTAAGAATCCGGCTGGCGGCGAGCACCCGCGAAGCCCTGGCCAGGGGCACGCTGCGTCCGCTGACCACGCGCGTCGAGCAAGTACGCGACGGCGGGCTGGATTTCGTGGTTCGGACCCTGGTTCGCCGGGCCGAGAAACCCCACACGTCTGCGGGCGATGCGCCCGATCCGTTCCTGCCGCCGTGGGAGCCGGGCCTTCACGTCGCCGATCTCGACGAAGACCATGTCCTGCTGCTCAACAAGTACAACGTGCTGGAGAACCATGCGCTCGTCGTCACGCGCCGCTTCGCCGACCAGACCGAACTGCTCGACGAAGCAAACTTCGCCGCATGGCTGGAGGTGCTCGCCGGAACGGACGCGCTGGGCTTCTACAACGGTGGCGGCGGGGCCGGCGCCAGCCAGCCGCACAAGCACATGCAGGCCGTGCCCCTGACGCAGCGTGAACCGGTCTTTTCGTTCCGGCCGCTGTTCGACAATGCCGCAGCCGGCGAAGCACCCGGACGCATCGTGCAGTTGGCCGGCCTGCCGTTCGCGCACGCCGCCGCGAGGCTGGACCCCGAATGGCGGAACGCTCCGCGCCAGGCAGCCGGATCGATCGCCAGCCTTTATCGCGAACTGTGGAAGCTTCTCGACCTCGAACCCGCCGATGGATTCCAGCCGATGCCGTACAACCTGCTGCTGGCCGGCGAATGGATGTGGCTGGTCCCGCGCCGCCGCGAAACGTTCGACGGCATTTCGGTCAACGGGCTCGGGTTTGCCGGCGCACTGCTGGTGCCAGACGACGCGGCACGGGAAAAGCTGTTGCGCACCGGTCCGTCGGCCGTACTCGACGCGGTGGCCGATATTCGGTGACGCACTCGAGTACGTCAGGACGACACGAGCCCATGCCGCTCGTGCCATTCGGCCAGGCTTTCGTCCGGATACTCATCGAAGTGGCGCTCGGTTCGGCCTTCCGGTACCGGCACCCAGTTGGCCTTGCTGGAGAGCATCAGGTGCACGCGCTCGGGCGGCACCGGCAGGACGCTGTCGACGGCCGATGCGAACGGATGGACCAGATCGGGCCAGCGCGGGTCGAACACCCACAACGCGCTGCCGCAATGCCGGCAGAAGTGTCGCTCGCCGGGGCTTTGCTCGCCGTCGATCGTCGCGTAATAGACGTTCACGTGCTCGCGGCCCCGGACCTGCAGCGTTTCGGCTCGCGCGCCCAGATTGATGGCGAAACCGCCGCCGCCGGCGGTCTTGCGGCAGATCGAGCAGTAGCAGTAGTTGAACGGATACGGATGCGGCGAATCCACTTCGAAACGCACCCGCCTGCAATGGCATGATCCTTTCAGAAGCATGGCGATCCTCGCTGTGCGGCCGGGCGATTCAACGCGAGTTGCAGTTCAGCCGCGACCCCTTCATGGTATCAATGTTCAACCGGTTGCGATCTGGCCGGTGGACGCTACACTGACACCTCCAGGTCGGCGGGGTATCTCCCGAATGGAATCCAATCCCTCACCGAAAACCGCCGAACGGCCGCTCGGCATGTGGTCCTGGGCGTTGTACGACTGGGCCAACAGCGCGTTCTTCACGATCATCCTGACGTTCGTATTCGCGCGCTATTTCAGCCAGTCGGTCGTCGGCGACGCGGTCGCCGGTACCGAAGCCTGGGGCAACATCGTCGGCGTTGCGGGTGCGTTCGTCGCCGTGCTGGCGCCGTTTCTGGGCGCAATCGCCGATCGAAGCGGGCGACGGAAGCCGTGGCTGCTGTTCTTCACGCTGCTGTGCGTCGTCGCGTGCGCGATGCTGTGGTTCGTGCGCCCGACCATCGACGATTTCTGGTGGGCCGCGGT
>JAVVDX010000019.1:3741-12232 GCA_032251475.1 Wenzhouxiangellaceae bacterium | reverse complement strand
GCGCGATGCTGTGGTTCGTGCGCCCGACCATCGACGATTTCTGGTGGGCCGCGGTATGGGTGGGGGTGGGCATCCTCGGCGCCGAGTTCGCGTTCGTGTTCTACAACACGATGCTGCCGGACCTCGTCTCGCCGGAGCGCATTGGCCGGTGGTCGGGCTGGGGCTGGGGACTGGGATACGCCGGCGGCGTGGCGTGTCTTGTGCTGGCGCTGTTCGGTTTCGTGCAGACCGAGGGCCCGATTCTCGGCATCGCCGTAGACCGCGGGCAGGCCGAACACGTGCGCGCGACGTTCGTGCTGGTCGCCGTCTGGTATCTGGTGTTCGCGCTGCCGCTGTTCCTGTTCACATCGGACAGGCCATCGAACGAACTCGGCCTCGACGAAGCGGTTCGCTCCGGTCTGCGTCAGCTCGGCCGGTCGGTGAAGAACGCCCGTCGATACGGCGACATCCTGAAATTTCTGATCGCGCGGATGATCTACACCGACGGCCTTGCCACGGTATTCGCATTCGGCGGGGTTTATGCCGCCGGCACATTCGGCATGAACCAGACCCGGGTGCTGCAATTCGGCATCGCGATAAACGTCACGGCCGGCCTCGGCGCGCTGGCGCTGTCGTGGGTCGACGACTGGATCGGCGGCCGCAACACGATCCTGCTCTCGCTGCTCGCGTTGATCGCCAGCACCACGGCGATCCTCGTGGTCGACGATGTCGTCTGGTTCTGGGTCTTCGCGATGATCATCGGCATCTTCGTCGGCCCGCTGCAGGCCGCCGGCCGTTCTCATCTGGCACGTGTGGCGCCGGAACACCTTCGCAGCCAGATGTTCGGCCTCTTGACGTTCTCCGGGAAAGCCACGGCGTTCGCAGGGCCGCTGCTGGTGGGTTTCGTGACGGCGGCCACGGCCAGCCAGCGATGGGGCATGAGCACGATCATCGCGTTCTTCGTCGTCGGTTTCCTGCTGATGCTGACCGTGCCGGTGCGGGAGAAGGCCGAACCAGGACCATCCGGAGGCGCTGCGTGAACTCGCAGCGGAGCCATGCGTAATCGCAGTAAAACGAAACTCGTACCGGCGCTCGGGCTGCACTGGCTGACGCCGCTGTATGATCTCGTCGTGCATCTCGTCACGCGGGAGCAGGCGTTCAAGCGGGCGCTGCTGAATCAACTGGAACCGTCGCCCGGCGACGTGCTCGATGTCGGCTGCGGCACCGGCACGCTGGCCGTCGAGATCGCGCGCAGCCGGCCGGACGCACGCGTCTCAGGCATCGATGCCGATCCGCGCATGCTGGCCAAGGCCGTCGACAAGGCCCGGCGCGCCGGCGTTCGAGTCACGCTCGACAAGTCCTTTGCGCAGTCACTGCCCCACGACGACGGGTCGTTCGACTACGTCTTCTCGACGCTGTTCTTCCACCACCTGAGTGGCGCCGACAAGCCCCGGGTGCTGGCCGAAGTCATGAGGGTGCTGCGTCCGGGCGGGACAATTCTCGTCGCCGACTGGGACCGGCCGGCCAACCCGCTGATGCACGCGATGTTCTTCTTCGTCCGGCTGTTCGACGGTTTCGAAAACACCCGCGACAACTTCCGCGGCCGGCTGCCGGCCCTGTGCTCAGAAGCCGGTTTCACCGATTTGGACACAATCGGCAGGTTCAACACGATCGCCGGCACGATCGCGCTATACCGTGCCCTCAAGCCGGCCGGAACCAATCGGTGATTTGCCCGTCGCCCGCCGGCAGCTTATGATCACCGCTTTTGAACCATGCCCGACAAGCGCCGGTCCGCACTGCCATCGAAAAGGACGATCAGGGATGACCCTTAAGAAACCTCTGAATAGCCAAGATTACCGAACCAGGCTCGCCCTGCTCCTCGCCATACTTTTCCTCTCCCTCGCCGGCTGCGGAGGTGAACGGGACAGTACGGACAGCACGGCAAGCAAGCCCGCAACGCCCGTCTATGACGTGGTCATTCTCGACGGTCGCGTCTACGACGGTCTTGGCGGCGACGCAATCGACGCGGACATCGCCGTTCGCGGCGACCGGATCGTCGCGATCGGCGAGTTCGAAGCGGTCGATGCGAAACTGGCGATCGATGCCAAAGGCCTGGCCGTCGCGCCGGGCTTCATCAACATGCTGAGCTGGGCCACCGAAAGCCTGATCGAGGATGGACGGGGCCTGAGCGACATCCGCCAGGGCGTGACGCTGGAGGTGTTCGGCGAGGGCTGGTCGATGGGGCCGCTGAACGATGCCCTGAAGAAGGACCTGGTCGCGCGCCAGGGCGACATTCGCTACGACATCGAGTGGACGACGCTGGGCGATTACCTCGAATACCTGGAAGGACGCGGCGTCTCGCCCAACGTCGCGTCGTTCGTCGGCGCCACGACCGTGCGCCGGCACGAGCTCGGCGACGTCGATCGCGCCCCGACGCCGGCCGAACTGGACCGGATGCAGGAACTCGTAACCGCGGCCATGCGCGAGGGTGCGCTGGGCGTGGGCTCGTCGCTGATCTACGCACCGGCGTTCTACGCAGATACCGATGAGCTGGTCGCGCTGGCCTCGACGGCGGCCGAATACGGCGGTTCCTACATTTCGCACATCCGAAGCGAGGGCAACCGGCTTGTCCAGTCGGTCGACGAACTGATCGAAATCGCGCGCCGCTCGGGTGCGGCGGCGGAAATCTACCACCTCAAGGCCTCGGGGCGCGAAAACTGGCCCAAACTCGGCACCGTCATCGAACGCGTCGAGGCCGCCCGCGCCGAGGGGCTGGAGATCCGGGCCGACATGTATACCTACACCGCCGGCGCGACCGGCCTGGACGCGGCGATGCCGCCGTGGGTCCAGGAAGGCGGACACGACCAATGGGTACGGCGCCTGCAGGATCCGGAGATCCGGCAACGCGTCATCGAGGAGATGCGCGAACCGACCGACGACTGGGAAAACCTCTACCTCGCCGCCGGCGGCCCGGAGAATGTGCTGTTCTACTCGTTCAGGAACGAGGCGCTGAAACCGCTGACCGGCAAGACGCTGGCCGAGGTGGCGGCCGAGCGCGGCACGTCGCCGGAGGAAACCATGATCGATCTGGTCGTCGAGGACGACAGCCGCGTCGGCACGATCTACTTCCTGATGTCGGAAGACAACGTCCGGCGCAAGATCGCGCTGCCGTGGATGACGTTCGGCAGCGACGCCGAGGCCTCGGCGCCGGAAGGCGTGTTTCTGAAATCGGCCACGCACCCGCGCGCCTACGGCAATTTCGCGCGGCTGCTGGGGCGCTACGTACGCGACGAACAGGTCATCGAGCTGCCCGAGGCGATCCGGCGCCTGACTGCGCAACCGGCCGAAAATCTGAAGCTGCGCGATCGCGGCCGGCTGGCCGAAGGTTACTTTGCCGACCTGGTCGTTTTCGACCCGGCCACCATCCGGGACCACGCCACGTTCGAAGACCCGATGCAACTCGCCACCGGCGTGGTTCACGTGTTCGTCAACGGCGAGCAGGTGCTGGCCGACGGCGAACACACCGGCGCCACGCCCGGCCGGGTCGTGCGCGGGCCGGGTTGGACCGGGTGGTCCGAACGCTGAGCATCGCGCGCCCCGCGGAATCACGAAAGCGGATCAAGGCACCTGCAGCAGATGAATGCGGGTCGAATCAACGAGGACCCGGCTCCGGATGGTTTCACCCAGATAGACACGGACTCGCTCCCCGTAACGGCCAAGACGCTCCAGCATTTCCTCGAGCAGTTCCCGTTGATGCTCGCGGACATGCTCGACACGCAGGGTCAACACGACATGAGGTTGTCGCAGCATGTTCTGAAACCGCCGGCGGGCTACATGGAAAAAGCGGTCGTCGACACTGCCCTTGATTGTCAGCGCCAGATTGGGAGCGTCGTTGTCGTGCTGCAGGCAGGCGCTGAGATCTCCGCGCGCGAACGAATCGGCAAACCGGGCCCGCAACTGCCCCAGTGCCGCGCTCGCCTTGCGCCAGGCCTTCGGTGACGCTTCGGCAAAATGGCGCTCGGCGTAATCGCGCATGCTCAGACCCCGTACCCAGTCGGTAAAGACCAGAGACCAGATTCTCGGAGGACACCGCAGAGTGGACAGAAACCGCATCCACCGGCCGGGCCCGCCCGGGACAATGCCGCGCGCGACGGTCCGCCACAACATCTGCAACCGGGTCGATTTCGAGTCCCTGGCGCCTCGCGATGCGGGCCGACGCAAATACGCGGTCTTGTTCTTGATTCGCCGGGCAATTCCCCGGTCCGAAAACAGGCGTGCGTAGAGCTTCTTGTAGCCGCCGATCATGGCCTCGTAGCTCATGCCGGCCGGCTGCACGTTGGTCCGGGCGCGGGTATTGTCGCCCGGCATGACCCCGGGACGCAGACGATTCTCGCGCTCGAGCCGCTCGTACAGCGGAGTGCGCGGCATGGCGGTCAGCAGACCGACCATGGCCACCTGGATTCCTGCGTCGACGATGAAGCGATACTGCTGGTCGAAGCAATCAACCGTGTCGTTGTCGAAACCCACGATGAACCCGGAAAACACGTCGATGCCATAACCGTAAATCGTGCGCACCGCTTCGAGCAGATCAGTCCGGGTATTCTGAACCTTGCCGGCGGCCTTCAGGCTTTCCACGTCGGGCGTTTCGATTCCCAGAAATACCCAGGCAAATCCGGCATCTCGAAACAGGCCGAGAAGTTCGCTGTCTTCGGCGAGATTCAACGATGCCTCGGTACCGAATGCGAACGGATAATCGTGCTGGCGCTGGTAGTCGACGAGGTAACGCAGAAGCTGCTTGGCCAGTTTCCGGTTGCCAATCAGATTGTCGTCGACGAAAAAGACGCTCGTGGCGCCCTGGGCCCGAAGCGCGTCGAGTTCACGACCGATCTGCTCCGGCTTCTTGGTACGTGGCTTGCGCCCGAACATCACGATAATGTCGCAGAAATCGCACCGGTAAGGGCAGCCGCGGGAATACTGCAGGCTCGCCATGCCGTAGCGCTTCATGTCGAGCAGATCGAACCGGGGGACCGGCACGTCCGAAAGATCCACCGCGCCTTTTTCGGTATAGAGCCTTTCGGGGTTTCCAGCCTCGAAATCCGTGCAGAACCGGGGCCAGATGTATTCGGCCTCCCCGGCAATCACGCAGTCGGCCTGACCGACCAACCGTTCGGGACAAAGCGATGCAAAACTGCCGCCGGCAACCGTGAAATACCCTCGCTCGCGGTAGTACGCGAGCAACTCGAGCTGGCGTGGATGCTGCACGCCCATGCCGCAGATTCCGACGATATCCGCAGCCGGCCGGTCGGGCAAGGCATGGATCGCCTCGTCGGCAATCTCCACCGTCCAGTGGGACGGCGTGAGGCCGGCCAGCGTCGCCAGACCCAGCGGCGGATTGGGCGTGCGCTGCTCGACCATGATCTCGTTCATGGCCCAGCGAAAGCTCCAGAAACTGTCCGGCGAGCGAGGATTGATCAGCAACAGGCGCACCGGCTGCCGGGGGCTTCCTGCATCGAGGCCTGCTGAACGGGCAATGGAATTCACTTGATTCTCTCCGCGCCCGATCGGTCAGGCGCTTTCGAATCCTTCAGTCTGCTCCCCGGCTGCGCCGGCGTCATTGTCCCCGATCAAGAATGCATGTTCATTCGATCGCACCCACAGCGGTGCATGCAAATTGACCGCATACCATGAATCGGGGATACTGCCGCAGGCCGATCGATCGCGGCGGCCGCGGCCTGAATCCATGTCGTGAAAGCCAACCCGCAGTTCGGAGGGTCTGTCTGACCGACTCTTCGAAGGAAAACGCCCGATGCCGGACAACCTCAGGCCCGAAGTACTGATTCTCGGCCGCGGCGCCATGGGCAGCGTGTTCGCATCGCTGTTGCAGGATCGCGCGCAGGTGACCACTTGGGACCGCGATCCCGAAACCGGCCGCGAAACGGCCCCGCTCGAGGCGCTGGCACCGGACAGCGATACGGTCATCCTGGCGGTCCCGGCCGCGCCCCACGATGAACTGGCCGGGCGGCTGGCCGGCTGCCTCGGTCCCGAAGCGCTTTGCCTGTCGATCGCCAAGGGGCTGGATGCCGAAGGCTGCACCCCGGCAGCCATTCTTGCCCGCCATTTCGACAAGCCTCCCGACACCGGCCCTGCCTGGGGAGTCATCTGCGGCCCGATGATCGCCGGCGACCTCCAGCACGGCCGGGCCGGCTTCGCGATGATCGCGACCCACCGCCCGGCCATTGCCGAACGCGTCCGGACCCTGTTCGGCGACGGCCCGCTGCACCTCAGGCCGCACGACGACCCGCACGGCGCGTCCTGGTCGGCCATCCTGAAAAACATCTACGTGCCGCTGGTCGGCATGGCCGACGCGCTCGAACTGGGCGACAACATGCGCGGGTTTCTGATCTCGGAGGCGCTGGACGAACTGGCCTCCATTGTCGAACGCCTGGGCGGCAACCGGCAGACCCCTTATACCCTCGCCGGGCTCGGCGACCTGGTCACCACCGCCACCAGTCCTGGCTCGCACCATCGCGGCATCGGCAAGGCGATCGCCGAGGGGAACCTGGAAGCATCGGTCGAGACCGGCGACAACGTACGCAGCGAAGGGGTCCATGCGGTCGCCCAGCTTCGCCGACACGGGCTTCTGGAGATCTCGCGCTTCCCGCTGCTCGAATTCGTCGCCGGGCTGCTCGATTGCCCGACCGACCCGGGGCCGCGCCTGGACGCCTGGATCCGGCGTCGTTTCGCAGGCCGCACGGCGCCATGAGCCGTCCGGGCCCGGGGCCTCGCGATTCCGCCGACTGGCTGGTGGCGCACCGCGGCATACCGCATTCGTTTCCGGAGAATTCCGTTACCGGTGTCCGGGCCGCACTCGAAGCCGGCGCACGCTTCGTCGAGTTCGACGTCCAGATGACGCGCGACGAGGTCCCCGTGGTACTGCACGACGACAACCTCGCGCGCGTCAGCGGCAGTACCGACGAGGGCGACGATGAAGTCGGCGCGCTCGACTGGTCCGCGCTTGCGGACCGCTCGATCGGGGAGCCCGGCCGGTTCGGGCCAAAGTTTGCGCACGAACGCATTCCGAGCCTGGCCGACATGCTCGCACTCATCGACCGGTACCGGGGCGTGACCGCCTTTGTCGAGATCAAGCGCCAGAGCCTGGAGCGGTTCGGCACTGCCCCCGTCGTCGAAAGCGTACACGCGGAACTGCGGCGCGCGGCCACCCGCTGCGTGCCGATTTCGTTCGATGCCGCCGCGCTGGAAGCGATCCGCGCACGCGGCGCCGGAACCATCGGTTTGGGCATCAAGCCCTGGAATGTCGAAACCCGAAGCGCGGCCGAACGTCTGGCGCCGGACTACCTGTTCATCCGGCACGACCGCATCCCGGACGGCGACGACCCGTTCTGGCCGGGCGACTGGCAATGGGTGGTCTACACCGTCGACGACCCGGGGCTGGCCGACACGCTGATTGCGCGCGGCGCCGATCTGATCGAGACGAACCGGTTCCCGGGGATGCTCGAAGATCTCCGCGGCGCTTCCGGGCCCGGCGGCTGCAAGTGAACGATGCACCGCTTTTTTTGCTGATCGACCAGGGCGGGCAGAGTACACGCGTTTCGGTAACGGACGAGGAAGGAGGCGAAATCGCCCGCGCGCGCCGCGCCGTGTGCACCGAAACGCCCGGACCCGGCCGCGCCGAACAGGACGGCCGGAGTATCCTCGCCGACCTGCGCGCCTGCATCCGCGAGGCCCTCTCCGCATCCGAAGTCGACACCGGCAACCTCGTCGCGGCTGCGCTGGCCGTGCAACGGGGCAATGTGCTTTGCTGGGATCGCGAAACGGGCTCGCCGCTGACGCCCGTTCTCGGCTGGAACGACCGGCGGCAGCCGAAGCGCCTGCCGGCCGACGATATCGGCGAGCGCGTGCGGGCCGAGACCGGTCTGCGCCATACGCCCTGGGGCGGTGCGGCCAAGCTTCGCTGGTGCCTGGAAAACGTCCCGGCGGTCGCCGACGCGCTGAAGGCCGAGCGACTCGCGTTCGGGCCGCTGGGTGGCTGGCTGGCGCGCGAACTTGTCGCGGCCCATCCCCATGTCGTCGACGACACGCTGGCCCAGCGCACGCTTCTGTTTTCGCACCATCGCCTGCAGTGGTCGCCGCAACTGCTCGAAGCCTTCGGCCTGCCGCCGGCACCACTGCCCGCCACGGTACCCAGCGACCACGATTTCGGCCCGCTGGACCCGACGCTCGAATTTGCCCGCCCGCTGCCGCTGCGCCTGATGATCGGCGACCAGAACGTCGTCCCGGACATCGATGCTCCCGACATCGACGCGCCAGACAGCGTCTATATCAATCTCGGCACCGGCGCGTTCGTGCTGCGACCGTTGCCGGCCGGTGCGTGCGAGGGCCCGGCCGGCCCGTTCCAGTTGACGATGCGCGGGCGACGCGACGATATACGCGACACAGAAGCGCGCTACGCGCTCGAGGGCAGCGTCCATGCCGCCGGTGCCGCGCTGCAGTG
>JAVVDX010000019.1:0-3641 GCA_032251475.1 Wenzhouxiangellaceae bacterium | reverse complement strand
AAGCGCGCTACGCGCTCGAGGGCAGCGTCCATGCCGCCGGTGCCGCGCTGCAGTGGCTGGCAGCCGCCAGCGGCGTCGCACGGACCGCCCTGCCGATCGACGAGGCGCTGTCGCCGGATACCGAACCGGCGCTGTTCGTGAACACCGCCGACGGACTCGGCTCGCCGTGGTGGCGCCGCGGCGACCGGCGCGAGTTCCTGCCGGCCGGCGGATCGCTGCCGCAACGCCTCGCCGCCGTGGTCGAAAACATGGTCTTCCTGCTGCGGGTCAACCTCGAACAGCTCGAAGAGCTGCGCGGGCCGGCCCGGCGCATCGTCGTCGCCGGCGGGCTGAGCCGCAACGCCGCTTTGTGCCAGCGCCTGGCCGACGGCCTGCAGCGCCGCATCCACCGCCTCGACGGCGGCGAGGCGACAATCGTCGGCATGTGGCGGCGGGTTTCGGGATCGAATGCGCCCGGTCCCGGATATTTGACGCTGGAGCCCGATCCTGCGCCGGCGCTCGAACGACGTTATTCGCAGTGGCGCCGGCAGATGCCGCCCGTACCGCCCGGCCAATGATCCAGCCGGTGCCGGCCTGCGCATCCGCCCGATCGGTCATTGCCGTGTGTTGCCCGGCCCGGTAATTACTGATAGATTTCCAGACGGCGGGATCATTCCAGAGCAACGGCAGGTATCGACAAATGAAAAGACTTGCAGCAGTGCTTGCGCTCGGGCTGGCGATCAGCGGAACGCTCGGCGCCCAGGAGCAGGGCTGGTTCGTGACAGCTCAGGCCGGGGTTGCCGATTACGAAACCACGCAGAAGACCGGCCGGGGATTTTTCGGCGAAACCGACGATGATTCGTTCGCCTGGGCGGTCGGGCTCGGCTACGACTTCAATCGAAACATCGGCGTCCGGGGAATGTTCGAACGCTCGACCGACCATGCCACCACCAATCTCTGCCCGCCGAATGCCGTCTGTCCCGCAATCCTGATCCGCGAGGACACCGACTTCACGAACTGGTCGGTGGTCGCCATGCCGCGGCTGCCGCTGGGCTCGCGCACGAACCTGTACGGCACGTTCGGCCTGCAGTACTGGGACGCCGACGGCGGCCCGCAGCTGCCCGGCGACGACGATGTCGAATTCCTGTTCGGAGGCGGCCTCGAATTCTCGCTGACGCCTCATCTGGCCATCGGTGGCGAAGCGCAGGCCTCGGCCGCCGATTACCTCGCCGGGCGGTTCGTCGTCCGCTATTCGTTCTAGGGAGTCTCAGCCACCGTCCGGCCCCTGCACGACGTCGCGCACGGGTTGTCGTCGGGAGTCGTACCGTCGACGTTGATCCGTGCGACGGTGCCGATCAGGTTGGACGGGTCCTGGGCGTTCCGCCGCACCGGGTCGCCGGGCCGGTCGCCCATCGTTACCCAGATGGTGTCTTCGTCCTCGAACACGATGCGCGAGCCGCAGTGGCCGGTCGATTCCACGTTCGGATACTGGCTGAGGATTACCTGTACGTCCTCGAGCGTGCCGGCGTCGTCGCTCAACCGGTCCCGGGCTGCCGCTGCCGGCGTCTCGATCGGACGCGCCGGGCTTCGAATCCGTGGCAGACTTTCCCCGACCCGGATTCTGCGACCGATGAACGAAACCGAAATCCCATTCCGGCCGGCGCAAGCCGGCGATCTGGAAGCGATCGTCGCACTGCTCGCCGACGACGCCCTCGGCGCGCGGCGCGAGCAGCCCGCAGATCCACTGCCCGAAGCCTACCGGAGCGCGTTCGAAGCGATCGCGGCCGATCCGAACAACGAACTGATCGTGGCCGACGACGACGGCGCCGTCGTCGCCGTGCTGCAGCTGACCTTCATCCCGGGGCTGACGCGCCGGGGCGGCTGGCGGGCGCAGATCGAAGGTGTTCGCGTGGCCTCGACGCACCGTTCCACCGGCCTCGGCAGCCGGCTGGTGGAACACGCCGTCGCGCGTGCTCGTTCGCGCCGGTGCATTCTCGTTCAGCTGACCACGGACAAGTCGCGACCGCGGGCCATTCGCTTTTACAAACGCCTCGGCTTCATCGCCTCGCACGAAGGAATGAAGCGGCCCCTCGAATGACCGCCCCGCCTCTCGACCCGCCGCTTTATATCGACGAGCACGTCTGCGCGATCGCCAAGCCGGCCGGAATCATGGTGCACTACAGCCGGATCTCGACCGACACGACGTTCCTGGCCGACCTCCTGCGCGAGCAGCTCGGCCGGCGCGTCTGGCCGGCGCACCGGCTCGACCGCGCCACTTCCGGCGTGCTGCTGTTCGCGCTGGACGCCGAAGCCGCGGCCATGCTGGGACGCCAGTTCGAGGCCGGCACCGTGGCCAAGCGCTACATCGCGATCGTGCGCGGCTGGCTCGATCCGGAAGGCGTGATCGACAGGCCGCTGAGGAAATCCGGCAAGCGCGAACAGCCGGCGGTGACGCGCTACCGGTGCCTGGCGCGCACCGAACTGAACGAACCGGTGCCGCCGCACCCCACCGCGCGCTACAGCCTGGTCGAGCTGGAACCCGAAACGGGCCGCACGCACCAGTTGCGCCGCCATCTCAACGGCATCGCCCACCCGATCGTCGGCGACGTCGACCACGGCGACCGCCGCCACAACCGGCTGTTCCGGATGAAGTTCGGCTGCCACCGGCTGCTGCTGCACGCCGAAACCCTGGCGTTCGACCACCCGGCTTCGGGCGAGCGAATGGAATTGCGCTGCCAGCCGCCGGCAGAATTCCGCGCGGTCGTCGACGCGCTCGACTGGCAGCATATTGCCGACGAGGCTCGCAGCCGCTGACGCGCAGGAGCCTCCGGACAATCGCCGTCCTGCGCCGGTCGATGCGTTGGAGTTGATAACATTCTGATAAGGATGCTCGTGCGATACTTGAAAAGATGCGACCGCTTGCTTGCGGTATTTCGGCAAGCGAATGGTCCCGCGCGTTGTTCATGCGCGAACCGATCGCGCGAAAGACGCAAACGTGCAACGAGTTCAGACGATGAAACCTTTCCACCCTTTCCCAAATCCTGCGCGCGCGCCTTCCGGGCCGCCACGCTCCGTTGGGCATCCAGGGCTGCCGGCGGCAGCGGTGGCGTTGACGGTGGCATTGCTCGCATCGCCCGCCGACGCGCTGGATGTCAAGGGCCTCGACGTCCCCGAAAGTCTCAAGGTCGGCGAAAGCACGCTGGTGCTGAACGGTGCGGGCATGCGCGAAAAGATGTTCTTCGATATCTACGTGGCATGCCTGTACCTGCAACAGCCCGAAGGCGACCCCGAATCGGTCCTGGCCGCGGACCGGCCACAGGCGATCACGCTTCACATGACCTCGGAACTGGTGACCAACGAGCGTTTGAAGAAGGCGACCCTGAAGGGGTTGAGGAAATCCACCGACAACAACATCGAACCCATCCGTCCGCAGATCGACCAGCTGCTGTCGATGTTCGACAAAGGGCAGGTTGCCGAGGGCGACGTGTTCAGGCTTGCCTATCTGCCCGGCCACGGCCTCCGGATATTTCACAACGACGAATTGCTCGGCACGATCGAGGGTCTTCGCTTCAAGAAAGCGCTTTTCGGCATCTGGTTGTCGAATGACCCGGCCCAGGAAAGCCTCAAACGCAAGATGCTGAGTACGGTCGAGTCCGACTGAC
>JAVVDX010000018.1:31461-34911 GCA_032251475.1 Wenzhouxiangellaceae bacterium | reverse complement strand
CGGCGCTGGACGTCGATCGCCGGCAGCCTGCCGGACCGGCACCTGGTCTGGCGCATCGTCCAGGACCACGTCGAGCCCGGGCTGATGTTCGCGGCCACCGAGTTCGGCATCTTCGCGACGCTGGACGGCGGCGGACGCTGGACGAAGATGAGCGGCAAGCTGCCGACGATCGCGTTCCGCGACCTCGCGATCCAGCGCCGGGAGAACGACCTGGTCGGCGCATCGTTCGGGCGCGGGTTCTGGGTTCTCGACGACTACAGCGTGCTGCGCGAGATCGACGCCGACGTGCTGGAGCAGAGCGCCGCGCTGTTCTCGAGCCGCGATGCGTGGTGGTACATCCCGCGCGCGGTACTGGGCAACAACGATCGCGGCTCGCAGGGTCATGCGATGTACCTGGCCGAGAACCCGCCTTTCGGTGCGGTGTTCACCTATCACCTGGCCGAAGGGTTCAAGACCGCCGAGGAGAAGCGCCGGGAACGCGAGAAGCCGCTGATCGAGGCGCGCGACGACGTGCCGTTCCCGGGCTGGGAAGAGGTCGAGACCGAGCGCCGCCAGCCTGATCCGGCGGTGCTTCTGATCGTTCGCGACGCCGACGGCAACGTCGTCCGGCGTCTGCAGGGGCCGCGCGGCGAGGGCCTTCACCGTGTGGCATGGGACCTGCGCCTGCCGGCGCCGAACGCGATCGGCGATACCGGCGGCTTTGGCGAGCCCACCGGCTTCATGGTCGCGCCCGGGGCGTACACCGTTGAACTCACCAGTCGCGTCGACGGTCAGGCGACGACGCTGGCCGGCCCGCGCGAGTTCGAGGTTGTCCGGATGCGCGAAGGCGCGCTGGAAGGCGCGGAACCGGCCGTGACCGCCGCGTTCTGGAAGCGGCTCGGGGACATGCAGCGCAAGGTCTCGGCCGCCACCCAGCTGATCGCCGAGGCCCGCACCCGGCTCGACGGGCTCGGCGAGGCGCTCGCGCGAAGTACCGCGCCGGCGGGCGAACTCGACGCCGAGTTGTACGCGATCTCGCAGCGCCTGCACGAAATCGCCGAGCAGCTTCAGGGCAAACCCAGTCTCGAGGAATTCAACCAGCCGCAAGGCCCGACGATCGCCCGGCGGATGTTCGTCGCCATGATCGGCACCGGCCGTTCGACCTACGGCCCGACGCCCACGCACGAAATGAGCCTGGATATCGCCGAGCGCGAGTTCACCGACGTGCGCGCCGAGCTCAACCGGCTGGTCGAGCAGCGCATCCCGGCGCTCGAAAAGGCCCTGCACGATGCAGGCGCACCGTGGACGCCCGGCGCGCCGGTGCCCGAGAAATTGGAGTAACACTCCGCCGGTCGCCCCGGGGCCGCACCGGTCCCGGGGTCGCCGGTTTCGGCGGGATTCCGCCTCCGGGCTTCGGGAACTGTTCAGGTCGTCGCCGGGACGGTCTTCAGCGGGATTTCGACCGAGTCGGTCCATTCATCCGGTGCTGCGGGCGCGCTTCCGCGACATAATGCCTCGAGCACTTCCGTGCTGAAATGCGGCGCCAGCAGGTGGATGAAATCGCAATGATATTTCTTTAGCAGCAGGTCCCCGGGATAGCCGATCCAGGTCGTCAGGCGCGGGAAGAGGCCGGGAATCTCGATGACCTTCAGATCATCGTCGACTTCCGGTTCGATCGCCATGCCGGCCAGAATGCCCACCCCGAAGCCGGTGCGGACGTAGGTCTTGATCACGTCGGCGTCGCGCGCCGTGAACGCGATCCGCGGCGTCAGGCCGCGGGCCGAGAACGTGCTCATCAATGACGACTCCGGACGGTCGCTGAACAGGTAGGTCACCAGCGGGAAGCCGGCCAGCGTTTCGAGATCGGGCGAAGAGCCGGCCGTTGCCAGCGGGTGA
Organism: Wenzhouxiangellaceae bacterium; assembly: GCA_032251475.1. GTDB lineage: Bacteria > Pseudomonadota > Gammaproteobacteria > Xanthomonadales > Wenzhouxiangellaceae. The sequence continues at coordinate 33,036 of JAVVDX010000018.1, read as the reverse complement.
TCGCGCGGTACGATCAGCACCCGATCCCACTGGTAGACCGGCAGCGTCACCAAGTCTGGAAACGGCTTGGAAGAACCGCTGACGATGGCGAAATCGACCTGGCGTTCGTTCATCATGCGCTCGATCTGCTCGGTCGTGCCCTGGTGCAGGTGAAGATCGACATCTTCGAAGCGTTCCCGGAACTTGCCGATGATTTCGGGCAGCACATAGCGTGCCTGGGTCTGGGTCGTCGCCAGCGCCAGCGTGCCGGTGGTATCGCCGCGCAGCTCATCGGCCAGCGACTTGATCCGCTCGGTCTCCTGCATGATGCGCGCCGCGTGCGCGGCCACGCGCTCGCCGGCCGGGGTCAGCGCCTCGACGCGCTTGCCGTTGCGCACGAATAGCTGCAGGTCCAGCTCGTCCTCGAGCATGCGGATCTGCTTGCTGATGCCCGGTTGCGACGTATACAGCGCTTCGGCGGCCGCAGTAATGTTCAGGTCGTTGTCGACCACGGCCAGGAAAAAACGGAGTTGTTGCAGCTTCATCGTCTGTCGACAGCCCGGTCATATGCCTTTGGGCGCCGGCTTTCGGCCGGTACGGGTACGGGCGGGCAAATCCAGGGCGGGGCGGCATTGCTGCCGGCCGCTTTAGCTGGATTTATTCAGGGTTTCCCCTGGCGCCCGCAAGCTGGCTTCAAATCGGCGCTCGGGTCATCATTGGGCATATGCCGTTGAAAGTCAAGCCGGAACGACCGGTCCGGCCCATATTCGCCGGCGGAATACACCGGCCTGCCGGTTCCGGCGCCATATAGCGAAATGATTGTTGACACTCGCCCGGGTCTTCGCTAGGCTTTCCCCGACAAGCTCATCGAGACCGGCTGAGGGACAGGCCCTTGGACGCCGGGGCAACCTGCAACGCCATCGCGCGCGTTGCAACGGTGCCAATTCCTGCGAAGGCGGATTGCCTTCGAGAGATGAGTGGATGCAACTCCCGCCGCATTCGCGCCGCACCTGCTTCCACGATCTCCCTCCGGTCCATGAGCGTTTACTGAAACGGCATGGAGACGATGATGACTGCATTACCTTCCCGGGTACTCCCCGGGGTACTCCAAGCGACCACGGATTCGTTGTCGGCCGCCGTGTCGATGCGCCCGGTGCCGAACCGGTCGGGCGACAAGCGCTGCCTGGACGCCGGCTTCGGCGAGCCGGTCCGGTACCGGCTGCACGGGAACCCGAGCTGTGCGCCGATCGCGGTGCTGGGTGGCATCAGCGCCGACCGCTTCTGCGAGCGCTGGTGGTCGCCGGTGGTCGGACCGGACGGCGCCCTGGATCCGCGACACCGCCGGATCCTTTCATTCGACTGGCTGGCGACGGGCACGGCGGCGGCCGGCGAAGTCTCGACCGCCGACCAGGCCGATGCACTGGCCCGGGTGCTCGATCATCTCGGGATGGAGCGCATGGAGGCGCTGGTCGGCGCCTCGTACGGAGCCATGGTCGGTCTGGCTTTCGCCGCCCGCCATCCGGCGCGCCTGGGACGGCTGATCGCGATCAGCGGGGCGCACCGGTCGACGCCGTCGGCCACGGCGCGGCGACTGGT
>JAVVDX010000018.1:0-31361 GCA_032251475.1 Wenzhouxiangellaceae bacterium | reverse complement strand
CGCCTGCACGTGGTCGACTCGCCGTTCGGTCACGATGCGTTTCTCAAGTCGCCGGAGCGGATCAATCCGCTGATCAGGCGCCTGATTCACGCTTCACGGGAGAACCGCCATGGCTTTGCGTAGGCCGACAAGCGCAACGCGCGCCGTGCGTGCGGGCATCGAGGACGACCGGCACTACGGCGCCGTCGTCCCGCCGATCCACATGACCAGCACGTTCACGTTCGAGGGCCTGGGACAGCCGCGAACGCACGATTACAGCCGTTCTGGCAATCCGACAAGGGATTTGCTGGCCGATGCCCTGCGCGACCTCGAGGGTGGGGCAGTGGCCACGGTCACTGCGACCGGCATGGCCGCGATCACCACCGTGCTGCAACTCGTCGAGCCCGGCCGCGGGCCGGTACTGGCCGCGGCCGACTGCTACGGCGGAACCTGGCGGTTGCTGGACGCGCTGGCCGCGCGCGGCATGTTCGAACTCGAGTGGGTGGATTTCCACGACCCGGCCGAATGGGCGCGGGCGCTTTCGCGCCCGGCAGCCATGGTCTGGCTGGAATCGCCGAGCAATCCGCTGCTGCGGATCACCGATATCCGGGCGGTTTCGCGGGCAGCGCACCTGGCCGGCGCGCTGGTCGTGGTCGACAACACCTTTCTGTCGCCGGCGCTGCAGAACCCGATCGAACACGGGGCCGACGTGGTCGTTCATTCGACCACCAAGTACATCAACGGCCACAGCGACGTCGTCGGCGGCGCGGTCGTCGCAGCCGACCCGGCCCGCGGCGAACGGATCGCGTGGTGGGCCAACTGCCTGGGCGTGACCGGAAGCGCGTTCGATTGCTGGCTGGCGCTGCGCGGACTGCGCACGCTCGAAGTCCGGATCCGGCAGCAGCAGCGAAGCACCGGCGAGCTGGCCGGTTTTCTTCAGCGACATCCGGCCGTGAGCCGGGTTCACTATCCGGGCCTGGCGGACCATCCCGGGCACGAACTCGCCGCGCGCCAGCAGCGTGGCTTCGGCGCCGTGGTCTCGTTCGAGCTGGAAGGGGGCCTTGCGGCGGTCGAACGTTTCGTCGACGGCCTCGGTCATCTTTCGCTGGCCGAGTCGCTTGGCGGCGTCGAGACGCTGCTGGCGCATCCGGCCACGATGACCCACGCGGCGATGACGCCCGCGGCCCGCAACCGCGCCGGGATCGGCGACGGGCTGCTCCGGCTTTCGGTGGGGCTCGAGGATCCGGACGACCTCCGTGCCGACCTGGATGCCGCGCTCGAACGCGCGGGCTCGGTAGCGCGGCGCCCGAACGAGCGCGCCGTGGGCTGATTCCGGCGGTCGGTCATGCTCGTGAAGGCGGGTCTCCGGTGCGCCAGGGCGAGGGACGCTCGCGCTTTGTTTTCCGGGATGGCGTTGTTCGGGCGCGGTTTTCGTTTCAATAAAAAACGACGTCAGATTCCGGCTCCGGTCTTGCCGAAGTCGTGGAATGATCAGACTGGAACGAAGCGCGGCCAGGGCCGATAATGGATGAGGAAATCGAAAGGGGGGGGAGTACCTACTATTCCCCAACGCTAATTTAGCATACTCTTTATGAGATTGTACTGATCTATGCGGTGGGAGATCGGAGATTTCGTTCTCGACTCGGCGAGGCGTGAACTGCTCGATCGGGAAGACTGTCCGATTGCATTGCGGCCGCAGGCGTTCCGGGTGCTCGAGTATCTGGTCCGCAGAGCGCCCGATGTCGTTGCGCGCGACGACCTGCTCAACGAGGTCTGGGGTCATCATGCACTCTCGATCAGCGGCGTCGCACAGGCCATTCGCGAAATTCGCAGGGCGCTCGGAGATGACGCATCCCAGCCCCGTCTGATCGGCACGCGACACGGTTACGGCTATCAGTTACTGGTCCGGCCGAGGCGTCAGGAACCGGATCCAGAATCGGCCGATCCCGCCATCACCGATCCGCCCATAACAGGTCCGGGAGAACCGTCGGCGCGGCGGCCGGCCCGGCCCGATCCGGTGTTTGTCCTGGGAGCACTGGCGTTCCTGACCTTCGGGCTGTTGCTGGGTCTGTTCTGGCCAGACGGCGTCCCGACCGGTTCGCCTCCGTCATCCACCGACGCCCCGGCCGGGGTGTACTCGCGCAGCGGTCCGTCCGCGCCGGAGGCCCGTGCTGCGCTCGCTTCGGCACGGGAGTACATGGCGCGAGCCGAATGGGTGAGAGCCATCGAGCAGCTCGAGAAGGCGCATCGGCTTGCCCCGCGCTCGGTCGCCGTCGCGCTCGACATGATTCGGGCATATCATCTGGCCGGCTATGACTCGCGGGCGCGGGATTTGACGCGCCTGCCGTTGCTGCAACAGCAGCGATTGAGCCGCAGGGAGCGGCTGGAACTGCATGCATTGGCGGCGCTGGCCGGCGGCGACGCCGAAAATGCAGTGGGGTCGCTGCGCAGCCTGGCGGACTTCTTTCCCGAGAATTCGGATTATCTTCAGCTCCTGTTCGGCGCCGAGCTTCGAATTGCGCCCGTTCACCGGGTCGCACTCGTGCTCGAGCAGCTTCGCGCTGCCGAACCGGACGGCGAACCCGGCGTCGAAATCCTTCTCGCCGAGCATGCCCTGAAGTTGCGCGACGGAGAACTCGGCGAGGCGCTCGCGGCCGCGGAACTCGCTGTCGATCGCAGTCGTGATGCCGGACCCTGGCGCGCAAGGGCGCTCCTGGCCCGGTCCGAATCGCTGGCCCGTATCGGCAAGTTCACGCGGGCGGCCGGCGACCTGAAGGAGGCGGCCGGGATTTTCCGGGAGCACCACGACGGCAACGGTTATGCCGAATCGATGTTCGCGCTGGCCGGTCTGGAACTCGAACATGGTTACCCGGAAAAGGCGGCCGGCCTGCTGGAGTCGGGCTGCAGCATCAGCAAGCGGACCGGCTTCGACTACGGTCTGGCGACCTGCAGCCGGATTCGCGGGGAACTCCGGTATGCCCAGGGGGCGTTCGGGCCTGCGCTCGACTTCTATGCCGACGCGCATCGGCGCTTCGGGAATTCTGGGCGTTTTCGCGCGCAGGCAATGGTCGCGATCCGCCGCGGGAACGCCTTGCTTCAGACAGGGCGGCTCGATGCCGCGCGCGAAAGCTTCGAGTCTGCCGACGTGTTGTTCGCGCGCCTCAACGACCGGGTCGGTTACGCCCGGGTGCGACTGGGCCTGGGGAGAATCGAGGCACGTTCGCTTCAGCACGAGTCGGCGCAACAGAGGCTGGAAGCGGCGCTGGCCCTGTTCGACGCCGTTGACGACCGGCGCGGGCAGGCCGAGGCGGCCGGAGACCTGGCCCGGGTGGTCCACGCGACCGGTCAGCACGAGCAAGACGGTGCTCTGGCGCGCAGGGCCGCCGCACTCTTCCGGACGCTCGGCGAACGGGAAGCCGAGGCCCGGATCCTGATGGATCTGGCCGGGTTCGAACGCGATCACGGCCGGCTCGATGCCGCCGCCGGGCTGTTCGCCGAGGCGGCCGACGTTTTCGAACGGGCCGACGACGCCGACAGCGCCGTGGCCGCACTCGCTGCACTGGCCCGGATCCATGTTTCCCGGATCGAACTGGAGCAGGCGCGTGCGGCGATGAGGCGCGCCAGACGGCTCGAGGCAGGCGGCCCGCTGCGGCAGGCCGAGCTGGAGACCGTCGACGGAATACTGGCCGTGGTCGGCTGGGAGACCGAGGCCGCACAGGCGTTCTTCGAGCGGGCGCGGCAGTTGCGGCAGGCAGCGGGCGCCGGTTCGCTGGCGCGTTCGAGTGCGCTCGATCTCGCCGCGCTGTCGATCAAGCGCGGTCGGCCGGACGAGGCGCTTGCATTGCTCCGCGAGGTAGAGACCGAGCTGGGAGCGAGTGATCCCGCTGCCAACCGGATGAAGATGCATCTACTGTCGGCCGCGGCGCTGCTGGAGCAGGGCGACGTCGATGCCGCGCGCGACGCACTCGACAGGCTGGCGAGCCGGAATCGCGCCGGGCGCGACGTCATGCTCGATCTCAAGTACCGGGCGCTGCTGGCCATGACCGGTCCGCCCCGATCGGCCGCGGAAATGTTGCGGCAGATTCGCGACGAGGCGCTGGATCACGACCTGAGACTGCTCGCGATGGAGGTCGATGGCGCCCGGGCCAAGACCCTGCTCCGGGCCGAACCGGTCGCCTTCCCGAGCGAATTTCTCAACTCGGTGATCGATCATGCGCGCAAGGTCGGGGCGATTTGCGTTGCCGAAAAACTCGCCCGACTCGATCCGGGAATGCACAAGCTGGCCGACGGCCGGCAGGACACCGCAACGACAATGCCGGCCGACACGCTCCCTGAGACGGCCGTCGGCGTTGCGACGGCATCGCCACACCGAACGGATCCCCAGAGGTAGTATCCGGCCTTCAGGTCGCACCGTCGACGACCGCGTACGGGAGGTCCGATTGAACTTCGAGTTGAACTTCGAGCTTACTTCGGCGCATCTGCGCACAGCGCTGGATGACCTGGCCGGTCGCGACCGGCATATCGCTGCCGCGTTGCAGCGGGTCGGGTATCCCTCCGAGCGCCGTGCGGGCCGGCCGAATTTCGAGCAATTGCTCCGGATCATCGCCGGGCAGCAGCTTTCGGTGCGCGCCGCGGCGACGATTTTCGATCGGCTGGAAAAGGCGATGGGCGGCAAGTGCGTACCCGAACGCCTGTTGTTGCTGTCGCAAACCGAGTTGCGAGCGCTGGGCCTGTCGCGTCAGAAGATCGGCTACGCGCGCGGTCTTGCCGAAGCGGTGATGTCGGGAACACTCATGCCGGAGTCGCTGACCGAACTGCCCGACGAGCAAGTGGTCGATCGGCTTACAGCGCTGAAGGGCTTCGGGCGCTGGAGCGCGGAGATGTTCCTGCTGTTCTCGCTCGGCCGGCCCGATGTCTGGCCGGCCGACGATCTCGGAATCCAGGTTGGCCTGCAGAAACTCAAGAACATGCGCGCGCGGCCGGACCGAAAGAAAACCGACGCGGTGGCCCGGCGATGGCGACCGTATCGCGGCGCGGCGGCCATCTTCGTCTGGCACGTTCACGCAAACACGCCGATGCAGGGCCGTCCCGAAGCCCGGTTTCCGGGGCCCCAATAACAAAACCCCGGCATCTTGGAGCCGGGGCTTGTCCGCGGATAATTTGAGATTCGAGCGTCGGCGCTTTGTCTCCGGATACACAACAGCGGGAAGCTGTCACCAAGTCTCCTGAAGAGAGCCTTCCGACGCCGCTTCACCCTTGTGAGGCTTCCGCGTCGGTTCCATTTATACGCAATCGGCGTGCTCCTGTCAACATGAAATTGAAAAAAAGTTGAATAAAATCAACTTATCAAGGCAAATCGGCGTCTTATTGAAACTTTATCAGGGGATAGCGAACTTGCCGCCGCAAGTTGCTGAATCCGGATCGCCGACGGCCTGGCAAGAAGGCTCCGTGCCGGCACCGATGGTAGTCTTGCGGGCCGTACCACCCGCACCCGGCCGACGATCGGCGGCACCGAATTTTCGATGACCGGACCCGAAACCGCGCGCGAGCCGCCGCACCGCTGGCTCCTCATCGCAAGCCTGGCGCTGGCCGGCGAGAGCATCTACATGCTCCCGTACCTTCGCAAGAGCTTCCAGACCAGCATCGAGGCGGTCTTCGGTCTGTCGAGCTTCCAGGTTGGCATGCTCAACGCGTTGTTCGGCATCCTGGCACTGCTGTGCTATCTGCCCGGTGGCTGGCTCGCCGATCGCGTTTCGGCGCGGCGGTTGCTGACGGTCTCGCTCACCGCAACCGCGCTGGGTGGCGCATATATGGCGTCCTTGCCGTCGTACCCCGGGCTGCTCGCGGTGCACGCGTTCTGGGGCGTATCCACGATCGTGACGTTCTGGGCCGCGCTGATCAAGGCGACCCGGCTGTGGTCGCCCCCGAATGCGCAAGGCCGTGCGTTCGGCGTGCTCGACGGCGGCAGGGGAATCGTCGGCGCCGGTCTCGGTTCGCTGGCGGCACTGGGTTTCGGGATGGCCGGTTCGGTCGCGACCGGGCTGATGACGGTCATCCTGATCTATTCGGGCGCGTGCCTGGTCGCCTCCGCGGCGGTCTGGCTGCTGGTTCCCGACGATCACGAGAAGGTGGAGTGGCGTCCCGACGGCGCTCGAGGCACCGGCCGGGCTTCCGGAGGGCAGGATCTGCACGTCTTCGACGCGGTCGGCCGGACTCTGCGGATCCCCGAGGTCTGGCTGATCGCGCTGGTCATCCTTTGCGCCTATTTTTCCTTCCTTGGTACATATGAATTTCCGGCATACGCCGAGCGCGGTTTCGACCAGAGCAAGGAATTCGGCGCCTGGCTGGGCGCGTTTCGCGACTGGTTCCGGCCGCTGGCCGCGATCGGGGCCGGCATCCTGGCCGACCGTATTTCTGCTGCCCGCACGACGGCCGGGGCATTCGCGCTGCTGCTGATCGCGTATCTGTCACTGTTCATGCTGCCGCCGGACCGCGCGTCGCTGCCGCTGCTTCTGGCCCAGGTCGTCGCTGCGGCGCTGGCCGTGTTCGCGCTGCGCGGCATCTACTTCGCGCTGTTCGAGGAGGTCCGGATTCCGCTGCACCTGACCGGAATCGCGGTCGGTTTCGTGTCGATGGTCGGCTACACGCCGGACATCTTCGCGCCGGTTCTGGCCGGCTGGCTGGCCGATCACTGGCCGGGCGCTTCGGGATACCGGATCTACTTCGTCATCCTGGCCGGGGCCGCCGCCGTCGGAATGGTCGCGGCAACGGCTTTGCACCGGCGGCCGGTCGCGAGCGGACACGATTCCGGCCACTGACCCCGGTCCGGTTCAGAAACGTGTCCAGGATGGTTTCGCCGCCGACCGCAAGGTGAGTTCCGTCGAGGCGTGCCATGCCGGCGGGATTGAGGAAAACCGTCGACGCATCGGTGGCAGTCGATGCGGTGCCGGAGAAAGCGGTTCCCAACCGCGCCGGGCTTTGCTCGAGAATCTGGAAGCTGGACGCGAGCGAGGCTGCGGCTGTCTTTCGATGCATGGAAGCGAATGTTTCGAAGAATGCCGCCGCAAGCTAACATTGCAGTGCCGGACTGTAAACAGGCGCCACAGCGCCCCACCGCGAATCGGTCACACAGGCAGGTATCTCGAGATGGCAGAAAACGGTTCCGTCACGATCGAGGGGGTAGAAATTACCCACGCCGACAAACCACTCTATTCCGGCAAGGGGCGGACCAAGCTCGATCTGGCACGCTATTACGCCGAGATCTCGAAATGGATTCTGCCGCATCTGCGGCAGCGCCTGGTCAGCCTGGTGCGATGTCCCGAAGGTTGGCGAGGAGAGTGCTTCTACCAGCGCCATCCGTCGGATTCGTTACCCGACGAGATCAGGACCAGAACCGTGCGCGAAAAGAACGGCGAACGCGCCGGCTACCTGCAAATCGGTGACGTTGCAGGGCTCGTCGCCGGGGTCCAGGTCGGAGCGCTAGAGTTCCACATCTGGGGCAGCAGGACCGATCGGCTCGAACGGCCCGATCGGCTGGTGTTCGACCTCGATCCCGGCAGCGGTACCGGCTTTGCCCGGGTCCGCGAGGCGGCCCGCGACCTGCACGCGCTGTTGCAGGAACTCGACCTGGAGAGCTTTGTCATGACGACCGGCGGCGAGGGGGTGCACGTGATCGTGCCGATCGAGCGCCGGAGCTCGTGGGACGATGCCCGCGATTTCACGCGCGCGTGCGCGCAGCGGCTGGCGCGGCAGAAACCCGAAGCGTACGTGGTCGAGGCGTCGCGCGAAAAGCGCGCGGGAAAGGTGTTCATCGACTACCTCCGCAACAGCCGCGGCAACACCGCGATCTGCCCGTATTCGCTGCGCCGGCACCGGGGTGCCCCGGTCGCGACGCCGATCAGGTGGGACGAGCTGGCCCGGCTCGAGTGCTCGAATGCATGGCATTTGGGCAACATTCGCGCCCGCCTGGCGGCGTTGAAGAGCGATCCGTGGCGCGGCGCATCCCCGCTGCGGCAGCGACTCGGAATGCGCCGCATGCGGGCCGTCGGTTGTCGGTGAGACAATGCGGACGATGATGAAACCGGCATCCCAAGAAATGGCCAACGTGCTGACGCACGGGCTCGGCGTCGTGCTGTCGATCGGCGGGGGCGCCGTCCTGGTCACGCTGGCAGCGGTGCACGCCGGGGTGCGCGAAATCGTCGGCTCGGCCGTCTTCGTCGCGTCGCTGATCGTGCTTTACACGGCCTCTACGCTGTATCATGCGGCCCGCGCACCGCGGGTCAAGGCGCGGCTGAAGGTCTTCGACCACTGCGCGATCTTCCTGCTGATCGCCGGAACGTATACCCCGTTCACGATCGCGGTGATCCGCGGCGGCTGGGGCTGGTCGCTGTTCGGCGTGATCTGGGGCATGGCCGTGGCCGGGATCGTGTTCAAGCTGTTCTTCACCGGCCGGTTCAGGCTGCTTTCGACGGCAATTTACGTCGGCATGGGCTGGCTGGTTCTCGTGGCCGCCGTACCGCTGGTCCGGGCGCTGAACGGTCCGGCGCTGGCCTGGCTGATCGCCGGCGGCGTGCTGTATACGACCGGCACCGTGTTCTACCACCGCGAAACGCCGCGCCATTCGCACGCGATCTGGCACCTGTTCGTGCTCGGCGGCAGCGCCTGTCATTTCGCGGCGGTCGCGGCACAGGTGCTGAACCCCGGTTAGGGATCTTCTGAACGACCCTGCGCAGGCGCGAATGCCACTGAGTGATGATGACCGGAATCGGGATCCCCAAATAACAAAACCCCGGGTCCTGGAACCGGGGCTTGTCCGCGGATAATTTGAGATTGGAGCGTCGGCGCTGGTCTCCTGATCATCCGCAACCGAAGTTGCAGCCAGGTCTCGTGGAGAGAGCTTTCCGACGCCGCTTCACCCTCGTGAGGCTTCCGCGTCGGCTACATTTGTACCTTCGCGGGCAGCCAAAGTCAACCGTTTTTTCGAAAAAAATTCGAAAAAATTCATTTATTTCAGTAAATTATGGAGCTGCGGGAGATTCCTGTCAGCTTCGGTAAAAAGTATCGTGCAGGCTGTTGAATCGGTGCGCGAAATCGGTGCGGACGGCGGTCGCCGGATCAGCCGTGGCCGCACAGCGCGTGGCCCTGCACCCATTCGCTGTCGCCGTCGACGTAATGTTCCTGCTTCCAGATCGGGGCCCGGTGCTTCATTTCCTCGACCAGGAACCGGCATGCCTTGAACGCCTCGTCGCGGTGGCGCGAACTGGCCGCGGCCATGACGCTGGCCTCGCCGACTTCGAGGCGTCCGTGCCGGTGGACCAGCCACAGCCTGGTCTCGCTGCCCCAGTGCGCCAGCGCCTCGCCGGCGATCTCCCGGAACACGTTGCGGCAGAGGATCTCGTGCAGGTCGTAGCTGACCGCGAGCACGGAGCGTCCCTGGTTGATGTCGCGCACCCGACCGATGAACAGGTCGGCCGCGCCGTGGCCCGGGGCCGAACAGAATTCCAGCGCCGCCGATGCATCCAGCGGCTGTGCCGTCGTCGCGACGTGGATGTTCAAGCCGCTATCCCCCGCATACCGGCGGCAGCAGCGACATTTCTTCGTTTTCGGGCACCGACTCGCTTTCGTCGTCCAGCACCCGGCGTTCGGTCGCGAACGCCGAGGCCCGGAGCAGCTTGCCGAACCGGCTTTCGGCGCCGAACTCGGCTTCGACCTTGCGGCGCAGATCAGCGACGGTGGCGCCCGGTTCGAGTTCGATCGGCAGCAGCGCATCGGGCCGGAACTGGCGAAAGCCGCCGAACAGCCGGATCTCGACGGTGCGATTGAGCGTGGCGACGTCATCCATGCGGAATATTCCCGGTGGAATGGGGGACGGGCCTGGCCGGATCGAAACCGGCCGGCAGCGGTGGCAGGCCGTCGGGATGTTCCCAGCGGCCCGACTTGCCGCCTTCCTTGAGCAGCAACCGGACGCCGTCGATCGCGAGCGCCGGTTCGACCTGCTTGGCCAGGTCCCAGATCGTCAGCAGCGCAACCTGCACACCCGTCAGCGCTTCCATCTCGACGCCGGTCCGGGCCGATGTGGAAGCCTGGCAGAACACGCGAACGGCTTCGTCGCCCGGCTCCGGAACGAACGCCAGCTCGACGTGATCCAGGCCCAGCGGATGGCAAAGTGGAATCAGCCCAGCGGTCTGCTTGGCTGCGAGAATGCCGGCAGTCTCGGCCAGCACCAGGGGATCGCCCTTCGGGAGCGTGCCTTCGCGCACCATCGGAAATGCCGTCGAGCCGAGCACGATGCGGCCGGTCGCGATCGCGCGCCGGCGGGTGATGCCCTTGCCGCCGACGTCGACCATCCGGTAGTGCCGGCGCTCTCCGGAAGAGGCCTCCGAACCGTCAGCCATCGCTGCAGCCCGGCTTATTCATGGCCCGGGCGTCGTTGTAGTAGACCGTGTCATGAATAATCCGGGTTAGCCTCCGGTATAGGCGAGGTGCGGCGTGTCGCCGTAGTCGCCTTCGTGCAGGAAATGCGAAATCTTCTTGCCCAGCAGCGTGGTCAGCAGGCAGGCCTTGAGCTGCTCGATATCCTCGTCGCGTTGCAGGAATGGGCGCAGGTTCCGGCTGCCGCGGCCGAACAGGCAAAGCCTGAGTCCGCCGCGGGCCGTGACCCGAAGCCTGTTGCAGGTGTCGCAGAAACCCGGAGCGTACGGCGCGATCAGGCCGATGCGGCCGGCGTAGTCGGGGTGGCGGTACTCGACGGCCGGGCCGTCGACCGGACCCCGTTCGATCCGTTGCCAGCCCTCGCGCAGCAGCTTGGCGCGCACGATCTCGCTGCTGACGCCGCGCTTTTCGAAGTAGGCGCGGTTGTCGCCGGTCTCCATCAGCTCGATGAAGCGCAACCCGACCGGGCGTTCGCGAACGAACTCGAAGAAGTCCGGCAACTCCCCGTCGTTGAGGCCCTTGAGCAGGACCGTGTTGATCTTGATCGAATCGAATTCGTTCTCGAGGCACGCGTCGACGCCGGCGAGTACGTCGGCGAAGCGCCGGTCGCCGGTAATTTCCTCGAAACGCTTCGGGTCCAGGCTGTCGATACTGATGTTGACTGCATCCAGCCCTGCGGACCTGAGGTCGGCGGCCGTCTTTTTCAGCCGGTAGCCGTTGGTGGTCATCGCGATCCGGCCGATGCCCGGCACTGCCCGGACGGTTTCGAGGATTTCCCGGAAATCCTTCCTGACCATGGGCTCGCCGCCGGTCAGGCGCACCTTCCAGGTTCCGAGTTCGGCGAACCCGGTGACCAGCCGCCGGATCTCGTCGACGTTCATGAAGCCCGTGGGCGTTCCCTGGTAGCCGTTGGGCAGGCAGTACTCGCAACGGAAATTGCAGACATCGGTGACCGAGAGCCTCAAGTAGGCGAAGCGGCGGCCGAAACCGTCCTGGAGCATCGTCAAAATGACCTCCTTGATATCGGCATGCGGGCATGCCGCCGATACGATAACCCATAACCGGCTGCCGTTTCCAGCGCTGCGGGAAAATCATTGAGACCGCCGGCGTTGTCGGAGGCTATTAACCCGGCAATCTATTTGTGCCGGGTTAATAAAACCCGGGCACGGTCCCGCCGGCTACCGCGTCGCGTCGGGTACGAACAGCGCCTGTCCCTCGAGACGGAAGTCGCCGATGAGCTGCTGACCACGCTCGGAGAGCAGCCAGTCGATGAATCGCTGCGCCTGCTCGGTTTTGACGGACGGACATTTCCTTTCATCGACCCGGATGACGCCGTAGGGGTTGAACAGCATCGGGTCGCCGTCGACCAGAACGACCAGGTCGCCGCGCTGGCCGAAGGCGAGCCACGTGCCCCGGTCGGCGAGCGTGTAGGCCGCCATGCCCCGGGCCGTGTTCAGCGTCTGGCCCATGCCGGCGCCGGCTTCGCGGTACCAGGCGCCGGTTGCTTCGGTCGGGTCGACGCCGGCCCGGTTCCAGATCGACATTTCCTTCTTGTGCGTACCGCTGTCGTCGCCGCGGGAGACGAACACCGATCCGGTTGCCGCGATCCGGGCGAGGGCGGCCGCCGCGCTGTCCGTATTGCCGATCCCGGCCGGATCCGACGCCGGACCGACGATGACGAAATCGTTGTGCATCAGCGGGTGCCGTTCCACGCCGTAGCCTTCGGCGACGAATTGCTTCTCCGCCTCGGGTGCGTGCACCAGCACGACGTCGGCGTCGCATCGGCGGCCATACTGCAGGGCGGCGCCTGTGCCCACCGCGATCACCCGGACGTCGAAGCCTGCCTCGTCCTCGAAGCGGGGCAGCAGGTAGTCGAACAGGCCCGAATTGTCCGTCGAGGTCGTCGAGGCGACGACGATGAAATCATCCTGCGCCGCGACGGGCGGCGCCTGGAGTGCCGGAACCAGTACCAGAACCAGTACCAGTCCGAAGATTGTCGGATTGCCGGATTTCATATCGTTTTCCTCCCAAGTGGTTTGCCGGACGATGTCGCTCGCCGGGGTCAGGTCAGAAGCCGTCCTTCGAGAAACGCCGCCGCGGCTGCGGTCGCCGGACGGTTGAAAAAGTCGCGCGCGGCGGCATGCTCGTGAAGCCGGCCGTCGGCCAGGAACACGACCTCGTCGGCCAGGCGCCGCGCCTGGCCGAGATCGTGGGTCGTGAGCACGATCCGGGTACCGCTTGCGTGGATTTCGCGGATCAGGGATTCGATTTCCCGGGTGCTGTACGGATCGAGATTGGCGCAGGGCTCGTCGAAGACGAGCACCCGGGGGCGCTGGACCCAGGCACGCAGGATCGCCACCCGCTGGGCTTCGCCACCCGAAAGCCGGGGCGCCGGCTGACGCGCCAGGTGCGCGAGTCCGGCCGCGGCCAGTGCCCGATCGGCCTGGCAGCGCCGATCACGAACCGGAACGCCGGCGCGCGCCAGCGCGAAGGTCAGGTTGGCCCGCACCGAGCGCCGGAGCATGACCGGGCGCTGCAACACCATGCCGATTGCCGGGCTGGCCCGGCGCGGCGTTCGGCCGCCCCAGTCCACCCGACCGGTGTCAGGCCGAACCAGGTTGCACAGAATGCGCAGCAGAAGGCTTTTTCCGGCCCCGTTCGGCCCAAGGACCACGCTGATCCGGTCGTCGTGGAGGCTGAACGAGATATCGTCGAGCAGCGCGCGGCCGTCGCGGTGCAGGCCGATGCCTTCTGCCCGCAGCGGCAGCAGCGGGTTGCTCCCGGGCCGGATCGAATCAGCCATAACGCCGCACCGCCGCATGCTGAAGCCCGGTGACGAGGAAGTTGATCGACAGCGTGATCACCAGCAGGACCAGGCCGAGCGCCATCGCCAGTGCCAGGTTGCCCTTGCTGGTTTCCAGTGCGATCGTCGTGGTCATGACCCGCGTCACGCCCTTGATGTTGCCGCCGACGATCAGTACGGCGCCGACCTCGGCGACGGCCCTGCCGAAGCCGGCGAGCACGCCGGTCAGCAGCGAGAACCGCCCGTCCCACAGCAGCGCGCCGACCATGGCCGAGTGCGGCGTGTGCAGCACGCTGAGCTGTTCCCGGCAGGTCTGGTCGAGGTCGGCCACGGTCTGGCGGGTGAGCGCGGCGATGATCGGTGTGATCAGGATGCACTGGGCGATCACCATCGCCTGCGGCGTGAACAGCAGGCCGAGCTCGCCCAGCGGACCGGCGCGCGACAGCAGGAGATAGACGGCAAGTCCGACGACGACCGGCGGCAGGCCCATGAAGGCATTGAGCAGGGCCGCCAGCACAGCACGGCCCGGAAACCGGTACACGGCCACGAAGGCGCCCAGCGGCAGGCCGATCACGGCGGCGAACAGCGTGGCCAGAAGGCTTACCTTGAGCGACAGGGCGATGATCCCGAGCAGTTCAGTTTCGAGCGAAAACAGCAGTTCGAACATCAGTCCGATTGCTTGCGAGAAGTCGTTCATGCGGGCTGCTGCGGCCGGGCTCGAAGGTTGCTCCGGGCCGATGATAGCGTGAATTCGGGTCTAACTGACGCTCAAAAGTTCATGATTGCAGATCAGATATCACGAACAGGGTTCCATTCAGGTTGTCGGATAAAGGCTCTATATAAGGAGTCAGCTCGATGGTTGGCTGGTCCGCAATTCAGATGTTAGGTACACTCATGCATAACTAATGACAAGGCGACGCAAAGCGCGCCACCGGAGTCGGTTCATGAAAGTCGAGATGGGAATTCGCTGGCGGGTCGGTCTCGACCGGCTCGAAGACCTCGAGCCCACGGTGTTTCGGCTGCTGGAGACCGTCGAGCGGGGCCGGTCGTTGCGCGCCGCCGCGGGCGAGGTCGGCGTATCGTACCGGCACGCCTGGGGCCTGGTGCAGCGCTGGGAGAAGTCGCTGGGCGCGCCGCTGCTGGTGCTGGAGCGCGGGCGCGGCGCCAGCCTGTCGGCGCTCGGGCAAAGCCTGCTGTGGGGCCGGCGGCGCGCCCACGCCCGGCTCGATCCGCTGCTCGAGAGTCTTGCCGCCGAGCTCGAGCAGGAGCTGGCCGGACTTCTGGCGAGCGCCTCGCCGGTCCGCGTAGTGGCCAGCCACGATCTCGCCGTGGCGCAGCTGCGCGACCGGCTCAACGCGCTCGACGCGGATGCCGGTCCGCAATTCCATCTCGAGTACCGCGGCAGTCTGGACGCGGTCCGGCAACTCGCGGCCGGGCGATGCGATCTGGCCGGCTTCCACCTGCCCGAGGCGCCGCTCGGACAAGCCCGGATTCGCAAGATCGGGGTGCCGTTCCGGAGGTTGCTGCCGCCCGACCGGTTCCGCGTGCTGGGCTTCGTTCACAGGCAGCAGGGCCTGATGGTGGCGCCCGGCAATCCTCTGGGCCTCCGCGCGCCGGGCGACCTGCAGCGCAATGGCGTGCATTTCGTCAACCGCCAGCCCGGCGCCGGCACGCGGCTTCTGTTCGACGCGCTTCTCGACGACGCCGGCATCGAGGGCACGGGCATCTCCGGTTACGACAGCGAGGAGTTCACGCACCTGGCCGTGGCCGCGATGGTCGCCAGCGGCGCCGCCGATGCCGGCTTCGGCGTGCACGCCGCGGCCGACCGGTTCGGCCTGGATTTCGTGCCGCTGGCGCGAGAGCGGTACCTGCTGGCCTTAGACAACTCAGCGGGCGGGCCGCCCTGGGTGCGGGAGTTGGGCAGGGCGCTCGCCGATCCATCGCTGCAGCGCGCGATTTCCGGTTTGCCCGGCTACGACATCGCCGGCATGGGCGGGGAGACCGATCTGGCCGGACCCGAATCGTCTCGGGCATGAACCATCCGCGCTAGAATCCGAAGTCGGACCCGATACCGAAGAAGATGCCATGTCCGGCCACGCCCCCGAAGGACCGACGCCGCAACCGCTCGAGATCGCGGTGCTGACGATATCGGACTCGCGCACGGCCGCCGACGACCGCTCCGGGGACGCGCTGCAGAAGGGGCTGGAAGAGGCCGGCCACCGGCTGGCCGCGCGCGACCTGGTCCCGGACGACATGTTCCGGATCCGCGCCGCGGTCTCGGCCTGGATCGCCGACCCGGCGGTCGACTGCATCCTGACCACCGGCGGCACCGGCCTGACCGGCCGCGACGGTACGCCGGAGGCGATCGAACCGCTGCTGGTTCGCCGCATCGACGGTTTCGGTGAACTGTTCCGACACTACTCGCTGGCCGAGATCGGTCCGTCGACGATCCAGTCGCGGGCATTCGGCGGCGTGGCCAACGCGACGCTTGTGTTCGGCCTGCCGGGCTCGACCGGTGCGTGCCGCACCGCCTGGAACCGGATTCTCCGGCACCAGCTCGATGTCCGGACCCGCCCGTGCAACTTCGTGGCGTTGATTCCACGGATGAACGAAACCGATCGGCCGGAAGGCGCCCCCGAAGGCGCCAATTGACCCCTCGACGACGAACCCGGAGAACCGGCAATGGATGAAGAAAGACTGAACCTGAGCGTGCGCAAGTTCCTCAAGCAGGTCGGGGTGACCTCGCAGCGCGAGATCGAGCAGGCCGTGCGAGCGGCCGATGCCGACGGCAGCCTGCCGGGCGGGCCGCTCAAGTTGTCGGTGCGCCTCGAGTGCCCCGATCTCGACCTGTCGCATACCGTCGACGGCGAGCTCGACGTCGGCTGAACGGGACTGAAGGCGGGGGCGACGACCCCGGGTGACAGCCCGGGACGTCGGAGCCTGCTGTCATCCGTTCCAGACCGGCTGGGCGAACGGCTCGACCCGGACCGTGTCCCCGGCCTCCACATCGCCGGTGTCCGGGCCGAGGTTGATCAGACAGTCGGCCTCGCTCATCGAGCGCAGCACTCCCGAACCCTGGTGGCCGAACGGCTCCACCGCCAGGCCGTGTCCGGCGGCGACCAGGCGGCCGCGCTGGAATTCGCGCCGGCCGGCCTTCTTGCGGATGGGCCGGGTGGTGGGAACGTCGATTGCCAGCGCCCGCGCCGGCCGGCTGCCGGCAAGTTGGACCAGCGCCGGCCGCACCAGCTGCAGGAACGTCACCATCGCCGAAACCGGGTTGCCGGGCAGCCCGAAGAACAGCGCACTGCCGAGCCGTCCGAATGCCAGCGGACGGCCGGGCTTGATCGCAACCTGCCAGAATCCGACGCTGCCGCGGCGCGCCAGCGCATCGACGACGTAATCGGCCTCGCCGACCGAGACGCCGCCGGTGGTCAGCACCGCGTCGAAGCCGGCGGCCTGATCCAGCGCTTCGTCGACCGCGTCGGCCCGGTCCGGAACGATGCCGAGGTCGCAGGCTTCCATGCCGAGCTCGGTCAGCAGGCCGTGGAGCGTGTGCCGGTTCGAATCGTGGATCTGCCCCGGCGCCAGCGTCGTGCCGACCGGCACGATCTCGTCGCCGGTCGAGAAGAAAGCGACGCGCGGCCTGCGCAGCACCCGGACCTCGGCGGCGCCGACCGAGGCGAGCAGGCCGAGATCGGCGCTGTCGACCCATCGGCCGGCCTCGAGCACGGTGCGCCCGCGCGCGATGTCCTCGCCGGCGGCGCGCACGTTCTGGCCGGACTTGCATGCGGTCTCGAAAACGACTTCGTCGCCGTCCAGTCCGGTGCGCTCCTGCATCACGACGCTGTCGGCGCCGTCGGGCAGCACGGCGCCGGTCATGATGCGCACGCAGCAGCCGGGCTCGACGGTGCCGGCGAACGGGTGGCCGGCAAAGCTGTCGCCGACCAGCCGCAGCCGGGCGCCCGCCGCGGCGACGTCGGCCGCACGCACCGCGAAACCGTCCATTGCCGAGTTGGTGTGGTTCGGAACGTCGATTGCGGCGGTGACCGGCCCGGCCAGCACGCGGTGCAGCGCGCCGCGCAATTCGACCGTCTCGGCCGCCGTGATCGGCGAGACCTGCTCGAGAATCCGCGAGCGCGCTTCCTCCAGTGGAAGCGCCGGGGCGTCGTGGCCGCAGCCGGCCGGTTTCGCAGGGGTATTCGGGGTCATGGAATTTCCCGTGGAATTTCCGGGGTCAGCCGGGCCTCGAGCTGCTCGAGCTGGTCCGGCGTGTTGACGTTGACAAAGGCATCGGGCGCATCGTCGAATGCGACCCGGGCGAAACCGCGGCTCGCATACCAGCGGTCCGGCTTGCGCTCGCCGGCGGCCAGTGCCGCGGCCAGGTCGGCCGCGAGGCTGCGCCGGAACAGCGCATGAAGCGAATGCAGCCGGCCGCCGGCCTCGGCCACGGCGATGTCGTTGCCGCTGCGCTCCAGCGCATCGGCGAGGCGCTCGACGAGATCCGGCGGCAGCAGCGGCGCGTCGCACGGCACGCTCAGCAGCAGCTCGCCGCCGGTCGCGGCGAAGCCGGCGTCGAGACCGGCCAGCGGGCCGGCGAAACCGGGCTGCCGGTCGGCGACGACCGGAATGCCGAACTCGCGGTAGCGTTCGAGCGACCGGTTGGCGCTGATGATGACGCGGCCGACCTGCGGCGCGACCGCGGCCAGCGTCCGGGCGATCATCGTCCGGCCGCCGATCTCGACCAGGCCCTTGTCGACGCCGCCCATCCGGCGCGCCCGGCCGCCGGCGAGCACGACCGCGTCGATCCGCTTCGGATCAATCATCGAAGCCCTCCGGGGTCATCGAAGCCAGCCGGGGTCATCGAATCCAGGCGGGGTCATCGTCAGCCGGCATGCGCCTCGCCGCTGCAGAAGCCGGCGTAATCGATGTAGCCGGGAAATTCCGTGCCGGGCCGGCAATAGCGGCAGTCCGGGTCGGCGCTCAGTCGGAGTTCTCGGAACCGGGCCGCGCGGGCGTCGAACAGCAGCAGCCGGCCGGTCAGCGTCTCGCCGATGCCGGTGATCAGCTTGATCACCTCCAGCGCCTGCAGCATCCCGATCACGCCCGGCACGACGCCGAGCACGCCGGCCTCGGCGCACGACGGCGCGGCCTCGGGCGCTGGCGGTTCGGCGAACAGGCAGCGGTAGCAGGGCCGGCCGCCGGCGCCGAACACCGCGACTTGGCCCTCGAACCGCTCGACGGCACCGTAGACGTTGGGCACGCCGAGCCGGATGCAGGCGTCGTTGACCAGGTAGCGGGTCGGGAAGTTGTCCGAGCCGTCGGCGACGATCCGATAACCTTCGAACACCTGCTCGACGGTCTCCGCCGTCAGCCGCTGCCGGTGCGTCCGGACGCGAATGCGCGGGTTCAGCGCCTCGAGCGTGGCTCGCGCCGAGTCGGTCTTGGGCCAGCCGACGCGGTCGTCGCGGTGCAGCACCTGCCGGTGAAGGTTGCTGCGGTCGACGGTGTCGTTGTCGACCAGCCCCAGCGTGCCGACGCCGGCCGCCGCCAGGTACAGCGCAGCCGGCGAGCCGAGGCCGCCGGCGCCGATCAGCAGCACCCGCGCGTCGGCGAGCTTCGCCTGGCCTTCGTTGCCGAGTTCCGGCAGGATCACCTGGCGCGCGTAGCGCTCGGCCGCGTCGGCGTCGGGCATTTCGGGGCGCTGCCACGGCAGGCCTTCGTCCTTCCAGCGGCCGAAGCCGCCGTCGACGACGGCGACGTCGCGGTAGCCGAGCCGGCGCAAGTCGTCGGCGGCCAGCAGCGAGCGCGGGCCGGCCGCGCACATCAGCAGCACCGGCCGGTCGGCTTCGGCCAGCGAGTCGATGTTCATCTCCAGCTTGCCGCGCGGCAGGGCCCGGGCGCCCTCGGCGATGCCGGAGGCGTGTTCGTCGGCTTCGCGCACGTCGATCAGTACGGCGCCGCCGTCCTGGCGTTCGCGCGCCTCGGCCGGGCTCAGTTGGGTAATCTCGGCGCGCAATGCGGCCAGGCGGTCGTCAAGCGTGGGCATGCCGTCTCAGCCCCCGGCCACCGACGGTACGACCAGCACGCTGTCGCCCGGCTGCAGTTCGGTGGCCAGGCCGCGGCCGGAGCGGATGTCGGCATCGCCGACGAACAGGTTGACGTGCGGGCGCAGCTCGCCGCCGCGGGTCAGGATCCGCAGCCGGGCCTCGGGGTGCAGCCGGCCGAGTTCGTCCAGCGCCTCGGCCACGGTACCGGCGCGCACCCGGACTTCGGCCCGGTTGCCGGCCAGCGCACGCAGCGCGTCGGGCAGCTCGATCGTCACCGCTTCGTCGGCGCGATCGGATTCGGGATTCGTCGCTGTCGTCATGACGCCATTCGCCTGTGGACTCACGCTGTTCATTGTACGCCGCGCGCGACGATCTCAACCACCGCCCGGTCCGGCTCCAGCGGCCGGTCGAGGCGGGTCAGCACGACCCGGTCCAGCCCCGGGACCGCGTCGAGGATGGCCCGGGCCGCGTCATGCGCGGCGGCGCGCCGCTCATCGTCGTCGACCTGGTTGATCACCACGGTGACGGGCTTGCGGCCGGTGCCCTGCAGCGCGCCTTCACCGGCCGCGAACAGCCGGCCGAAATGCACCGGCGCAATCTTGCCGCCGGGTTCGAGGCCGGTCAGCGCGGCGATCCGGTCCGGATGATGCGCAACGCGTTCGTCCAGCGGCCGGCCGAGCACTGCGGCCGAAACGACGGCCAGCACGCGCGCAGTCGTCGGCGGCAGCACCGGCTCACCCGGGCGCGGCGCCTTGATTCCGCGCATCCGGGCGCCGTCGGCCTTGACCAGCGTCAGGTCGAAGTCACCGGCGGCGTGCAGCCGCTCGACGTCGTCGGCCTCGATGCCGGCGACGCGGCCGGTCTTCGCGCTCGGTTGCAGGAAAGCGCGCACGCGTGCTGCCGACGGTTGCGCGGCGCGTTCGAGCAGGGAGGCGACCGGGGCCACCTCGATTTCGATGCCGGTCCGGGCCGGCGGCTTCGGCGTATGCACGGTTGCGGTCCACGCCACGCGTCCTTCGGCGGCCGCGGCGATCGCGTAGAGCAGGCTCTTCTTGCCGCCGGCGCCGATTGCCGCGACGATCGCCGCGACGATGCCGCCGTCGATGTCCCGGATGCCCTCGATGCCCCTGATACCCAGGGCGCGGAGCAGGTCGCTCATCGGACCGGGCCGGCGTCGACGCACAGGATCGGCGGCAGCGTCGCCGGCAGCGGCTCGAACCGCTCGCCGCGGTCGCGGCTGGCGTAGACCTGGCCGCTGGAGGTGCCGAACCAGACTCCGAGCGGGTCGAGGCCGTCGGTGTCCAGGCCGTCGCGAAGCACGGTGACGTAGCAGTCCTGCTGCGGCAGCCCGGCGGTCAGCGCGCGCCAGGTGCTGCCGGCATCGTCGGTGCGGTAGACGCGCAGGCGGCCGTCGACGGTGGTCCGGAACTGACTGGAATCCTCGGGGATCGTGAACAGCACGTCCGGATCCGCCGGATCCAGCCCGAGCGCGTAGCCGAAATCGCTGGGCAGGCCGTCGGTGATCTCGACCCAGTTCTCGCCGCCGTCGTCGGAGCGCCAGGTGCCGGTATGGCTTTGCCGGTAGAGCCGGTCGGGGCGGGCCGGATGGACGCGCAGCGTGTGGTCGTTGTGACCGGCCGCCGGGTTGGCACCCGCCAGGTAAGGAGCCCGCACGCCGTCGTTGCATGGCCGGAAGCTTGCGCCGCGGTCGTCGGAGCGATAGACACCTCCCGCGGCCAGCGCGGCGTAGATGCGCGCCCCGCGCGCGGCCAGCGAATGGACCGCGCAACCGCCTTTGGCCGGGTGCCAGAAGCGGGTGCTTGGGTGGCGGTGAAACGCGTCCAGGCATCGCCAGGTCTCGCCGCGATCGTCGGAGATGAACAGTCCGGGGGGCTCGATGCCGGCGAGCAGCGTCCCCGGTGCGTCGTCCGGGCCCGGCGCCAGGCCCCATATGACCTTGAGGTTCTCGGGACCGTCATCGTCGCCATGGCGCGGCACGTCGGCCAGCGGCTGCCAGCTCCGGCCGGCATCCTCGGTGCGGTAGACGTGAATTCCCCAGATCGGATGGTGGGCGGCGGCATAACCGGTGCGGCGACCGTCACGCGGGTCGAGGAACGCGCGCTGGATTTCGTATCCGGCCAGGTGTGGCCCGTCGATTTCGAACTGCTGTCGCGCATCGTCCGTGCGCGCGATGAACAACCCCTTGCGGGTTCCGATCAAAATCGCTACCGTGGCTTCATTCATGCAATCGACCCGAACCGTCCATCCGAATGCTGCCGGCAGTATAGTGTCGACTGCGCAGCCCTCGCACGAACCCGCCGCCCCGGAGCGAACATGAACGCGCCCGAAATCGAACGCAACGCATCGATCACGCTGAGCGCGATGCTCCAGCACGATGCCGGCGGCTGGCATCTGCTGGGGGTGGTCCCCGACCCGGTCGCGCACGCCGGCCCGCCCGAGCGGCGCCTCGTCCGCGAAGGCGACGATTCGACGATCTACCAGTGGCGCGGCCTGCGGCTTCGCCTGTCGCCGCGCGAGGCCGACGACTATATCTACAACCTCACCAGCCGCTGCCCCATGCTGTACCTGATCTGCAAGCCCGGCGCGCATGGCGAGCCCGTGCCGCTGCGCGTCACGGCCGACCAGGACGACGGCGTCGCCGCGATCGAGGTCGACGAAATGCTGCTGCAGGCGCCGATGCCGCGCACGGTCATCGGCTGGCTGCAGCACTACGTCGAAACGCACTGGACGCCGGGCCCGCGCAAGCGTTCGCGCGGCGACAAGGACCGCCGGGAAAAGCCCGGCAACGAAAGATCCCGCAGCGAGAGACGATGAGCAGGAATTCCGACAACGACGACAGGCGCCGGGACGAGTCGCGGGAACCGTTCCTGCGGCGCTGGTCGCGGCGCCGGTCCGAAAGCCTGCGCGGCGAGCCGGAGGATTCCGCGATCCCGACCGATCCGGAGCGAAAGCCGGATGCCGGCGGCGACCCGGTCGACAATCCTGACGAGCCGGTGGCCGAAGCGGGCGTCGCCGATGCCGATCCGCCTGGTGACGAGGACATGCCGCCGCTGGAGAGCATCGACGAGGGCGGCGGCGTCAGCGACTTCTTTTCGCCGCGGGTCAGCCGCCAGTTGCGCCGGGCCGCGCTGCGGCGGCTGTTCAGGCAGGGCTCGCTCAAGGTCGTCGACGACCTCGACGACTACGCCGAGGACTACGCCCGGTATTCGAACGCCGAAGGCCTGGTCACCACGTTCATGCAGCGGCGGCTCGAGGAGCTGGGCAAGCGCCTGGCTGACAATGGGGAGAGCGGCGACGACGGCGTGCCGGCCGAAGAACGGCGCAGCGGAACACCGACGGTGGGTCGCGACGCCGATGGGGGAGAGTACGGAGATGCCGCGGCGACACCGTCCGGGGATCGGCTCGCCGGTCCCGTCGACTCCGAACCGGATGACGAGCGGGCGAGCCGTCGGCGCGCACCTGGGCGCGACGACGACGATGGCGGGTGCGGCAGATCATGACCGAGTCGACTGAACCGGGTCCGGCGGCGCTGCCGGCGACGACCCCGGCGGGTCGGGCCCGCGCGCGGGCGCTGGATGGCCTTTCGCCGCTTCCCGAACCGATGCAGTGGGTCGAATACCACTCGAGCGGGCGGCTGCTGATCATCGGTCCGGCCGACGACGCCTGGCCGCTGGCGAAGGTGCTCGCCGAACGCATGACCTGCGCGATACTGGCCACGCAACCGCCGGCCGAACCGCCGGAGAGCGCGCCGCCGGCACGCTATCTGGACGGCCGGCCGCGCGAGTTGAGCGGCCATCTGGGCGCGTTCACGCTCAAGGTCGAGGTCGACCGCGGACGCGTGCTCGACGCGGCGGCGGCGTTCGGTATCGAATCGGACACGTTCGATCTCGTTCTAGACCTCGATGGCTCGGGCGGCATGCGCATGGACGTCGCGCCGCCCGGCTACTACCGGGCCGTGACCGACGCCGAGCGACAGCAGGCGCTGACGGAGTTGCCCGACTTGATCGGCGAATTCCAGAAACCCCGCTATTTCGACTACAAGCCCGAGATCTGCGCCCACGGCGCCAGCGGAATCACCGGCTGCAGCAATTGCCTGGAGGTCTGCGCCACCGAGGCGATCACGTCGGCCGGCGACCGGATCGAGGTCGATCCGTACCTATGCCAGGGCTGCGGCAGTTGCACGACGGTCTGCCCGTCGGGCGCGATCCGCTACCAGGCTCCCGATCGCGGCGAACTGCTGACGGGTGCGCAACGACTGCTGGTCGATTACCGCGCCGCGGCCGGCACGGAGACCGAGACGGTTCCCGCGCCCGAATTGCTGCTCTACAACGCCGGATCGGCCGCCGGGGGGCTGGCGCGGCACGCGCCGGAACTGCCCGAGCACGTGATCCCTGTTCCGGTCGAGGATGTCGGCGCGATCGGCCTGGAAAGCTGGCTGTCGCTGCTGGCGTTCGGGGCCGCCCGCGTGCTGCTGCTGCCCGGCCCCGAACCGGCGCCGAGTCTGGGCGCGGCGAGCCGGTCGCAGCTGGACGTGCTCGATCCGTTATTGCGTGCGCTGGGCGATGCGCATGCGGCCGAGCGCGTCGTCTGGCTGTCCGGGCCCGATGCGGCAAGACGATTGCAGCCGCTGCCCGCGATGGTCGGCGAGCCGGCCGCGTTCGACGGCCGCGGGTACAAGCGCGTCGTCGCGCGCCAGGCGCTGGCGGCACTGCACGCGCAGGCGGTATTGCAGGGGCAGCCGGACGAAACCGTGGCGCTGCCGGCCGGGGCCCCGTACGGCGATATCGAGGTCGACCGCGACGCGTGCACGCTGTGCATGGCGTGCGTGTCGATCTGCCCGGCGACGGCGGTGCAGGGCGGCGGCGAATTGCCGCGACTGCTGTTTCGCGAGGAACGTTGCCTGCAATGCGGCCTGTGCGCGCAGGCCTGTCCCGAAGACGCGATCGGGCTCCGGCCGCGCATGCATTTTGCCGCCCACGTGCGGCCCGGGGAGCGGGTGCTCAACGAGGCCGAAATGCACCACTGCCCGGATTGCGGCAAGCCGTTCGCGACCCGGGCGCTCATCGACCGGATGCGCGAACGGCTCAGCGATCACTGGATGTTCGCGACCGATCAGGCGCGCGAGCGCCTGCTGCGCTGCGAGGACTGCCGCATCCGGAACCTGTGGGAGCAGGAAGGCGGGTTCGATCTCCACAAGCCGGGCCGCGATTGAAGCGCTCCCGGAGGCGGCGATCCCGGGTCGGATTATTGCGCTGCACAACGAGCCGCACTTGACGGTGACCGGACCGGCGAAGTACATTCCCCACTAATTTAGGGAGAACTGAATGCAGCTTCGTCCGGGCGAAACGAACGGATCTCCCGGTGCTCCCCAGGCACCGGTTTCCCGTCCAGACTTCGGCAGCCACAGTGGCCCGGAGGCGCCCGAGGCCGGATCGCTGCGAAGCGCAAGCTGGCGCCTTCTGGCAAGACTTTTCGCCGCCCCGCCGGATGCCGAACTGCTGCAACGACTGGCGGCCTGCGGCCGTGACGGAGACGCCACCCCCCTCGGAAAGACCTGGAACCGATTGGCAAGCGCGGCCGAAGCCGCCGATCCGGCCGCGGTCGACGACGAATTCCATGCGCTCTTCATTGGCCTCGGGCGCGGCGAAGTGCTGCCGTACGCGAGCTGGTACCTGTCCGGCTACCTGCTGGACAAGCCGCTGGCGAAGCTGCGTGCCGATCTCGCACAGCTCGGCATCGAGCGCGACCGCGACGCGGGCGAGTCCGAAGATCATGCCGCGGCCGTCAGCGAGACCATGGCGCTGCTGGTTGATCCGGGGCAGGGCGCCGATTCGCAAACGCAGCAGCACTTCTTCGAGCGCCACGTCGATTCGTGGATGGCGCATTTTCTCGACGACGTTCTGGCAGCCAGGAACGCCGATTTCTACCGCCGGGTCGCCCGGCACGCACAGGCTTTTCTCGAGTTCGAGCGCCGCTGGCTCGATCTCCCCGCATGACGAATGACCGCGTTGATCTGGAGACAAACGCAATGAAAAGACTTCGGCAAACCAAAGATCCGAAAATCCCGGACCTGGATCGCAGGCGCATGCTCGGCGGCGTCATCGGCGTCGGCACGGCCGCCTCGCTGGGGCTGCTTTCGACTGCAGGCAACGCGCCGGCCCGGGAAAAGCCACGGTCCGAGGCGCGGGACCGCAACTATCGCGAGACCGAGCACATCCGGCAGTACTACGAAAAGGCCCGCATCTAGACGCCGGGTTCGGGAATACAAGGCAGGAGACGTTCCATGAAACTGATTCGCAAGCAATCCCAGGCCTCGCGGCAGTCCGGCCAGCCAGGATTCGATCGCCGCACCTTCCTCAAGCGCTCGGGTCTGGCGGCCAGCGGCGCCGCGGTGGTCGGCAGCCTTCCGCTCGGCATGATGCGCCGCGTCGAGGCACGGCAGGATGCGACGCCGCGCCTGAAGGATATCGTCAAGCGCAGAACTGTCTGCAGCCACTGCTCGGTCGGTTGTGGTTCGATCGCCGAAATCGAGAATGGGGTCTGGGTGGGTCAGGAGCCCGATTTCGATTCGCCCCTGAACCTGGGGTCGCACTGCGCCAAGGGCGCTTCGCTGCGCTACCACGGCCACAGCGAGAAACGGGTGCGCTACCCGATGAAGCTCGTCGACGGCCAGTGGAAGCGGATGAGCTGGGATGAGGCGGTCGAGGAGATCGGTAACCAGTTCCTGAAGATTCGGGACGAGTCCGGCCCCGATTCCATCTTCTGGTGCGGCTCGTCGAAGGCGAACAACGAGGGATCGTACCTGCAGCGCAAATTCGCCGCATTCTGGGGCACCAACAACATCGACCACCAGGCCCGGATCTGCCATTCCACCACCGTAGCGGGTGTCGCCAACACCTGGGGCTACGGGGCGATGACGAATTCGTACAACGACATGCACAACGCCAAGGCGATGCTGTTCGTCGGCTCGAACGCGGCCGAGGCGCACCCGGTCGCGATGCAGCATATTCTGCGCGGCAAGGAAAACGGCGCGACGATGATCGTCGTCGACCCGCGCTTCACACGCACCGCGGCGCATGCCGACCAGCACATCCGCATCCGCCCCGGCAGCGACGTGGCGTTCATCTGGGGCCTGTTGTGGCACATCTTCGAAAACGGCTGGGAAGACACCGAATACATCCGGCAGCGCGTCTACGGCATGGACCGGATCCGCGAGGAAGTCGCGCGCTGGGATCCGGCCACCTGCGAGGACGTGACTGGCGTTCCGGGCGATGAAATGCTGCGTGCGGCCCGGACAATGGCCGAAAACCGGCCGGGCACCATCGTCTGGTGCATGGGCGGCACCCAGCACCACATCGGCAACAACAACACGCGCGCCTACTGCGTGCTGCAGCTCGCGCTGGGCAACATCGGCGTTTCCGGCGGCGGGGCGAACATCTTCCGCGGCCACGACAACGTGCAGGGCGCAACCGATGTCGGACCGAACTGCCACACGCTGCCTGGTTACTACGGACTGTCCGACGGCGCCTGGAAGCACTGGGCCCGGGTCTGGGATGTCGATTACGAATGGCTGCGCAACCGCTTCGACGTCGAACAGCAATACGACGCCGGCGACGGCTCGATGGCCTACACGATGAATATCCCGGGCCTGGCGGTCTCGCGCTGGATTGACGGCATTCTCGAGGACAAGGAGAACCTGTCGCAGCGCGACAACGTGCGCGCCATCTTCTTCCAGGGCCACGCGGTCAACAGCCAGACGCGCGGACCGGACATGAAGCGGGCGATCGAGAAGCTCGACCTCGTCGTAATCTCGGACCCGTACCCGACCCACCTCGCGGTAATGTCGGAACGCAAGAACGGCGTCTACCTGCTGCCGACCTGCACCCAGTTCGAACAGGCAGGTTCTGTGACGGCATCGAACCGGTCGCTGCAGTGGCGCGAGAAGATCATCGAGCCGCTGTTCGAGTCCAAGCCCGATTCGGCGATCCTGTACCTGTTCGCGCAGAAGTTCGGCTTCGCCGACGAGATGTTCAAGCACATCGCGATCGACGAGAACGGCGTACCGTCGCCGGAAGACACGCTGCGCGAGATCAACCTCGGGCACTGGACCATCGGCTATACCGGCCAAAGCCCGGAACGGCTGAAGCTGCACGCCGAGAACCGGCACACGTTCGACACGACGACGCTGGTCGCCAAGGGCGGCCCGTGCGACGGCGAAACCTACGGCCTGCCGTGGCCGTGCTGGGGCAACGCCGACCTGAAGCACCCGGGCACCCATGTGCTCTACGACCCGAGCAAGCCGGTCTCGAAGGGTGGTCTGACGTTCCGGGCCCGTTTCGGTACCGAGCACGAGGGCAACAACATCCTCGCCGAGGGCTCGTGGAGCGTCGATTCCGACATCGAGGACGGCTACCCCGAGTTTTCCTACGGCATGCTTCGGCGCCTCGGCTGGCATACCGAATTGAGGCCCGAGGAGCTGGCGACCATCGCCTGGGTCGCCGGGTTGCGGGACAAGCCCGAAGGCGGAGCCAGCGAAGACGACGTGGCCCAGTTCAGGGACATGGAGTCCGATGCGCTGGACGGCGTGAACTGGAAGACCGACCTGAGCGGAGGCATCCAGCGCGTCGCGATCGCGCACGAGTGCGCCCCATTCGGCAATGCCAAGGCGCGCGCGATGGTCTGGACCTTCCCGGACCCGGTGCCCATCCACCGCGAGCCGCTGTACACGCCGCGCTTCGACCTGGTCAGCAAGTACCCGACCTACGAGGACCGCAAGGCGTTCTGGCGCGTACCGACGCTATACGAATCGATCCAGTCCACCGATCATTCCGGCGACTATCCACTGGTCTTCACCAGCGGCCGGCTGGTCGAGTACGAGGGCGGTGGCGAGGAGACGCGCTCGATGAAGTGGCTGGCCGAACTGCAGCAGGACATGTTCGTCGAGATCAACCCGGCCGACGCCAACGACCGGGGCATCAAGGACAACCAGTGGGTCTGGCTGGAAGGTGCCGAAGGCGGCCGAATCAAGGTCCATGCAATGATCACCGAGCGCGTCGGTCGCGGCGTGGTCTGGACACCTTTCCACTTCGGCGGCTGGTTCCAGGGCGAGGATCTTCTGGATCGCTATCCGGAAGGAACCGCGCCGTACGTGCGCGGCGAGGCCTGCAACACCGCGACGACCTACGGCTACGACTCGGTGACCCAGATGCAGGAAACGAAATCCACCCTTTGCCAGATCAAGGCAGCCTGACGCAGGAGATATAGCAATGGCAAGAATGAAGTTTCTCTGTGATGCCGACCGCTGCATCGAGTGCAATGGCTGTGTAACGGCTTGCAAGAACGAAAACGAGGTGCCGTGGGGCGTGAATCGCCGGCGTGTCGTCACGCTCAACGACGGCGAGCCGGGCGAGAAGTCGATCTCGGTAGCCTGCATGCACTGCACCGACGCACCGTGCGCCGCGGTCTGCCCGGTGGATTGCTTCTACACCACCGAAGACGGCATCGTGCTGCACGACAAGGATCTGTGCATCGGATGCGGCTATTGCTTCTACGCCTGTCCGTTCGGCGCGCCGCAGTTCCCGAAACAGGAAGCGTTCGGCGTTCGCGGCAAGATGGACAAGTGCACGTTCTGCGCCGGTGGCCCGGCCGACGACGGCACCCAGGAGGAGTTCGAGAAGTACGGCTCCAACCGGATTGCGGAGGGCAAGTTGCCGGCCTGCGCCGAGATGTGCTCGACCAAGGCGCTGCTGGCCGGAGACGGGGATATGGTCGCCGATATCTACCGCGAGCGGGTAATGCGCCGGCAGGGCCGTCCGCAGACCTGGGGCTGGGATACGGCCTACGGCGGCACCGAGGACTCATGACCATGCGTACCGGCATTTTCGTACTCGCGGCACTCGGGCTGGCTGCGTCGATCACCACCGGTTGCTACGAATCGGCCGACGTCACCTTGTACGAGCCCGGTATATACAAGGGTCGGCACGACTCGTTGCTGGACAAACTCGAAAACCCGGAACTGCGTCAGAAGCTGGATCAGCGCTTTGACGGGCAGAGGGATCGATGATGTCGTCCAGAACGCATGCGATTCGGTGCTGTCTGGCGGCTATGGCGATGCTCCCGGTCGCGGCTTGCACCGAGCACATTCAGGAGCCGTGGGTCAGCAAAGGTCAGCAGGAATTGCTGAAGAACGAACTTTCGCTCACCGACGACACACGTGAGCATTTGCGCGATCGAATGCTCGCCGTGCAGGCGAGGCGATAGCTCTGGAGGTTTTCAGCCGATGAAAGCGAAAGACACGAAAAATGTGAAACGGCGACGCCTGATTCTGGCAAGTCTCGTCGTCGCCGCCGCCGCGGTTATTGCCCCGCTGGGCGGCTACGTCTACGTGGCCGTCGCCCAGCCGTCGGAACAACAGGCCGGGACCGTCGAACTTGCGAGTGACGCGTGGAGCGAAAACAATCCCCGCTCCGAGTACTGGCGCGAAGCTCGCAAAGGCGTATCCGGAACCACGACGGTTCAGGGCCTGCAGACGGGCGTTCTGATCAACGCGGGCGGAGAGAATTTCCGCCAGTTTCGAAATGGTCCGGTGTCCACCTACGGGCCGTGGCTGCTCGGCATTTCGCTGCTGGCGATTGCGATCGTCTTCTCACTTACAGGCGGGCAGAAACTGGCTTCGAGCCCCAGCGGCAAACGGGTGCCGCGCTGGAGCGTAATCGATCGCACGATGCACTGGACGATGGCGACGCTGTTCATCGTCCTCACCATTACCGGCTTGAGCCTGTTGTTCGGACGTGCGGTGCTGATCCCGTTGATGGGACCGGAAGGGTTTTCGGCCTGGGCGTCGTTGGCCAAGATCATCCACAACTGGTCCGGCCCGATTTTCCTGATCGCGCTGATCTCGGTCGTCGTCACCTGGATTCCGCGCAATATCCCGGACAAGCGCGATTTCGAGTGGTTTCGCAAAGGCGGCGGCATGCTGGGCAAGCATGTGCCCGCCGGCAGAATGAACGGTGGGGAAAAAGCATGGTTCTGGTTCATCGCCACCGCCGGGATCGCAGTCGGGGTGACCGGCGTGCTGATGATTCTGCCGACATTTTTCGCCGACCGCAGCCTGATGCAGATCCTGCTGGTCGTCCATGCCGGCCTTGCGCTGGTGTGGATCGCGATTTCGTTCGGTCATATCTATCTGGGAACAATCGGCGTCGAGGGTGCACTCGAAGGCATGACCAGGGGGCACGTAAGCGCCGAATGGGCCGAACAGCATCACGACCTGTGGTACGAGGACGTCAAATCCGAGGAATTCGTCCCGCAAGATCAGGACGGCTCAAAAGGCGGCGTGGCCTCGCAACCCGGATCGCCGGCCTGATCACCGGCGCGAGGTCGCTCAGTCCAATCCGTAGAAGCGCCTGATCGAAACGGTCCGGCGCTTTTCATTGCAGTCGACCACCAGGCCGCCCTTGTCGTCGAGTCCGACGATCCGGCCGGCCAGCGTCTCGTCCGGCGGTATCGTCAGCGCCACCGGCGTGCCCGCCGGATCGCTGCGGCCGGCAAAGTGGGTCGTGACCGGCACCAGCCCCTCGTCGCCCCACCGGTTCAGCCAGCCGAGCAGCTGGCGCGCAATATGCTCGAGCAGCAGGGCAGGGGACAGGTCCGGCTCGCCGCCTTCCTGCGACAGGCAGCCGCCGTCGAATACCGACCCGGGCGCTTTCCGGACGTTGCACGCCAGCGACAGCACCAGCCAGCCGTCATCGCGATCCTCATGCAGCCACAGGCCGGCAATCCTGGTGCCGCCGACCAGCACGCCATTGGGCCATCGGTAACGCAACTCGGTCATCGGTGCGACGAGCCCGGCGATCGCGCTGCCCAGCGCGACGGTGCCGATCAGCGCCAGAGCGCCGGTTTCCGACCAGTCGAATTCCGGGCGGAACACGACCGCAGCGTACAGCCCGCCCGGCGGCGACTCCCAGCTGCGTCCGAGCCGGGCGTTGCCGGCGCGCTGTTCCTCGCTCCAGAGCAGCGTACCTTCGGGGGCCCCGGCACGCGCCCGTCGGACCGCCTCGGCCGCCACGTCGTCGACCTGC